>DASTRJ010000059.1:0-35336 GCA_035761245.1 Capillimicrobium sp. | reverse complement strand
CCGTGCGGCCGGATCCCTACAAGTCGAACGGCCTCGCGGGCGGGCCGGCCGGCGCCGTCGAGGCGCTGTTCACCGCGGCCCTCGTGCTCGCCGTCGCCGCCGCGGCCGTGCTGGCCGCGCGACGCCGGGACGTCCGCCACCTGGGCCTCTGCTGCCTCCTGGCGCTGCTGGCGTTCGTGGCGCTCGGCAAGGTGCTCTCGCCGCAGTACATGATCTGGCTCGTCCCGTTCGCCGCGGTGGCGTGGGGCTGGGGCGCCCGGGTGCCCGCGGGCCTGACGCTGGCGGCGGTCGCCGTCACCCAGCTCGAGTTCCCGACCCGCTACTTCGAGCTGGTCGGCGGCGACGAGACGGCGATCGCGCTCGTCGCGATCCGCAACGCGCTGCTCCTCGCTGCGGGGCTCAGCCTGGCCGCAGGATCTGCTCGATGGCGTCCGCGCGCAGCGGCTGCGAGCACGTGATGAGCACGGCGTTGAGCCACGGGTCGTCCTCGGAGGTCTCGAAGCGGACCGGGAGCATCGTCCGCATCGACTCGATCGCCTGCTCCTTCTTGACGCCGATCACGCCGCCGCGCGGGCCGGTCATGCCGACGTCGCTGATGTAGGCCGTGCCGCCGGGGAGCACCCGCAGGTCGGCGGTCGGGACGTGCGTGTGCGTGCCGACGACCGCGGTCACGCGCCCGTCGAGATGCCAGCCGAGCCCGACCTTCTCGCTCGTGGCCTCGGCGTGGACGTCGACGAGGATGTGGTCGACGCGCTCGCGGTCGCGCAGCTCGGCGACGGCGGCGTCGGCCTCGGGGAAGAGCGGCCGGCCGGCCTGCAGGAACAGGTTCCCGGAGAGGTTGACGACCCCGAGCCGCACGCCGTCCGCGTTCTCCACGACGGCCACGCCCCGGCCGGGGTGCGAGCGCAGGTAGTTCGCGGGGCGCAGGATCCGCGGCTCGCGGTCGAGGTACGGGAAGATCTCGCGGCGCTTGTAGGCGTGGTTGCCGAGCGTGATCGCGTCGACGCCGCTGGCCAGCAGCTCGTCGGCGATCTTCGGCGTGATGCCGAGGCCGCCCGCCGAGTTCTCCCCGTTGACCACGACGAACGTCGTCCGGAGCTCCTCCCGCAGCTCGGGGAGCAGCTTCAGCAGCGTGCGGCGGCCGAGGCCGCCGACCACGTCGCCCACGAACAGGATCCGCGCATCGGCCGGCATGGGCGGGGATCATGGCGCACGCCCGTATGCTGCTGCGCGGTGAGCGAGACCGAGCTGCGCACCGTGACCCGGACCGAGGCGCGCGGGGTGACGAAGCGATTCGGCGAGCGCCTGGCGCTCAACGACGTCTCGTTCTCGGTCGCGGCGGGCGAGCTGCTGGCGATCATCGGGCCCAACGGCGCCGGCAAGACGACGCTGCTGTCGATCCTCGGCGGCCTGCTGCGACCCGACGAGGGCAGCATCAGCCGCCCGGCCCGCGAGATCGGGTGGGTGCCGCAGCAGCCCGCCGTCTACGGGAAGCTCTCGGTGCGCGAGAACCTGCTGCTGTTCGCGCGGCTCGAGCGGGTCGCCGACCCAGATGCCGCCGTCGAGGCGATGCTCGAGCAGACCGGCCTGGCCGACCGCGCCGGCGACGAGCTCGGCAGGCTCTCCGGCGGCAACCAGCAGCGGGTCAACATCGCGGTCGGCCTGCTCGCCGACCCGCCGGTCCTGCTGCTCGACGAGCCGTCCTCGTCGCTCGACCCGCGCCAGCGCGAGCGGCTGTGGGAGTTCGTCGAGGCGCTCGCCCGCGATCGCGGCACCTCGGTCGTCTTCACCACGCACAACGTCGCCGAGGCCGAGCGCTGGGCCGACCGCGTGCTCGTCCTCGCCGACGGCGAGGTGATCTTCACCGGCACGCCCGACGAGCTGCGCGCCGCGGAGCACGACGAGGACCGCACCGACTTCGAGGGCGCCTTCGTCCGCTTCCTCCGCGAGCGGGGGCACTGACGGCGCCGGCGATGCGCGACCTGGCCGCCATCCGGTTCCTGCTGCGCAAGGACCTCCAGATCCTGCGGCGCTCGAAGCTGCTCGTCGGCCTGCTCGTCGTGTACCCGATCGCGATCGCGCTGCTCATCGGCGTGGCGCTCTCGCGCGGGCCCGACAAGCCGAAGGTCGCCTTCCTCAACCAGGTGCCGCTCGGCCAGACGGTCACGAACGTCGGCGGCGAGGACATCGACTTCGCCCAGTACGCCGACCGGTTCTTCGAGGCGATCGACCCGATCGAGGTCCACTCGCGCTCCGAGGCGATCGACAAGGTCGAGTCCGGCGACGCGCTCGCCGCGCTCATCATCCCGCCGGACATCGTCGACCGCCTCAACGGCGGCCTCGGCCAGGGTGAGGTCGAGGTCGTCTACAACGGCGACGCGGTCAAGCAGTCGTTCGTGCAGTCGACGATCGACGCCGAGCTGGCGAAGGCGAACGCGGCGCTCTCGGCGAAGATCCGCGACGTCGCGGTCGCCGACCTGCGCGTCCTCACCGAGGGCGGCGAGATCCACACGCCGCTCGGCAGCGAGAACCTGCTCGGGCTGCGCACCGCCAAGGAGATCCTCGAGGCGACGCTGCGGGTCGTGCCCGAGGGCAGCTCGATCCGGCCCGGTCTGGAGCAGGTCGACAACTTCGCCAACCAGGCGCTCATCGGGCTGGACTTCGCGACGCCCGCGCTGAACGCCGTCAGCAAGCCGATCGAGGTCAAGAGCACGGTGCTGTCGGGCAGCCGCACGCCGCTCGACGCCTTCGCCGTGGCGCTCGCCGTGGCGGTCTCGCTGCTGTTCGTCGCGGTGCTGCTGGCCAGCGGCGTGCTCGCGCTCGAGCGCGAGGAGCAGGCCTACGGGCGGCTGGTCCGCGGGCTCGTCTCGCGCGGCGCCCTGCTGGCCGAGAAGATCGTCCTCGCGGCGGCCTGCGCCGCGCTCGTCTCCCTGCTCATGCTCTGCGGGATCGGCGCGCTCACCGGCGTCGACTGGGGCCGCTTCGGCCAGTGGCTGGTCGCGCTGGCGGCCGGCGGGCTCGGCTGCAGCGCGCTCGGCGTGGCGATCGGCGCACTCGCGCGGGAGGTGCGCGCGGCCTCGCTGCTGGCCCTGCTGCTCGCGCTCCCGCTCGCCTTCCTGGCGCTCGTCCCCAGCGGCTCGGTGTCGAGCGGCCTCTACGCGGTCGTGCGCGTCGTCAACGCGGCGTTCCCGTTCAAGCCGTCGCTGCAGGCGCTCGACGCCGCCGTGAACGGGGCCGACCCGGGGCTGGTCGGGCCGGCGCTGCACCTCCTCGCGCTCACGGTCGCCTACGGCGTGCTCGCGCGGGTGGCGCTGCGTAGATTTACGGCGTGAGGCTGCCGGAGCGCGTCGACGGGACCCAGGTCGCCATCCGGGCGTTCCGGTTCGACGACGTCCCGGAGCTCGTCGAGCTGCGCTGCCGCACGCGCGCGTTCAACACGCCCTACGAGCCGCGCCGCAGCGACGGCTTCTTCACGCCGGCCGGGCAGCGCGCGGAGGTGCAGCGCGACCTCGAGGAGTGGGCCGCCGACCGCATGTACGCGTTCGCGATCGTCGAGCGGGCGACCGAGCGGATCCGCGGGCGCATCGGGCTCGCGAACATCGTCCGCGGCGCCTGGGACAACGCCACGCTCGGCTACTTCGTCGACGTCGAGGTCAACGGCCGCGGCTACGCGACCGAGGCGGTCGCGCTCACGCTCGGGTTCGCGTTCGGGCCGGCGCGGCTGCACCGCGTGCAGGCGGCGGTGATGCCGCACAACGTGCGCTCCGCGCGGGTCCTCGCCAAGAACGGGTTCCGCCTCGAGGGGCACGCGAAGCGCTACCTGCGCCTCGACGGCCAGTGGCGCGACCACGACCTCTACGCGATCACCGTCGAGGAGATGGACGAGCGCCGCACGGCGCCGTAGCCGCACTACGCTGGGACCGATGGCCTTCCCGCAGACCCGTCTGCGCCGGCTGCGGCGCACCCCCGTCCTGCGCGACCTCGTCCGCGAGACCGACGTGCTCGCGCGCCAGCTCGTGCTGCCGCTGTTCGTCGAGGCGGGCCTCGAGGGGCCGCGGCCGATCGACGCCCTGCCCGGCGTCAGCCGCCACTCGATCGAGTCCGCGGTCGCCGAGGCGGGCGAGGCGGCCCAGCTCGGCCTCGGCGGCGTCATCCTCTTCGGCATCCCGTCGGAGAAGGACGAGCAGGGCTCGGAGGCCTGGGACGACGACGGCGTCGTCCAGCTCGCCGTCCGCGCGATCAAGGCCGCGCACCCGGGCGTCAACGTCATCACCGACGTCTGCCTCTGCGAGTACACGAGCCACGGCCACTGCGGCCTGCTGCGCGAGGACGGCTCGGTCGACAACGACGCGTCGCTCGACCTCCTCGCCCGCACCGCGGTCTCGCACGCGCGCGCCGGCGCGGACATCGTCGCGCCGAGCGACATGATGGACGGCCGCGTGGCCGCGATCCGCGCCGAGCTCGACGCCGAGGGGTTCGCCGAGACGCCGATCATGGCCTACAGCGCCAAGCACGCCTCGACCTTCTACTCGCCGTTCCGCGACGCCGCCGGGTCGACGCCGGCGTTCGGCGACCGCCGCGGCTACCAGATGGATCCCGCCAACGGCGACGAGGCGATCCGCGAGACGCTGCTCGACGTCGCCGAGGGCGCCGACATCGTCATGGTCAAGCCCGCGCTCTCGGCGCTCGACCTCATCTGGCGCGTCAAGCAGGAGACGCGGATGCCGGTGGCGGCGTACCAGGTCAGCGGCGAGTACGCCATGATCAAGACCTCCACGATGGACGACCGGGCGCTCGCGCTGGAGACGCTCACCGCGATCCGCCGGGCCGGCGCCGACATCGTCATCACCTACTTCGCGAAGGACGCCGCACGATGGCTGGCAACCTGAAGATCCGCTCCCGCAAGGACGGCGCCGCCGTCCCGCTCTCCGAGCAGGACAAGAAGCTGCTCAACGCGATGCAGGGGCGGTTCCCGCTCGAGCCGCGCCCGTACGCGCGCGTGGCCGCGGAGGCGGAGATGACCGAGGACGAGGCGATCGCCCGCGTCGCCGAGCTGATCGCCGACCGGATCATCCGCCAGGTCACGCCGATCTACGACACGCGCGCCTTCGGCTACGGCTCGATGCTCGTCGCCGCGAAGGTCGACCCGGAGCACCCGTGGCGCCCCGCGAAGATCGTCAACTCGCATCCGGGCGTGTCGCACAACTACCTGCGCAACCACGAGTTCAACATGTGGTTCACGATCGCGGTCGAGGAGGACTCCAAGCTCGGCCTGCAGGGCACGCTCGACGTGCTGCAGGAGCTCACCGGCGCCGAGTCGATCCGCCAGCTGCCCACGCTGACGCTCTTCAAGATCCGCATGGACCTCGAGATGGCCGGCGACACGAAGACGCTGGCGTCGATGGGCGAGGCGGTCGAGCCCGCGCCGGCGGAGAAGGTGCCGTTCGACGAGCTCGACAAGGCGGTCGTGCGCGCGACGCAGGGCGACCTGCCGATCGTGCGCGAGCCGTACGCGGCGGCCGCCGCCGAGCTCGGGATGTCGCAGGAGCAGCTGCTCGACCACCTCGCCGGCATGCAGGAGCGCGGGCTGCTGCGCCGCGTCGCCGCGATCCTCTTCCACCGCCGCGCCGGCTTCAGCGCCAACGGCATGGGGGTGTGGAAGGTGCCCGAGGACCGGATCGCCGAGATCGGGCCGCGGATGGCCGCCTTCCGCGGCATCTCGCACTGCTACCAGCGGCCGACATACCCCGACTGGCCGTACGCGCTGTTCACCATGGCCCACGGGCGCTCCAAGGAGGAGTGCGACGCCATCCTCGACGCGATCGCCGCCGAGATCCCCGAGATCGAGGACCGCGCCGTCCTCTACTCGTCGACCGAGTTCAAGAAGATCCGCCTGCTCTACTTCACCGACGACTTCAAGCGGTGGGAGCGGGAGCACGCCGGCGTCTAGGTCGAGCGTGCCCGCATCGCTGAGAGACACCCGCTCCGCCGAGCTGTACGCGCGCGCGGAGGCCGTGCTGCCCGGCGGCGTCAACTCGCCGGTCCGTGCCATGCGCGCGATCGGCCGCGACCCGCTCTTCGTCGCGCGCGGCGAGGGCGCCGAGCTCGTCGACGTCGACGGCAACCGCTACGTCGACTGGGTCATGTCGTGGGGCCCGCTCATCCACGGCCACGCGCATCCGGCGATCCTCGAGGCGATCGCCGACGCGGCGTCGCGGGGCACGAGCTTCGGCGCGCCGACGGCCGGCGAGGTCGAGCTCGCCGAGGAGGTCGCCCGGCGGATGCCCGCGATCGAGATGCTCCGGATGACGTCGTCCGGGACCGAGGCGTCGATGAGCGCGATCCGCCTCGCCCGGGCCGCGACCGGCCGCGAGAAGGTCCTCAAGTTCGCCGGCGCCTACCACGGGCACGTCGACGGGCTGCTCGCCGAGGCGGGCTCCGGCCTGGCCACCCAGGCGCTGCCGGCCAGCCCGGGCGTCCCGGCGGCCGCGACGGCGAACACGATCATCGTGCCGTGGAACGACCCTGAGGCCGTCGCGGCGGCGTGCGCCGAGCACGAGCTGGCCGCGATCCTCGCCGAGCCGATCCCGGCCAACATGGGCGTCGTCCCGCCCGCCGACGGCTTCCTCGAGCACCTGCGGGCGCAGGCCGACGCCAACGGCGCGCTGCTCATCTTCGACGAGGTCATCACCGGCTTCCGCATCGCGCGGGGCGGCATCCACGAGCGCACGGGCGTCGCCGCGGACCTCGAGGTGCTCGGCAAGGTCATCGGGGGCGGCCTGCCCGCCGCGGCCTACGGCGGCAAGCGGGCGCTCATGGAGCGGGTCGCGCCGGCCGGCGACGTCTACCAGGCGGGCACGCTCTCCGGCAACCCGCTGGCGGTCGCCGCGGGCCTGGCGACGCTCGAGCTGCTCGACGAGGCCGCCTACCGGCGCCTGCAGGCCACGACCCGCGCGCTCGCCGACGGGCTGCGCGAGGCGGCCGGCGACCGCCCCGTCCAGGTCCAGTCGGTCTGCGGCCTGGTCACGACCTTCTTCACCGAGGAGCCCGTGCGCGACTACGCCGACGCGAAGGCGTGCGACCTCGGCGCCTACGGCCGCTGGTGCCAGGGGCTGCTCGCCCGCGGCGTCTACCCGCCGGCTGCGCAGTTCGAGGCGTGGTTCCCGTCGCTGGCGCACACCGACGAGCACCTCGAGCGGACGCTCGCCGCCGCGGCGGCCGCGTTCGAGGAGGTGTGGTGAGGTGAGCGCGCGGCTGGCCGCGGCGCTGCGCGAGGAGGGCGGCCTGCTCGCCGGCGCGCTCCGTCACGACGCTGACGACGTCCCCGACGCCGAGCCGGCGCGCCTCGCCGCGTCCGGTCCGCGCAGCGCCGGACGGGCCGGCGAGGTGGCGCTGCTCGTCGAGGCGATCCACGAGGGCCACCTCCTGCACTACGGCGAGGGGCGGACCGTCGCGCAGGACGATCCCGACCTCGCGCTGCTGGCGGGCGACCGCCTCTATGCTCTCGGCCTCGACCGGCTGGCCCGCCTCGGCGACCTCGAGTCGGTCGGCATCCTCGCCGAGGTCATCGCCCAGTGCGCGCAGGCGCATGCCACGGGCGACCCGGACGGCGCGACGGCGGCCTGGGAGGCCGGCGCGCGAGCCGTCGGGTGGGGACGCGGAAGCGCCAGCAGCAGTCGTTGAACCCCATCGAGGAAGTACCATCCGATCTCCCGTGGCCAAGGACCGACGCAAGACCAAGAGCAAGTACACCGCCGACCGGCAGATCCCCGGCGCGTTCGAGGGCGAGACCGTCACGCGGCGCCGCTTCATGACCGGCACGACCCACGCCGCTGGCGCCATCGCGGCCTCCGCGTTCGCGCTCCCGGCGCTCGGGTTCGCCCTCGGACCGGTGTTCGAGGAGAAGAAGCACCGGTGGGAGGCGATCGGCGCGCCCGACGACTTCACGCCCGACACGTACGTGCCGAAGGTGATCACCGAGACGCCCGGCATCGGCGAGGTCGGCAAGACGACCGTGTACGTCCGCCAGCACAACGAGGCGCTCGACGGGCCGCAGCGTGACGAGTACGACGGGTACGTGGCCCTGTCGACCCGCTGCATGCACCTCGGCTGCCCCGTCCGCTTCTCCCCGGCCGCCGCGCGGTTCATCTGCCCGTGCCACGGCGGCGTCTACGACTTCCAGGGCAAGGTCGACGGCGGCCCGCCGGTCCGCCCGCTCGACCGCTTCTACACGCGCGTCCGCAACGGGCAGGTGGAGATCGGGCCCCGCTACTCGGTGAACTCGGAGCTGCGGCGCTTCTCGCCGCGCGACCCGGGCGAGCCGCTCGACGGCGTCGGCCAGTACGTCTACCCCTCGCGGCCCACCATCCGCAAGCTCCCGAACACATGAAGCTCAAGCTCCCGACCCCACCCATCCCGGGCGCGCTGAAGCCTCCGCCTCCGCGCCCCGGTGAGAAGAAGCCGGGTCCGCTGGACCAGGCCAAGGAAGCCGGCATCTCCGCCGTCGACTGGGTCGACGAGCGCACCTCGCTCTCGGGCGCGGCGCGCTGGATGATGTTCCGCAAGGTCCCGAAGGGGACCAACTGGTTCTACACGCTGGGCTCGGCGACGATGTTCGCCTTCCTCAACCAGGCCGTGACCGGCGTGTTCCTGGCGATGTACTACGACCCGTCGCCCACCAACGCGTACGAGTCGGCCCGCTACATCACCAACGAGGCGTTCCTCGGCGAGTTCGTCCGCGGCATGCACAAGTGGGGCTCGACCGTGATGGTCATCCTCATCTTCCTGCACATGGGGCGGACCTTCTTCTTCGGCGCCTACAAGTACCCGCGGGAGCTGAACTGGATCGTCGGCGCCGTGCTGCTGATCCTCACGATGGTGATGTCGTTCACGGGCTATCTGCTGCCGTTCGACCAGCGCTCCTACTGGGCGACCGTCGTGGGCGTGAACATCAACGGCACCGGTCCGCTCGTCGGCCCGTACCTCTCGGACTTCCTGCGCGCGGGCCCCGAGTTCGGCGCCACCACGCTCTCGCGCTTCTACGCGATTCACATGATGCTGGTGCCGGGCCTCATCGCGGCGCTGATCGGCGCCCACCTGTACCTGGTCGCCAAGCTCGGCACCACGGCGCCGCCGTGGCTGAAGGCCGAGACGGACCCTGAGCTGCGCAAGGAGTCCGCGTGAATCGCCAGCAGAAGGAGGAGTACCTCCGCGAATACGCGATCCTGAAGGCCCAGGGGAAGCCGTTCTTCCCCTACGCGGTCGCCAAGGACGCGATCATGGCCGTGATCGTGATGGCCGTGATCATCACGATGTCGATCGTGCTCGGCGCCGAGCTCGGCCCGAAGGCCGACCCGACGACGACCACGTACGTGCCGCGCCCGGAGTGGTACTTCTTCTTCCTCTTCGAGCTGCTGCGGATCATCAAGCCGGCCGAGCTGGTCCCGCTCGCGACGATCGGCATCCCGACGATCTGCATGATCCTGATGTTCCTGCTGCCGTTCGTGGACCGCGGTCCCGAGCGCCGGCCGGAGCGCCGCCCGATCGCGACGACGTTCGGCATCTTCGTCATCGCCGCGATGGCGTACCTGACCTACCTCGGCGCGAACGCCGGCTCGCCGAACTCGATCGACCAGCCGCCGCCCGCCGCGATCGCCGCCGCCGGCGGCGAGCAGCTGGCGCACTGGGAGGCGGGCAAGCAGGTCGCCGCGCAGTCGGGCTGCCTCGCGTGCCACAAGTTCGGCGAGAACGGCAACGACGGCCCGGGGCCGCCGCTGAGCCACATCGGCGAGCGGCTGCCGAAGCAGGCGATCGCGCGGACGCTGATCAACCCGACGTCGCCGATGCCGTCGTTCAAGGACCTGCCGCCCGACAAGTTCGAGGCGCTCGTCGACTTCCTGGCGACGCAGAAGTAGCGACGCGGCTCGCGCGATGAGCACCGGGACGCTCCCGGAGGGGCAGGTCCGGGCGATGTTCGACCGCATCGCCGGCGTGTACGACGCGATGAACTCCGTCATGACGGCGGGGCTCCACCATCGCTGGCGCCGGCGGGCGGTCGACCTGGCCGGGGTGGGCCCCGGGTCGCGCGTGCTCGACGTCGCGACGGGCACGGGCGACCTCGCGATCGAGGCCGCCTCCCGCGGCTGCGAGGTCGTCGGCAGCGACTTCTCGGAGGGTATGCTCGAGCGGGCGCGGGCCAAGGCGCCGTCGATCCGCTTCGAGCAGGGCGACGCGCTGGCGCTCACCTATCCCGACGACGGCTTCGACGCCGCCACCGTCGGGTTCGGCGCGCGCAACTTCTCCGACCTCGAGCGCGGGCTGCGCGAGATGGCGCGCGTCGTCCGGCCTGGCGGCCGCGTCGTCGTGCTCGAGATCACCACGCCGCAGCGCCCGCCGCTGTCGACGTTCTTCTCGCTGTGGTTCGACCGGATCGTGCCGATGGTCGGCCGGATCGCCGGCGATCCCGACGCCTACAGCTACCTGCCCAGCTCCGTGAAGCGCTTCCCCGGGCCGGAGCAGCTCGCGGCGACGATGGAGCGCGCCGGCATGACGAACATCCGCTGGATCCTCACCGCCGGCGGCATCATCGCGATCCACGTCGGCGAGGTGCGGGGGACTCCCGCGGCGTGAGCGACGTCGCGGACGTCGTCGCGACCCGCGGCCCCGAGCTGACCGAGCGCCTCGACCGGATCGAGTCGCGGCTGCGCGCCATCGCCGCGGAGGCCGCGCCGCCGCTCGACCGCCTGGCCGGCGACACGATCGCCGCCGGGGGCAAGCGCCTGCGCCCGCTGCTGGTGCTGCTCGCGGCCGGCCCGGCCGCGGCGGCGCTCGACGACGACCGCGGGCTGATCCGCGCCGGCGTCGCGGTCGAGCTCGTGCACTCGGCCACGCTCGTCCACGACGACGTGCTCGACGCCGCCCCGCTGCGGCGCGGGCGCCCGACGGTCTGGTCGGTGGCCGGGCGGGAGGGCGCGACGGCCACGGGCGACTACCTCTTCGCGCGCGCGTTCTCGGAGCTGGTCGCCGGCGGCAGCGTCGAGGCGATCCGGGCGCTCTCCGACGCGAGCTCGGGCCTGGCCGCCGGCGAGCTGCTGCAGCGCGAGGACGCGTTCCGCGCCGACGTGCCGATCGAGCGCTACCTGCTGCGCTGCGAGCTGAAGACCGCGCGCCTCTTCGAGGCCGCCTGCCGGCTCGGCGCGCTCGAGGCCGGCGGGCCCGTGGACGCGCTCGCCGCGTTCGGCCGCCGCATCGGCCTCGCCTTCCAGCTGCTCGACGACGTGCTCGACGTCTCCGGGCCCGTGGAGCGGACGGGCAAGCCGCGCGGGACCGACCTGCTCGACGGCACCGTCACGCTGCCGTTCATCCTCGCCCGCGAGCGCGACCCGTCGCTGCGCGACGCCGCGCGGCCGGCGACACCCGCGGAGGCCGAGGCGGTCTGCGACCGGATCGCCGCGACCGGCGCGCTCGACGAGGCGCGCGAGCGCGCGCTCGAGATCGTCGCCGACGCCAAGCGCGAGCTGCCCTACGACGACGAGGCGCTGCGGCTCGTGGCCGACGGCGTCGTCGCGCGCTACAGCTAGCGCGGGCGACGCCTAGAAGTCGTCCGGGACGATGTGGTCGGCCTCGAGGGCCGCCACGAAGCGCTCGACCTGCTCCTCCATGTTCGCCCGCACGAGCCGCTTGAGGTCGCGCACGACGGCCTCGGTCCCGCGGTCGAGCTCCTCGTCGAACGCCTCGACGACGGCCTGCTCGAAGACGCCGGTGCCGGCCCACTCGCAGTTCGGGCACCGCAGCGTCACCTGCCAGTGCTGCGCGCCCGCCTCCTGCCACTCGACCGGGTAGACGAGCTCGCTGGCGCAGGTGCCGCAGACGTGGAGGTCGGTCGCCGCGGGCGGCAGCGGGGCGTCGTGGTCGCGGAGATCGTCGAAGTAGACGACCTCGATCGTCTTGCCGCTCGGCAGGACGACGCGCCGCACATGCTGCCCGTGCTCGGGCTGGGCGCTCATGGACGCATCTCCTTCATACGTCCTCTTCATCGGTCGTCGCGCGAGAGGACTTGAACCCTCTCCGGATGGGGCGTGCGACCGGTACCCTGGACCTATGTTCAACCAGATCGGGCCCCTCGAGATCGCGATCGTGCTCCTGGTGGTCCTGCTGATCTTCGGCCCCAAGCGGCTGCCCGGCCTGGGCAAGTCGCTCGGCACGGGGATGCGGGAGTTCAAGGACTCGATCACGGGCAAGGACAGCGCCCGCGACGAGGACGACGAACCGGCTGACCGGCCCGCCCTCACGACGGCCCCGCCGGCGACGCCGCCCGCCACGACGGCGACCCCGGCGGCTGACAACGAGACTGCCGCCTCCGCCTTCGGGCAAGAGCAGCGCAGCTGAGCGGCGCCGTGGCCTCGGCGGCCCTGCGCGGACCGGTCGCACACGACGACCGGCTGAGCCTCGTCGACCACCTCGACGAGCTGCGGTCGCGCCTGATCGTGTGCGTGATCGCCGTGATCGTGGCGTTCGGCGTCTGCCTGTGGCAGAACGGGACGCTCCTGAGCGTGGTCAACCACCCGCTCGACCGCGAGACGCAGAAGTCGATCCAGAAGGGCCAGGGCCCGCTCGGCGAGATCTCCGTCACGCAGAAGTCGCTGCGTGACGTCGCCATGGCCGACCGCGAGCTGGCCGCCACGCTCGCCCAGCCGGGGTCCGGGCTGTCGCCGTCGGCGCGCGCGGCGATGCGCGACCGGGTGGCGGAGCTCGACGCGGCGCTCGCGCGTCTGCCGGACACGATCGAGGGCAACAAGCCCGTGACGCTCGGCATCGGCGAGCCGTTCGCGACGACGCTCCTCGTGTCGTTCATGTTCGCGCTGCTGCTGGCGATGCCGGTGGTGCTCTACCAGGCGTACGCCTTCGTCGTGCCCGCGTTCACGCCCGAGGAGCGGCGGGTCGCGATCCCGCTGCTGAGCCTCGTCCCGCTGCTGTTCGCCGCGGGCGTGGCGTTCGGCTACTTCCTCGTGCTGCCGGCCGCCGTCCGCTTCCTGCAGAACTTCAACGCCGACGAGTTCAACGTGCTCGTGCAGGCGCGCGACTACTACAAGTTCGTCGCGCTCACGTTGCTCGCGACGGGCATCGTGTTCCAGATCCCGGTGGGCATCCTCGCGCTCACCCGGCTCGGCGTCATCAGCGTCCAGACGCTGCGCCGGAACCGCCGCTACGCGATCGTGATCATCGCCGTGATCGCGATGCTGCTGCCCGGCACCGACCCGGTGTCCATGCTCATCATGATGGGACCGCTCGTCGTGCTTTTCGAGCTGAGTATCCTGCTGGCCGCGGTCTTCGCTCCGAAGGGCGACGCGACCGACGACGCCCAGGAGGAGCCGGAACCCGATGCTGTTTGACCTCAGAAGCCGCGGACGGCGGCGCATGGTGAAGGTGATCTACCTTGGCCTGGCCATCCTCATGGGTGGCGGCCTGATCCTGTTCGGGGTCGGCAGCGGGGTCAGCGGCGGCCTCTTCGACGCGTTCAGCGGCAACAGCGGCGGCTCGAGCGACAACACGTTCGAGGAGCGCGTCGAGAAGGCGCAGGACCGCGCCCAGGCGTCGCCGAAGGACGCGGCGGCCTGGGCGGCGCTCGCGGTCGCCGAGGCGCAGATGGCCGGCGTCGGCGAGAACTTCGACCAGACCACGCGCACGTTCACCGACTCCGGCAAGGAGCGCCTGCGCGCCGCCGACCGTGCCTGGCAGCGCTACGTCGCGCTCGACCCCAAGAAGCCCGACGGCGCGGCGGCGACGCAGATGGTCCAGGTGTACGCGCAAGGCGCGCTCAACGACCCCGCCAAGGCGGCCGCCGCACAGGAGATGGCCATCGCCGCGGGCCAGGACGGCTACGGGCAGTACGCCCAGCTGGCGGTCTTCGCGTACCAGGCCGGCCAGACCCGCAAGGGCGATCTCGCGGCCGACAAGGCGCTCGAGCTGGCCGACGACAAGATGCTCCGCGACCAGCTCGAGGCGTCGTTCAAGCAGGCCAAGAGCGGCCAGCTCGGCGGGACGACCACCGCCACGCCGTCTGGCTAGACTGAGGGCCGTTCCCGGGCCGTTAGCTCAATTGGCAGAGCAGGGGACTCTTAATCCCAAGGTTGTAGGTTCGATTCCTACACGGCCCACTCAGGCGCCCCGCACCGCGGGGCGTTCGTCGTTCCGGGGGGTCGCCTACGGCTTGGGGTCGGGCTCGCTCGGCGCGCCGCCGATCGCGTTGAGCACCTCGCGCCCGACCTTGGCGCCGCGCCGGTCGGGGCGGAACCGCTCGCGCGCCTTGGCGAGCTTCGCCTCGTCGTAGCGGCGCGCGAACGGCGCGTTCGGCTTGCCGAGCCGGATCGCGCCCCACAGCCCGACGACGGGGACGAACAGCGCCAGCACGCCGAGCATGATGCGGCCCTTCATGAACGTGATGCCGGCGAGCACGAGCGTGATCGCCAGCCAGAGCGCGGTGCCCACGATCGAGCCGGACTCGTCGAGGCCCCACGGCTGGACGCCGAGGACCACCAGGGCCGCGAACACCGTCGCCATGACGACCGCGTCGAGCGACGCCCGTCCCTCCTCGGACCAGTAGACGTCCTGGAGCCGGACCCAGAGCGCGAACTCGTCGAGCGTGAAGCCCGCGCCGATGCCGAACCCGACCGCGGTGATCTGCCACCACGGGCTGTCGAGGTCGGTCGCGAACGCGGTGAAGCCGGAGACGAGGATCAGCACGATCCCCCACACGAGATGGTGCAGGTGCACGCCGCCCTCGGTCTCCACACCGCCCGGCCACCAGGAGACGCTGCGCGTCAGGCGCGCGCTGGTCCGGATGAAGCCGAACGAGCACAGGAACGCGAGCAGCACGACGAAGGCGGCGCTGCGACCGGGCTCGGCCCCGGTGTGGACGAGGTCGACGGTGACGAGCTGGACTTCGGCGATCATCTGGAGGCGGCGGTCTCGTTGAGCGTGTCGACGACCCGGAACACGTCGCCCGTGTCGTAGAAGTCGACTGCGATGAGGTTCGGCACCACCCCTCGTTGCCCTTCGCAGGTTCGCGCCCGGCGCAGCAGCACGTCGTAGGCGTTGACCTTCGCGGCGTTCGACGGGCGAGGAGCCGGGCTCGTGTCGACCCAGTGGTTCAGGAGGAAGAACGCGCCCTCGGTGCCACCACGGTTCGGGGCGCACGTGCGCTTCAGGTGGCCGGTGAGCTGCGACGGCTTCGTGAAGCGGTACGGCGTCTCCTGGACCAGGCCCTCGTAGGCCGCGTGGTACCAGGGCACCTCGTCGCCGCCGCCCTCGTGCTCGGCCATGACGACGACGCGGCCGCCGGACTCGATCATCTCGCGCAGCGTCGGCCAGGACGGGCCGGCGGACCCGGTGTAGACGAAGGGTCGCAGGCCGCTGCGGTCGAACGCGCCGGCGACGTCGGCCGGCGTCACGCCCTCGTCCTGGATGACGATGACGAGGACCTCGTCGGGGTTGGCGACGAGGAAGTCGCGGACCTGGCGCAGCCCGGCGGTCAGCTCGACCGCGCCCAGCTCGCAGAACCCGTGGCAGAGCCACTCGGTGCGCGGCTGCGCCTCACCGCTGCCGAGCAGGCGGTCGCGGATGCGCTCGCCCGCCTCCACGGCGGGCTCCCCGAGCTCCTCGACGAGCTCCTCGCGCGTGGTGCCTTCGAGGACGGTGCGCACGTGGCTTCCGACACGCTCGCCGTAGTGGGCGTCGATCAGCAGCGCCCGCACGCCGTCGTCGAGCTGGCCCGCGAGGTCGCGCTCCTGCTGGGGGAAGAGCCAGTTCTCGTTGGTGACCGCCGACATCGCGTTGTGCGTGGCGGGGAAGACGACCTCGTCGAGCGGCCGGTCGCAGAGCGCGGCGCTGCCGTTGCAGGCGGCGATCCGCGGGTCGGCCGCCGCATCCGTGCCGCCGGAGGCCACGAGCCCGCCGACGAGCAGCGCGATCAGGGACGCGGCGACACCGCCGGCGACGAGCGCCCGGACACGGCGCGGTGGCCGATGCGGGCGGCCCGACGGCGCGGGCTCGGCGGCGGGGGCCGGCTCGGCCTCGCGCTCGAGCATCCGCAGCAGCTCGAGCACGCCCTGGTAGAGCACCCAGACCCCGGCGAGGATCAGCGCGGCGTCCAGGAGCAAGGCACGCTGCGCGATGATCAGGACGCCGGCGGCGATGAGGGCGATCGCCCGCAGCGCGCGCGCGGCGGGGCGGGCGGGGACGGTGGTGACCAGCCGCCGGGCACGGGCGAGCGGCCGCTCGACCTCGATCGGGTGCAGGAGCGACGCGGCCGCCGCGGCGACGATGGTGCCGCAGGCGAGCGTGACGAGCGCCCACGTCCGGAGATCCTGGAGGAAGGCGTCCCAGACCTCGGAGGCGGCGGCCTCGTCCTCCGGCACGGGGAAGGCGGCGAGGACCCGTCCGCGGGCGACCTGGTAGGCGATGAGCAGGGCGGCGCCGCCGATCGCGACCCCCGTGCCCGCGTGCACGATCGCGCGCCGGCGGCGCGGCGCGACGAGCACGCCGGCCAGCAGCAGCGCCGGCGCGGCGATCGCGAGCAGGAGCGCGACGCTGGAGATGCGGTCGGCGATCTGCGCCGTGTCGATCGCGTCGAGGCCGACGTCGCCGGGGCGCAGCTTCACGTCGAAGGCGGGGAGGTCGCGGGCGACCTTGCGATCGATGGTGCGCAGCGCGCCGGAGACGAGCACCCCGACGTCGACGAGGGTCAGCGTGGCGGTGTTGCGGTCGCGGGTGAACGCGGTCCGGTGCAGGTCCCGCACGGCGGCGTGGAAGAGGCCCTCGAAGGCGCTCGTGCCGATGATCGCCCCGGCGGCGCTCTCGATCAGCGGCCGGACGGAGACGAGGTCGCGGTTGGCGCGCAGGACGGCCTTGTCGGTGATCTTGCGCGCGACGAGGTCGCGGACGGGCTGCTCGCGCAGCGCCGCGGTGGCGCGGTCGGCGAACTGGTCGGCGTCGAGCAGCGCGGTGCGCGCGTAGCCGACGACGATCGCCGCGACCGTGAGCAGCACGGCCATGGTGAGCAGGCAGGCAGAGGCGATCCGTCGCGCTCGCACGGTGAGCCGACCCTATCTCGCCGCGGGGACTACGCTCACCGGCCGTGCGGCTACCTGGGTTCATCGAGCTGCCGTGGGCGCGGCGGCGGCGACTGCGGGCGGAGCGCCCGACGCAGGCGCTCGGCCTGCTGGCGTTCGCCGTGACGGCCGCCGTGCTCGGCGACGAGCTCACGCGCGTCGTGCGCCGCACGCCGCAGCACCTGCCGCCGGCGGCCGCGGCGCGCCAGACGGTCGAGGTCGCGGTGCAGGGGTATCGGCGAGCGAGCCCGCTCGAGACCCGGCTCATCAACCTGCTGGGCTCGTTCACGGTGTCGTTCGCGCTGGCGCGCGGGTCGGCGTGGGCGATCCGCCGGCACGGCCGCTTCGGGCCGTTTCGCAACCTCATCGTCGGCGACCGTCACGTCCACCACTTCGTCCCGGGCATCGCGCTCGTGCTGCTGGCCGGGGGCGCGTCGGTGCTCACCGAGGACGAGCAGATCGAGGCGTGGCTGGCCGTGCCGTTCGGCATCGGCACCGCACTCACCCTCGACGAGGCGGCGCTCCTGCTCCAGCTCGAGGACGTCTACTGGGCGCAGGAGGGCATCGTCTCGGTGCAGGTCAGCTTCGCTGCCCTGCTGATGCTGTCGGGCGCGGCGCTGGCCCTGCGGCTCCTGCGCCGCGGCGAGCGCGGCGTGCTGCCGAACGGCTGAGGCCGCGCGAACTTCGCCGCGGCCGCGGGGTCGCGACGCGCCGCTACGCGGCCGCTGCGGGCGCCGCGATCGTGTCGGCCGCGGCCTGGGTGACGATGACCTGGTCGCGGCCGGGGCCGACGCCCACGACGCCGATCGGCACGCCGATGAAGTCGCTGACGTACTCGAGGTACTCGCGCGCCGCGTCGGGAAGGTCGGACTCGGTGCGGCACTCGCTGATGTCCTCGCTCCAGCCGGGCAGCTCCTCGTACTCGGCGGTCGCGTGATGGAGCACCGACTGGTGGTACGGGAAGTTCTCGAAGATCGCGTCCTCGCGCCCGCGGTAGCGGGTGCAGACGTGGAGGCGGTCGAAGCCGGAGAGCACGTCGAGCTTCGTGATCGCCAGCGACGTGAGCGTGTTAATGCGGGCGGCGTAGCGCAGCGCGACGAGGTCGAGCCAGCCGGTGCGTCGCGCGCGGCCGGTCGTGGTGCCGAACTCGCCGCCGCGCTCGCGGATGAGCGCGCCGGTCTCGTCGTCGAGCTCCGTGGGGAACGGCCCGGCTCCGACGCGGGTGACGTAGGCCTTGGCGATGCCCCAGATCTCGTCGATGTCGCGCGGCCCGACGCCCGCGCCGACGCAGGCGGCGCCCGAGACGGGGTTGGAGCTGGTGACGAAGGGATACGTCCCGTGGTCGATGTCGAGCATCGCGCCCTGGGCGCCCTCGAAGATGACGTTGCGGTCGGCGTCGAGCAGCTCGTGGACCAGCGAGGTGGTGTCGGCGATGTACTGCTCGATGCGGTGCCCGTAGGTGAGGTACTCCTCGGTCATCGCGTGGAGGTCCAGGCTCGGGTCCTTCTGGAACGGCCGCAGCGCCAGGCGCTTGGGCTCCATCGCCGCGCTGATCTTCTTCTTGAGGATCTTCTCGTCGAGGAGGTCCTGGACGCGGATGCCGAGGCGAGCCGCCTTGTCGGCGTAGGCGGGGCCGATGCCGCGGCGCGTCGTGCCGATCTGCAGCTTGCCGAGCCGCGCCTCGCCGGCGTGGTCGAGCAGCAGGTGGTACGGCATGATCAGGTGCGCGTTGGCGGAGATCCGCAGCCCGCTGACGTCGATGCCGCGCGCCTTGAGCCCGTCGATCTCGTCGGTGAGGACCTTGGGGTCGATGACGACCCCGTTGCCGATCACGCACTTCTTGCCCGGGTACAGGATGCCGCTCGGGATCAGGTGGAACTTGAACGTCTCACCGTCGCGGATGATCGTGTGGCCGGCGTTGTTGCCGCCCTGGAAGCGCACGACCGCGTCGACGCGCTCGGCGAGCAGGTCGACGAGCTTGCCCTTGCCCTCGTCGCCCCACTGGGCGCCGACGATCACGATGCCAGCCATGCTCCGGAGTGTAGGGCCGCCCGCCCCGCCGCTAGGCGGAGTAGACCATCCGCTCGTCGGTGCCGAACAGGGGCAGCGGGTCGCCGCACATCTCCACCAGGCGCGAGACCGTCCGCTTGCCGATCTGCTTCTCGAGCTCGGCGGGCATGTTGTTGGTGGTGATCACGATCGACCGCTCGTCCTCGTAGCGCGTGTTGACGATCGAGTAGAGCTGCTCGAGGACCCAGTCGGTGCGGTGCTCCGCGCCGAGGTCGTCGATGTGCAGCAGGTCGACGGTGGCGAGCCGGTCGAGCAGGCTCAGCAGCCCGTCCTCGGACTCGATGGCCTCCCGCAGCACGGCCATGAGCCGCGGCATCGAGTAGATCGCGGTCGTCCGCTTCGCCTCGATGGCCGCCTTCGAGACGAGCATCGCGAGCGTCGTCTTGCCGGTCCCCGAGTCGCCGACGAGCCACAGCCCGCGCCCCTCGTCGAGCCGGGCGTCGATCTCGCGGCAGTAGCGGCGGACCTCGTCGACGACGGGCGGGCTGATCGCGGTCACCGGCCAGCGGTCGAACGCGACGTCGCGGTACTTGCGCGGGATCCGAGCCTCGAGGCTGCGGGCACGGGCGTTGGCGAGCTGCAGCGGCCGGCAGCGGCAGTCCGAGGCCGTGTTGGTCGCCTCGTCGATGACGAAGCCGGACCCGTCGCAGATGCCGAAGGGGCAGGGGGCGGCGTCGGCGCTCACTGGTAGCGCTCCCCGGCGTAGTTGAGGAACTTGGGGTACTCCTTGCGGAAGGTCAGGGTGACGTCGCCCAGCCCGCCGTTGCGGTGCTTGGCGATGAGGATCTCGGCGAGGCCCTGCGCTTCGGACTCGTCCTTCTCGTAGTACTCGTCGCGGTAGATGAACATGACGAGGTCTGCGTCCTGCTCGATCTGGCCCGATTCGCGAAGGTCCGAGAGGATCGGCTTCTTGTCGTGGCGCTGCTCCACGGCACGCGACAGCTGTGACAGCGCGATGACCGGCACGCGCAGCTCGCGCGCCAGGATCTTCAGGCCTCGCGACATCTGGCCGACCTGCTCGACGCGGTTGTCGGTGCCGGCGTCCGGCCGCATGAGCTGGAGGTAGTCCACGATGATGAGCCCGAGCCCGCCGGGCGCCTGCTGGTGCAACCGCCGGGCCTTGGCGCGGATGTCGAGGATCCCGATGTCGGACGAGTCGTCGATGTAGAGGGGCGCCGCGCTGAGCTTCTTCGTCGCCTCGAGGATCTTCGGCCACTCGCTGTCGCTGACCCGGCCCTTGCGCAGCTTGTCGCCGAAGATGCGCCCCTGCGACGCGACGAAGCGCTGCGCGAGCTCGGTCTCCGACATCTCGAGGCTGAACAGCGCGACCGGGCGGTTGTAGTCGATGGCGGCGTTCTCGGCGATGTTGGTCACGAGCGCCGAGTTGTGGACGATGACGTCGTCGGCGACGAAGTTGTGGTCGCCGGGCACCGTGAGGTCGTAGGTCTCCTGCTCGCCGATGTCCTCGATCGACGCGACCTCGTCCCACCACACGTCCGAGGCAGCGAGCATGTCGAGAACCGGGTCGCCGGCCCACGGCGCGATCTCGGCGAGGAGGCGGCGCGACATCTCGCGCTTGCCGACGTGCCAGTTGTGGTTGGCCGGCCGCCCGGTGGCCACGCTCAGCTCACGCCACGTGCGCTCGCCCTTGGCGGCGACCACCTGCTGCCACGCGTCGGGGATGGTGTCGAGGTACGACCGCCCCGTCACCCGTGCGAGCCGGGCGACCGCCTTCTCGACCTGCGCCTGCTTGCCGACGACGGGCACGAGCGAGCAGAACCGGCGCAGCTGCTCCTGGTCGGTGATCCGCACCTCGCGCGCGACCTTGCCCGTCCCGTCGTAGACCGGCCGCGGCAGCTTCCGGATCGAGGCGACGATGCCGAGCCTCAGCAGGAGGTGCTGGACGTCGAGGGCGAGCCGCTCGCTGATCGTCGTGTAGCCGACCTGGCAGAGCCGGTCGCTCGTGTGGACGTGTCCGTCGCACGCGTAGAGCACCGAGAGGAAGCGCGCGACCTGCTCGTCCGACAGCCCGAAGATCGCATCGGGCACCCGCTTGTCCTCCGAGCGCTTGCCCCAGATGCCGTGGCGCTCGCAGAGCGCGCGAACGGGGTTGGGACCGCTGCCGCGCCCGGCGCTGATGGACGCGGTGCCGCGGCCGTCATGGCGCAGGCGAACGCCGAAGCCCTCCGCCGCGGCTTCGACCGTCTCGAGGACGGGCGAGTCCGCCCCGTAGGTGAAGCGGGGGGTCCGGTTCGTCAGGTTCCCATCGGCGATGAGCGCTGCCAGCATCACCACCTCGTGGTCGGGCATCGCCGCCGGCGCCGCCGGCCGCGGGAGCCGGCGAGGCACCGCGATCCGGTCTCCGGGCCGAAGCTCATCGAGCGGACGCCACCCGCGCGCGGTCAGGAAGGGATGGTTCGCCGTGGCCTCCACCCGCCGGCCGAGGCGGGTCGTGACGCGGTAGGTGCGCTGGACGCCGCTGCGCAGGAACGCCGAGACGCGCGCGGGGCGAAGCCGGAGGTCGGCCCCGATGGCGGCGACCCAGGCCTCCTCGCCACGCTCACCGGCCTCGACCAGCTCCGCGATCGTCCGCCGAGCGCCGGTCCGGGCGTCGTAGACGAGCGAGGCACCGCTGAGGCATTTCCCCATGGACGGCCTCGCCGCCAGGATGATCAGGTTGCCGGGCTGGAAGCCGCCGGTGATCTCGTCGAGGTCCTTGAAGCCGGAGGGCGTGCCGGTGAGGGCGGTGCCCTCGGCCGACAGGCGCTGCATCTTGTCGAGCTCGTCGTGGAGGACGTCCTCGATCGAGCGGAAGTCCTGCTGCTTGTCGTCGTGGGCGACCTCGAGCATCGCCTTCTCGGCCTGCTCGACGAGGTCGCGCGGGGCGTAGCGGTGCTCGGCGACCGACGCCTGGATGTCGTAGGTCGTCTGCAGGAGGCGGCGCAGCAGCGCGTTCTCCTTGACGATCTGCGCGTAGCGGCGGGCGTTGCCGACGAGCGGGACGGCGGTCGTCAGCTCGTCGAGCGCGGCCTCGCCGCCGGCCTGCTCGAGCTCGCCGGCCTGGCGGAGGTCCTCCGCGACGGTGAGCGGGTCGATCGGCTCGTTGATCGCGTAGAGCCGCAGCATCGACGCGTAGATGAGCCGGTGCCGCTCGCGGTAGAAGTCGTCCGGCTTGAGGCCCTCCTCGATGACCAGGGCGTACAGCGAGCGCTCCGAGAGCAGGATGGCGCCCAGCACGCCCTGCTCGGCTTCGAGGTTGTGCGGCGGCGCCTGGCCGTTGCGCGCGGCGTGCGGGGCGAGGGTGTCGTCGGTGAAGGCCATCGGGGCGGATCGAGGCTAGCGAGCGATCCGGCGCTCCTGCACGAGAACTTGCCGCACGTAGCGGAGAAGTTGCGGAGCCGTTGCGAAGACGGCACGAATGGCGTGTCCGCCGTCACGAATGCGGGGCGGGCGCCGCCCGCCAGAACGACGACCGCCCGCCCTGGGGCCGGCGGTCGGACAGCGACGAGAGGTGGTGGTCGTTCGGGCTACTTGGCCTCGACGACCATGGTCTTGACCGACGCGGTCGCGCCCTCGGCGATCTCGACGTCGACCATGTAGGTGCCCACGTGCTTGATGGGCTCCTCGAGGTTGATCTTGCGCTTGTCGACCTTGAGGCCGCGCGCGTCGCGGATGGCGTCCGCGATGTCCTGGCTGGTGACCGACCCGAACAGGCGGCCGTCCTCGCCGGCCTGCTGGGCGATCGTGAGCACCGTGCGCGAGAGCGTCGCGGCGTTCTCCTTCGCGCGCTCGATCGCCTCGAGGCGCTGCTGCTCGAGCTGCGCCATGCGCACCTGGGCGGCCTCGATGGAGCCCTTGGTCGCCGGCTGCGCCAGCTTGCGCGGGATCAGGTAGTTGCGGAGGTAGCCCTTGGACACCTCGACCACGGTGCCGCTCTGGCCGACGCCCTCCACGTCCTTGAGCAGGATCGCCTGGGGCATCTCAGCGATCCTCGCGGTCCCGGCCCCGGCCACCGCGGCCCGTGCCCTCCTCGCGACCCGCGTTCGGGTCGGCGTAGGGCAGCAGCGCCAGCTCGCGGGCGCGCTTCACGGCCGAGGAGATCTGGTTCTGGTGGCGGCGGCACGCGCCGGTGATGCGGCGCGAGCGGATCTTGCCCTTCTCCGAGACGAACTTGCGGAGCGTGGGCACGTCCTTGTAGTCGACCTGCTCGATCTTGTCGCGGCAGAACGGGCAGGGCTTGCGGCGGCCGCTGCCGGGTCCGCCCTTCTTGTCACGCCGGCGGGTGGGCTTCCCGCGGCCACGTGCTTTTGCCAAGGTGGTCGAGCCTCTCGTGCGTCGAAGTCTGGTGCTTGCGTCGCGCGCGCAGCCCGAGGCGGGGTCGCGCGACCGAAGGGCACATTGTAGGCAGACCGGCGATCGGGGCTCCGTCCGGCCGCTGCGATAGCGCGGAGACGGAGAAGCCCCCGGCGATGCCGGGGGCTTCGTGTGGAGACCGTCCCCTGCCGGGGAACGCCTAGAACGGGATGTCGTCGTCGGGCGCGCTGCCGCCCATGCCGCCGCCGCCCACGGGCGCCGGCGAGAAGTCGTCGGTCGAGACGGGGACGTCGCTGCGCGGCGTGAAGCCGCCGCCGTTGCCCATCTCGCCGCCGGCGCTGCCGAGGAACTGCACGTTGTCGGCGACGATCTCGATCGCCTCGCGCTTGTTGCCCTGCTGGTCCGTGTACTCGCGCCACTCGAGGCGGCCGTCGATCGCCACCGGGCGCCCCTTCGACAGGTACTGGGCGGCGTTCTCGCCCTGGCGGCCCCAGATGGTCACCGAGAAGTAGTTGGGCTTGTCGACCCACTCGCCGGACTGGTTGTCCTTGCGGCGGGTGTTCGACGCGATCCGCAGGCTGCACACCGACATGCCGCTCGGCAGCGCCCGCAGCTCGGGATCGCGCGTGAGGTTCCCCGTGAGGATCACGCGGTTGATGTTCGTGGCGGCCATGTCAGGCGCCTCCTTTCGGCACTGAACGATTCCTGCGGCGAGCCTAGCGCGGGCATCGGCTGCACCCGCGAGGGCGTCTGAAAAGACGCGGAACGTCCGCAGAAACGTTGCAAAGCCGGCCCGGAGGCCGGCTCAGCACGAAGGGGGCCGCGCCACGCGGGCGGGCTCGACGCCGGGGGCTCGCGCGCGCGGCTAGTACGCGGGCTCGGCGTCCGCCTCGACGGCGGGCGCCTCGGTGGGATCCGGCGGCGCCGGGGTCCCGGGGGCGAGCTTGATGATGCGGTGACGCAGGAGGCCGTCGGCGATCGACAGCGTGCGATCGAGCTCGTCGAGCGTCTCCGTGCCGTTCACGTGGAACTGGAACAGCCGGTACTCGGCGGTGTCCTGGTGCTTGATCTCGTACGCCAGCTCGCGGACGCCCCAGTCGTGGGCGCCGATCAGCGTGCCGCCGTCGGTGATGATGCGCTCCGCGTCAGCGAGCACCTTGGCGCGCTGCTCGTCCGTCGACTCGAGGTCGAGGAGCAGCATCAGGTCGTATGTCGGCTCAGGCTGGGCCATGTGCGGCGGATGAAGATAGCAGCGTCAGGGGGGCGAGCTTTCGCGCGCCGCGCCCTAAGGGGAGGCATGGACGCCTTCGTCGACCGGATCCGCTGGGGGAACGTGGCCCGCCTCGTCGCCGTGCTCGCCGCGGTCGCGCTCGTCGCCGTGTGGCCGCGGCTCGGCCGCGACGCCCCCGAGCTCCCGCCGACCGAGCCCGTGCCCGCACCGGCGCCCACGCGCGCCACGACCGCGGTCGCACGCGACGCCGCCGCGCCGGCCCCGCGCGCGGCGACGACGTCCCGGCGGCGCGCCGCCGCGACCCGCCGCGGGCGTGCGACCGCCATACCGGCACACCCGATCCGCATGCGGCCTCGCCGGAGAGCCGGCAGCCGACGGCACGCCGCCACCCGCGCGGCTCGCGCCCGCCGTCCTCGATCCGGAGCCGGGCCGTCGACCGCCGCGCCCGCCGTCACGTCCAGGCCCATGACCGCCCCATCGCTCCCCAAGACGGCCGTCCCCGCCGCGCCGCCGCCGGCGCCCAACCCCGCCCCCGCACCGGCGCGGCCACGCCCCGGCGGCCCGACGGAGTTCGTCTTCGGATGACCGCCCGGCGCTCAGGTCGCCGCGCGGTGGCGGCGGTGACGCTCCTCGTGCGTCGCGCGCTCGTACTCGCGCTTGCGCCGGATGTCGGCGAGCTGGTCGTCGATCCAGTCGCCGGGGTCGCGCTGCGTGATCGTGCGGCGCAGCCCGTCGGCGCGCCGCTTGCGCTCGGCCTCGTCCATGGTCAGCGCGGCGTGGATCGAGTCGGCGAGCTCCTGGATGTCGAACGGGTTGACCGACAGGGCGCAGTCGCCGAGCTCCTCGTGCGCGCCGGTGTTCTCCGACAGGATCGACACGCCGTTGCGGACGTTGACGACCGGGCCCTCCTTCGCGACCAGGTTCATGCCGTCGAACATCGCGTTGACGAGCAGCACGTCGTAGTGCTTGTAGGCGGCGACGGCCTCCTCGAGGTCGTCGCGCAGCTTGAGGTGGATCGGCATCCAGTCCGGGGTGCCGTGCCGGTGGTTGACGACGGCCACGAGCGCCTCGATGCGCTCCAGGTACTCGGCGTACTCCGGCACGTCGGTCCGCGACGGCATGAGCTGCGCCACGAACGTCACCTTCTCGGCGAACTCCGGGTGCTGGTCGAGGAACAGGTCGAACGCGGAGAAGCCGCGCAGGACGTTCTTCGAGAGGTCGGCGCGGTCGACGCGCAGGATGAGGTGGTCGCGCCGGCGGCGCAGCAGCTCGCGCTCGAACTCGGCGGTGCGCTCCGACTGCGCGACGCGGCGCGTCGCCTCGGCGTCGATCGGCAGCGGGTACGCGCGCACCCACACCTCGTGGCCGCCCCGGTTGACCACGACGCCGCGCTCGAAGTCGACCTCCAGCCCGAGCAGGTCGCGGCAGCACTGCAGGAAGTTGCGCCGGTAGGCCTGGGTGTGGAAGCCGATGATGTCGTTGGCGAGCAGGCCCTCGTAGATCTCGTCGCGGATCCGGTTGGGCAGCACCCGCCACGCGTCCGGCTGCGTCCACGGGATGTGGATGAAGTGGTGCAGGAACGCGTCGGGGCGGGCGCGGCGGACGAGCCCGGGCAGCGTGTAGAGGTGGTAGTCGTGGACCATCACCATCGGCTCGTCGCGGCCTTCGATCTCCTCGATCACCGCCTGCGCCAGGTCCTCGTTGACGACGTTGTAGCCGTACTCGAACGCCTCCACCTCGTGGCGACGGATGTCCGGGGCGTTGGACAGGTCCCAGAGGTAGTGCTGGATGAACCACAGCATCGGGTTCGCGAAGACGTTGTAGAAGCGGTCGTAGGCCTCCGGGTCGCTCTCGACGAACCGCACCTGGTACTCCCCGCCCGCCGGGGACTCGACCGTGAACGGCTTGCCGTTCGCCTGGCGCGCCCGCTCCGCGTCGCCGCGGGTCATCGACGACGCGATCCACACCGCCTCGCGGTGCGAGGCCAGGCCCGTCAGCGCGGTCACCAGCCCGCCGCCGCCGCGCTTGAGCGAGCCGTCGTCGCCGAACGTCACCGGGCCGCGGTTCGACACGAGGATCAGGGGTCCGCGCTGCTGGTCGGTGCTCACGCTCCCCTCCCGTTCCCCTGCAGCTCATGGAAGATCCGCAGGTAGTCGCGCAGGTACCGCGGCATGAGGAAGTGACGGCGCACGTGCTCCTTGCCGCGGCGGCCGAGCGCCTTGCCGAGCGCCGGGTCCTGCAGGATGTCGATCACGCGCGCCGCGCAGCCCTCGACGTCGCGCACGAGGTAGCCCGACACGCCGTTCTCGACCTGCAGCGGGATGCCTCCGACGTCGCCGCCGATGAACGGCTTGCCCTTCCAGATCGCCTCGCTGACGGTGAGCCCGAAGCCCTCGCGCGTCGACTTCTGGATCACCACGTCGGCGTGCGACTGGAACGCGTTGACCTCGATCGCGCCGACGTTGTTGAAGTTGTTGAGGATGTGGATGTCCGGGTCGCCGTCGGCGTGCGCGATCGTCGCGTTGAAGAAGTCCCAGCCCTCCGGGTCGTCGGACGCCATCGAGCCGACGAGCGCGAGCTGGACCTCGGGGATGCGCTCCTTGACGATCCGGTAGGCGTCGATCACGCCGAGCGGGTCCTTCCACGGGTCGAACCGCGAGACCTGGCACATCAGCGGCCGGTCGACGTCGATGCCGAACTGCTGGCAGACGTAGGCGGCGTCCTCGGGCGAGAGCGCCATGTTCTTCGGCGCCAGCGGGTCGATGGCCGGCGGCACGACGTTGACGTTGCCGTCCATGCCGGCGGGGACGTACTGCTCCAGGTGGAACAGCGACTGCGGGTAGTCCTTCACGTACGGCAGGAGCCGCTCCATCGTCGACGGGTTGGGCGTCGACAGGTCGATGTGGCAGCGCCAGATCCAGCCGTGGGCCTTCTCCGGGACCAGGTGGTACATCGCGGCGGGCTGCGGGTCGTGGACCAGGCAGACGTCCCACCCCGGCGACAGCTCGCGAGCGTTCATCTCGTTGTACTGCCGCCAGACGTCCCACTGCTCCTCGGTGAGGTCCTGCGGGTGGCCCTGCAGCGCGTTGTGCATCAGCTTGGTCGCGTTGAAGAAGTCCTCGCGACCGTAGATCACCTGCCACTCCACGTCGAGGCCGACGTCCTTCATGAGCGGCACGAGCGTGTAGAGGATCTCCGACACCCCGCCGCCGAACGCCGTCGCCGACAGGTGCACGACGCGCAGGCCCTTCAGCGGCTCGGCCAGCTCGCGGACCTCCTCGGCGAGGTCGCGCCCCACGATGTGGGTGTAGTCCGCGAGGAGCTTGGTGCCGACGTTGACCGTTTGCAGCACAGCGCAGGAAGCTACTCGCTAGGGAGCCGAGGCGGCAGGCCGCTCGCCGAGCGTCACCGTGACGACCCGCTCGCCGCCGTCGCGCAGCACCGTCAGCTCGACCTGGTCGCCGGGCCGGTAGCGCTGCAGCAGCGCCGGAACGTCGGACTCGTCGTGGATCGGCCGGCCGTCGACCGCGACGATCACGTCGCCGCCCGGCGTGTACGGCAGGGCGTGGAAGCGGACCTCGTCGCCGTCGCCCGCGACGATCCCGGCGCGGTCGGCCGGGCCGCCGGGGGTGACCGTCTGGACCCACGCGCCGGTGTCCGTCCCGAGGTCGAAGCGGTCGGCGAGCTGCGGGAACACCGGGACGGTGGAGAGCCCGAGGTACGCGTACTCGACCTCGCCGTCCTCGCGCAGCTCGTCCAGCGACCGCCGCGCGGTGTCGGAGCTGACCGCGAAGCCGACGCCCGACCCGCTCCCGCTCGACGACTTGATCTGCGAGTTGATGCCGATGACGCGGCCCTCCGCGTCGAGGAGCGGACCGCCGGAGTTGCCGCTGTTGATGGCGGCGTCGGTCTGGATCGCGCCCGTGATGCCGAAGCCGGTCAGCGACTCGATCGAGCGGTCGAGCGCCGACACGACGCCGACCGAGAGCGACTGCGGCTCCCCGTAGGGCGAGCCGATCGCCGCGACCGGCTCGCCGACCGTCACCTCCGACAGCGGCGCGAACGGCAGCGGGCGCAGGTCGAGGCCGGCAGGGTCGATCTCCAGCAGCGCCACGTCGGCGTCGGGGTCGAAGCCGACGATCTCGGCCTCGACCTCGTTGCGGTCGCGGAACTGCACGTACACCCGATCGGCGGCGCGCACGTCCTCGCCCTCGCCCTGCGTGACGACATGCGCGTTGGTCGCGATCTCGCCGTCCTCGGAGATGACGAAGCCCGATCCCTGCCCGCCGCTGGGCCCGTCGCCGAGCAGCGCGCCGAGGCCGCCGCCCTCGTCGAAGATCGACAGGATCGTGACCACGCCCTGGGCCTCCTCGGCGTAGATCCGGTGCGGGTCGAACTCCTGCGGGTGGGTCGCGGGCGCCGCGACGTCGGTGCTCGGCTGGAGGCCCGCGGCCGACACGCCGGCGACCGGCGGCTCGGTCGTCCGCGCGCCCGGATCGTCCTTGCCGCAGGCGGCGGCGCCGAGCGCGAGCGCCAGCGCCGCGGCGCCGGTGGCCATCCGCCCGAGCGCGGTCATGCCGGCAGCTCGAACGAGAACGTCGTCCGGCCGGGCCGCGACTCGACGGTCAGCCGCCCCGACATCCGCTCGACGAGCTCGCGCGCGATCGCGAGCCCGAGCCCGGACCCCTGGGCGTCGTCGGAGGTGAAGAACGGCTCGAAGATGCGCTCCACGTCCGCCCGTCTTATCCCGGGGCCGCTGTCGCGAACCGCCAGGGCGACGGAGCCGTCGACGTGCGAGGCGGCCACGACGATGTCCGTCCCCTCCGGCGTGTGGGTGAGCGCGTTGTCGATGAGGATCCGCAGGACCTGGGCCACCCGCTCAGGATCGCACTCGGCCTCCATCGACCGCTCCGGGAGCCGCAGCTCGAGGTGCGAGCCGTGGCGGCTGAGCGCCGGCAGGAACTCCGACGCGACCGCGCGGGCGAGCTCCGAGAGGTCCGTCGGCTCCGGGCGCAGCTCGAGCGAGCCCGCCTCGAGGCGCGACAGGTCGAGCAGCTCGGTGGTCAGCGTCCGCAGCCGTGCCACCTGGTCGCGGACCTGCAGCAGGAACGCGCGCCGCGTCTTCTCGTCCATCTCCTCGTCGAGCAGCAGCTCGACGAAGCCCGACAGCGAGAAGATCGGCGTCCGCAGCTCGTGCGACGCGGTGGCGATGAAGCGCTTGCGCGCGGTGTCGAGCTGCTCGAGCTGGCCGCGCATGTCGTCGAGCGTGCGGGCGAGCTGGCCGAGCTCGTCGCGCGAGTCGATCGGGAAGCCGCCGCTGAAGTCGCCGCCGGCCACGCGATCGGCGGCCTCCTCGAGCCGCCGGATGCGGCGCGACAGCGCGCCGGCCACCACGAGCCCGGCGAGGGCGGCGAGGACCACGGCGATCGCGCCGGCGAGCAGGATCTGGCCGCGGATGAGCGCGACGGTGTCGCTGACGTCGCTGAGCGGCGAGGAGAAGACGACGACGCGCGCCACCTTGCCCCCGTAGCGCAGCGGCCGCGCCGCCTCCCCGACGCGGCCCGCGTCGCCCGCCTCGGTCGCCGTGGCCACGTGCCCGGAGCTCGCCGCCTCGAGCGCCACCTCGAACGTCAGGTCGGAGATGTCGACCGCGTCGGTGGAGTCCGAGATCAGGTACGTGTCGAGGCCCTCGGTCCCGCGCGTGATGCCGATCAGCGTCACGCGGGCGCCCGACGCGTCGGCGGCCGCGCGGACCGCGGCGTCGACCTGGTGCTCGTCGTCGTTGGAGCCGATCGCCCGCCGCAGCGGCGGCGAGTACGTGCGGGCCGACATCGCCAGCGCCTCGAGCTTCTGGTCGCGCAGCCGCCCCTCCAGCGACGGCAGCACCCACAGCATCACGACGCCCACCGCCGCCACGGCGACGAGGAAGAAGCCGAGCGCCAGGCGACTGCGGATCGAGCGGGGGATCAGACCCCTCCCGCGCCTCCCGCCCCTGCGCTGCCCGCGCCCCGGTCCTTGTCGCGGAAGCGATAGCCGACGCCGCGAACGGTGAACAGGTACTCGGGGTCCTTGGCGTCGCGCTCGAGCTTCTCGCGCAGGTGGCGGATGTGGACGTCGATGGTGCGCTGGTCGCGGAACGCGGAGTCGCCCCAGATCCGCGTCAGCAGCATGTCGCGCGTGAACACCCGGCCCGGGTTGCGCGCGAGCGCGGCGAGGATCTCGAACTCGACGAACGTGAGGTCCACGCGCTCGCCGCGCACGGTGACCTGGCGCTTGGCGAAGTCGATCTCGAGGTCGAGCACCTGCAGCGGCGCGTCCTCGCCGATCTCCTCGGAGCGGCTCATCGCGCCGCGGCGCAGGGCCGCGCGCACGCGCGACCGGAACTCGCGCATCGAGAAGGGCTTGGTGATGTAGTCGTCGGCGCCGAGCTCCAGGCCGATGACCTTGTCGACCTCCTCGGCCTTCGCGGTGAGCATGATGATCGGCACCGTGCTGCGGGCCCGCAGCCGGCGGCAGACCTCGAGCCCGTCGAGCTGGGGCATCATCACGTCGAGCACGACGAGGTCGAACGGGCCCTCCTCGAAGCGCGCCAGCGCCTGGCGCCCGTCGGTCGCCCGGACGACCTCGTAGCCGTCCTTCTGAAGGGGATAGGACAGCAGGGTCTGGATCGCTTGCTCGTCGTCGACGAGGAGGATGCGGGGTGAGCGGTCCACGCTGCCGTCAATATGCCACCCCAAGTGCTCGACCTGCGCATCTATCGCGCCGCGTTCATCCCGGTGGTGCTCGCGCTGGTCGTCGTCGCGTTCTCGCTGCAGACGCGGCCGCGACCGCTCGACGCCACGTTGCCGCCGGACGCCTTCGACGGCGCGCGCGCCGCGACGGTCGCCAACCGGCTCGCCGAGCGCTTCCCGCTGCGGCGTCCGGGCTCGGAGGGCGACCTCGCGCTGGCGGGCGAGGTGCAACGGACGTTGCAGCACGCCGGGTTCTCGGTCACGAGCTTCGACGAGCAGGCGGAGACGATCGACGGCGAGCGGACGCTGCGGACGGTCGTGGGCGAGCGGACGGGCGCGTCCAGCCGCCGCGTCGTGGTGGTGGCCCACCGCGACGCCGCCACGGCGCCCGCGCTCGCCGAGCTCTCCGGCACCGCGTCGCTGCTGGAGCTGGCGCGCCTGTTCGCCGGCCGGACGACCGAGCGCACGCTGACGCTCGTCTCGACCAGCGGCGGCACCGGCGGCGCGGGCGGAGCGGCCGCGTGGGCCGACCGGCTCGGCGGATCGGTCGACGCGGTGCTCGTGCTCGGCGACCTCGGCGGCGAGCCCGACGGCAGCCCGCAGGTCGTCGGCTGGTCGAACGGGCGCGGCATCGCGCCGCAGAAGCTGATGCGCACGGTGTCGGAGGCGGTGCGCCGCGAGTCCGGGCCGCCGGGCGCGAGCGGGCCGGTCATGCAATGGCTGCGCCTCGCGTTCCCGCTCACCGTCTCCGAGCAGGGCGTGCTCGACCAGCGCGGCATCCCCGCCGTGCTGCTCGGCGCCTCCGGCGAGCTGGGCCCCTCGCCGGCCGAGGGCGTCGACGAGACGCGGCTCGAGGGGTTGGGCCGGGCGGCGCTGCGCTCGATCACCGCGCTCGACGCCGGCCCGGACGTCGAGCCGCGCGAGCCGCAGTCGGTCGTCGTCGTCCGCAACCAGGAGCTGCCCGCGTGGGCGGTGCGCCTGCTCGTCGGCGTGCTCCTGCTGCCGCCGGTCGTGACGGTGCTCGACGGGCTGGCGCGCGTGCGCCGCCGCCGCGAGCCGGTCCTGCCGTGGATCGGCTGGGTGGCCGCGACCGCGGTGCCGTTCGTCATCGCCGCGCTCGTCGCGATCCTCCTGCGGCTCACCGGGCTCGTCACCGCGCCGGGCGCGCCCGTGGCGCCCGGGCTCATCCCCACGTCGATCCCGGCGCTCGTGGGGATCGCCGCGGTCTTCGCGCTGGCGTTCGCGCTGCTGTGGCCGCGCGTCGCCCGCGCGCTCGCGCTCGGCCGCCCCGACGCCGCCGGCGCGGGCGTGGCGGTGGCCCTCGTCGCCATCGCGGTGGCCGTGATCGTGTGGCTCTTCAACCCGTTCGCGGCGCTCTTCCTCGTGCCGGCCGCGCACCTGTGGCTGCTCTGCGGCGACGCGGGCTCGTCGATGCCGCGCTGGCTGCGGCTGGCGGGCGTGCTCGTCGCGCTCGTGCCGCCGGCGCTCGCCGCGCTGCTCTACGGGCTGGCGCTCGACGCCGGCCCGGTCGCGCTCGCGTGGATGGGTGTGCTGCTCGTCGCGGGCGGGCATGTCGGAGTCGTGTCCCTGCTGCTGTGGAGCGTCGTGGCGGCGTGCGCGGTGACGGCCATCGTCGTCGCCACGCGGATCACCCCGGCGCCGCGCGGGCCGCAGCGCGAGGAGGTCCGCTCGCGCGGCCCGATCTCGTACGCGGGGCCCGGCTCGCTCGGCGGCACGGACTCGGCGCTGCGGCGATGAGGGGCTTCCTCCGCTGGCTGTCGACGGTGCTCATGCTGGCCGGCGTCATGCTGATCGGCGACGCGATCGTCGCCGTCACGTGGCAGGAGCCCGTCTCGGCCTTCCTGGCCCAGCGCAGCCAGAACGCGCTCGAGGACGACCTCGACCGGCTGCGCGCGGCCGGGCCGACGCCGCTCGAGGTCAAGGCGCTCGAGTCGCTGCCGAGCCGGAGCCGGCGGCTGGCCTACGTGGCGCGCCGGACGCGCGAGCGGCTGCAGCCGGGCGACGCCATCGGCCGGATCGTGATGCCGAGCCTCGACCGCGACTACGTCATGGTCAACGGCGTCTCCAGCGAGGACCTGCGCCGCGGGCCGGGCATCTACGACGACACGCCCATGCCCGGCGAGGGCTCGACGACCGGCATCGCCGGCCACCGCACGACGTACCTGGCGCCGTTCCGGGACATCGACGAGCTCGACCCGGGCGACGTCATCGAGCTGGAGATGCCGTACGGCGACTTCACGTACGTGGTGCAGCGGACCAAGATCGTCGAGCCGACCGACCTCTCGGTCATCGACGACGTCGGCTACGAGCGGATCGTGCTCACGGCGTGCCATCCGCTGTACTCCGCAGCGCAGCGCATCGCGGTCTTCGCGCGCCTCGCCGAGGTCGAACCGGCTCGACGAATCTCGGATCTTGGAGCGGACGCGAGACGCCGATGAGCCCTCTGGGCATGGGACTTCAGGATGTGAAGGGCAGGGTGGCGGGAGCCGGCTACCGGGTCGACGCGGGCGCGGTGGCGGAGGCGATGCTCCGCCGCCCGAGCGTGCACGTGCTGCTCGGCACGCGCGCGGTCACGCGGGCCGGCGGTGCTCGTACCCCCGGACCGGCAGCTCCGCGCCGCCCGCTGTGAGCACCGCGCCGGGCGGGCCGTCCTCGACGACGCCCACCCAGTGCGTGACGCCGGCCGCCTCGGCGGCGGCGCGTGACGCCGCGGGCACGCACGCGAGCAGCTCGTAGTCCTCGCCGCCGGCGGCGGCGAGCTGCCGGGCGTGGACGCCGAGCTCGGCGGCGACGTCGCGGACGCCGCGCGCGAGCGGGAGCGCGTCGGCGTCGACGACGAGCCGGCAGCCGGACGCCTCGCCGAGGTGGCGGGCGTCGGACGCGATGCCGTCGGAGAGGTCGATCATCGCGGTCGCGCCCGCGGCGGCCAGCGCTCGGCCGGCTCGCAGGCGCGGCTCGGGCCGCAGGTAGGCGCGCACGAGCCGCTCGCGATCGTCGCCCGCGGCCGCCGCGCGGCCGTCGAGCACCGCGAGGCCGGCCGCCGAGCCGCCGAGCGGGCCGGTGACGCCGACGAGGTCCCCGGGGCGCGCGCCGCCGCGCCGCACGAGCGCCGCCTCGTCCTCGGCCCAGCCGACGACGGTCACGCTGACCACGAGCGCCGGGCCGCTCGTGACGTCGCCGCCGACGATCGCGATGCCGGCGTGCGCGGCGAGGTCGCCGGCTCCGCGCGCCAGCGCGACGACGTCGTCGTCGGCGAGCGCGTCGGGCAGCACGAGGGCGACGTACGCCTCGCCCGGCTCGGCGCCCATCGCAGCGAGATCCGACACCGCGCCGGCCAGCGCGCGGTGGCCGACGTCCTCGGGGCGCGCCTGGCCGAGCCGGAAGTGCGTGCCCTCGACCATCGTGTCGATCGACGTCACCGCCACGCCGCGGGCGCGCACGACGGCGGCGTCGTCGCCGCTGCCGATCACGACGCGCGGATGGGACGCGGCCGCGCCGAGCGCCTCGCGAATCGCGTCGATCAGCGCGAACTCGCCGCGCACCGAGCTGCTCCCGCGTTAGCGGTGGCGGTAGACGATGCGGGCGCGGTCGAGGTCGTAGGGCGACAGCTCGACGCGAACGCGGTCACCGGGCAGGATGCGGATGCGGAAGCGGCGCATCTTGCCGGCGACGTGACCGAGGACGGTGTGGCCGTTGTCGAGCTGCACCTTGAACATCGCGTTCGGCAGCGCCTCGACGACCTCGCCCTCGAATTCGACCTTCTCTTCCTTGGCCAGTCGGCCCAGAGAGTAGCGCCGCCGCGCCGCAGCTAGGGGACGACGGCGCCGCCCGGCGCCGGAGCCGGGGCCGGGGTCGGCGTGG
>DASTRJ010000058.1:0-13251 GCA_035761245.1 Capillimicrobium sp. | reverse complement strand
GTCGACATCCCGAGCTACCAGGTCCGCGAGGGCGACGTCATCGCGATCAAGTCGGGCTCCCCGGCCGAGCCGGTCGTGCGCGACTCGACCGAGCTCACCGGTCAGGTCCCGGCCTGGCTGCAGGCCGATCACGACACGCTGACGGCCAAGGTCCTGCGCAAGCCGGAGCGCCGTGAGGTGGCCGCGCCGGTGCAGGAGCAGCTCATCGTCGAGCTGTACTCGAAGTAACCCCACCCGCCCCCGCTTGAGAAGGCGGCGCGGAGTGGCACCCACGAGCCCCGCGCCGCCGTGAGAGAACGACAGTCAGGACCCCGATGCTCGACTTCCAAGTCCCCCGGATCACCAGCGAATCGGTCGACGACAACCGCGGCACCTTCACGATCGAGCCTCTCGACCGCGGTTTCGGCTACACGTTCGGCAACTCGCTGCGTCGCGTCCTGCTGAGCTCGCTCAGCGGCGCCGCGGTGACGAGCGTCCGCATCGAGGGCGTCGCGCACGAGTTCTCGACGATCCAGGGCGTCAAGGAGGACGTCACCGACATCGTCCTCAACCTCAAGGGCATCGTGTGCAAGATGCACTCGGACGCCACCGAGGTCGAGGCTCCGCTCGTGGTCACCGGCCCCGGCGACATCACCGCCAAGGACATCGACCTGCCCGCCGGCGTCGAGATCCTCAACCCGGACGTCCACATCGCCACGCTCGAGAAGAAGACCAAGCTCGAGCTGTACCTCACCATCGGGCGTGGCCGCGGCTACCGCCCGGCGGAGGACAACAAGACGCCCGACCAGCCGATCGGCGTCATCCCGATCGACTCGATCTTCTCGCCGGTGCGCCGCGTGGCCTACGCGGTCGAGCAGGCGCGCGTCGGCCAGCGGACGGACTTCGACAAGCTGACGCTCGACATCGAGACCGACGGCTCGATCGATCCGCACGCGGCGCTGCGCGAGGCGGCGGAGCTGCTCATCTCGCAGCTGGCGATCTTCACCGACGCCGATCGCGTCGAGGAGCTGCGGGCCGGTCCCGCGGGCGCCCTCGACGCCGGCACCGTCCCCGGGGCGAACGGCGCGAGCGCCGGCGCCGCGGCGGCCTCCGGCGGCCCGATGCACGACATCCTCATCGAGGAGCTCGAGCTCGGCGTCCGCTCCTACAACTGCCTGAAGCGCGCGGGCATCCAGACCGTCGGCGACCTCGTGTCGAAGTCGGAGGGCGAGCTGAACGCCATCCCGAACTTCGGCAAGAAGTCGATCGACGAGGTCATCGAGACCCTCGAGGCGCGCGGGCTGTCCCTTCGCGAGGATTAGGACCGATGCGCCACCAGAAGACCCGTCACAAGCTCAGCCGCGACACGGCGCACCGCAAGGCGCTCCTGCGCAACCTCTGCAAGGAGGTCATCGAGCACGAGCGGATCAAGACCACCGAGGCGAAGGCCAAGGCCGTCAAGCCGGAGGTCGAGAAGCTGATCACGCTGGCCAAGCGCGGCGACCTGCACGCCCGCCGGCAGGCGCTCAGCGAGCTCGGGCAGGACAAGTTCGCGGTCTACAAGCTCTTCGAGGAGGTCGCGCCGCGCTACAGCGAGCGGCCGGGCGGCTACACCCGCATCCTCAAGCTCGGCGCGCGCCCCGGCGACGCGACCGAGATGGTCTACCTCGAGCTGGTCTGAGCAGGCGCGGCAGCGCGCCGCGTCACGCCGTCGAACGGCCCCGCCCCGCGGGGCCGTTCGCGTTCCGGCCGCGTCCCCGCCGACGAGTGGCGATCGGCGCCGGACGGGTCGACGGAAATCGCCACTCGTGCGGCCGGGGATCCCTATCCTGAGCGTATGCGCGCAGGTGCGGTCGTCCTCGTCTCCGACGTTGAGCGAGAGGGCTGCGCCCGCGCGCTGCATCGTGCCTACGCCGACGGTCGCTTCGGGCTCGACGAGCTCGAGCGCCGCCTCGACCGCGTCCATCGCGCGCGGACCCGCCTGGAGCTCAACGGCACGCTGCGCGGGATCCCGCGGCAGCGGCTGCAGCGCTTCGGCCGCGCCGTCGACCGCGCGGACCGCCTCGCCCTGAAGGCCCACGGGACGAGCGTCGTCCTGCTCAACGGCTCGCTCGTCGGCATCTGGGAGCTCACCGGCGGCGGCGCCTTCTGGCCGGCGCTCGCGCTGGTGCCGACCGGCGCGCTCTTCGCCTGGCACAGCGCCTCGTCGTGGACCGTGCGCCGGCTCGTCCGCCGGCGCTTCGGGTGATCGCAGCGCTGCTGGCCGCGGTGTTCGCGGCCGGCACGGGAGGGCCCGTCGACGACCGCGCGCCGCTGGCGGGCGCCGCGACGAGCTGGCGCGAGCGGCAGATCGAGTGGACGCTGGCGGGCGCCGGGAAGGGCGCGCGCTCGATCGTCGTGCAGCCCGGGATCTGGGGCGGCTGCGACCAGGGTCCGCCGAAGGTCCGGGTGACGGAGTCGGAGACGGAGATCGCCGTCGAGGCGGTCGTGCTGGAGCCGGAGGGCGTCGAGTCGATGATCTGCCCCGCGATCGCGGGCCTGTCGGAGCCGGAGCGGGTGCGGCTGGAGGCGCCGGTGGGCGGGCGGCGCGTCGTCGGCCCGCAGCGGATCGTGCGCCCGGGCGCGGCGATCCCGCAGGTGCCCGGGGCCGTGCCGGCGGTCCCGCGCGTGGTCGGCCTCGCGGCGTCCGACGCCCGCGGCGTGCTCTGCGGATGGCGCGTCCGCGCGCGCGGCGCCCGCGGCGACGCCGTCGTCACCGCGCAGCGACCGGCCGCCGGCACGCCGCTGGAGCTGCCGGCCACCGCCGCGCCGGAGCGCTGCGCGGAGCTGCCGGCGAAGCCGGCGGCCCGCCTGCTCGCGCGCTGAGCACCGCCGCCCGCCGCCCGCCCGCGCCCCCGCCGGCGGCCGAAGGAATGAACGTCCGTTCACCCCGCGTGGCGGCGTCGGATCGGACGCTCGTCGCGCGCGAAGGAATGAACGTCCGTTCACCCCGCGTGGCGCCGTCGGATCGGACGCTCGCCGCGCGCGGCCGGAGCGCGGTCAGCGCCCGCCGCCCGCCACAATCCCGCGCGTGCCCACCACGCGCCTGACCATCGCCTACGACGGGACGCCGTTCGCCGGCTGGGCCAAGCAGCCCGGGCTGCGCACCGTGCAGGGCGAGCTGGAGCGTGCGCTCGCCGTCGTCTGCCGCCAGGAGGTCCACCTGACCGTCGCCGGGCGCACCGACCGGGGCGTCCACGCATGGGGTCAGGTCGCCTCCTACGAGGGCGAGCCGCCCGAGCGGATCGACGGCGTGAACGCGCTGCTGCCGCCCGAGATCGCGCTGCTCGACGCGCAGCTCGCGCCCGACGGGTTCAACGCGCGCCACGACGCCCGCGCACGCACCTACTGCTACCGGGTCCTCGCCCGCCGCCAGCGCGACCCGTTCGAGCGCGGTCGTGCGCTGCACTGGCCGCACCGCATCGACGACGAGCTGCTCGACGCCTGCGCCGCCGCGCTCGCCGGCGAGCACGACTTCACCGCGTTCACGCCGACCGAGACCGACCACGTCCGCTTCGAGCGGATCGTCCACCACGCCCGCTGGGAGCGCGACGGCGACCTGCGGCTCTTCTGGATCACCGCCGACGCGTTCATGCGCAACATGATCCGGGCCCTCGTCGGCACGATGCTCGAGGTCGCCGGCGGCCGGCGCTCGGTCGAGGGCTTCGCCGAGCTGCTCGAGGGGCGGCCCCGCGCGCACGCCGGGCAGACCGCCCCGCCCCACGGGCTCTACTTCGCCGGCGTCACCTACGACGACTGAGCAGCCCGCGCGGGCCTCGGCGCTCGGCCTCGCGGTCGAGCGCGTCGCCGATCAGCCAGAACATCGGCGGCCACAGCCCGACGAACAGCGCCCGCCGCTCCGCGTTGCCGCGCTCGTCCTGGTCCACCGTCTTCGCGCGGATCCACAGACTGAGGCAGAGCGCGATCGTCCCGAGCGCCGCGCCGTGCAGCAGCCAGCCGCGGAGGCCGGCGCGGTACAGGAGCTGGGCGACCATGGCGCGGTGCTACCCCGCCGTCGCGGGTAGCAGACGCGCGTGCCCCGCAAGCCGTCGATGGCCCACCGCGTCGGAACCGCGCTCACCTGGCCCGCGGGCGTCGCCGTCACGAGCTGGGCGTACCTGTGGCGCACCCTGCCGATGCACCGCCGCGAGCTCGAGGGGACGCTCGAGCGCGACGGCCCGCCGCCGCTGCCGGACGGCGTCGACCTCGCCGAGGTCCAGCGGCCCGAGGACGGCGCCGGGCCGCTGTTCCACCGCCGCTACCGCGTGGCGATCCGCGAGAGCCGCCTCGGCGCCGCCGACCTCGTCGCCCGGATCCGCGAGGACCCCAACCGGGTCGCGCCGACGAGCCTGGCGCGCTTCCACAAGGTCAAGGGCGACGAGGACGCCCCGCTCGCGCTCGGCGACGAGTACGTCGTCCGCATGCCCGGCCCCTGGGACGGGCCCGTCCGCGTCGTCGAGGCCGACGCCGGCGGCTTCCGCTTCGCCACGCTCGACGGCCACCTCGAGGCCGGCCAGATCGCCTGGCGCGCACGCGACGACGGCGGGCGCGTCGTCTTCGAGGTCGAGTCCTGGGCACGGCCGGGCGACCGTCTCTCCTCGCTGCTGCACCACCGCCTGCGGATGGCCAAGGAGGTCCAGCTCCACATGTGGACGAGCGTCTGCCAGCAGGTCGCCGAGCTGTCCGGCGGGCGGATCGACGGCGGCATCGACATCGAGACGCGCGTGGCGCCCGTCCCCGCGTGACGGCGCGCCCCCGGACGTAGACTGACTGCTCGATGCGCGTCCTGCTGACCAACGACGACGGGATCTGGGCCGACGGGCTGCAGGCGCTGCGCCGGGCGCTGCTGGACGTCCCGGAGATCGAGCTCGCCGTCATCGCGCCCGACGGCAACCGCTCCGCGATGGCGCGCTCGATCACGACGCGCCGCCCGCTGTGGGTCGAGCGGGTGGACTTCGAGGACGGCACGCACGGCTACGCCACCGACGGCACGCCGGTGGACTGCGTGCGGCTCGCGAAGCTCGGGCTGGTCGAGGGCTTCGAGGCCGAGGCGATCGTGTCGGGCATCAACCACGGCTCGAACCTCGGCGACGACATCACGTACTCGGGCACCGTCGCGGCCGCGCTCGAGGGCGTCGTGCTCGGCCTGCCGGCGATCGCCGTCTCGCAGCAGTCCGCCAGCCGCGAGATGGACTTCCGGCTCGGCCGCGAGTTCGACTTCACCGTCGCCGCCCGGTTCACCGCCTCGCTCGTCGACCGCCTCGACGAGGTGCCGTTGCCGCCCGGCACCTTGCTGAACGTCAACGCGCCCGGCACGCATCCGGACGGCGTCGAGGTGACGAAGCTCGGCAAGCGGATCTACCGCGACGAGCTCAAGCTGAAGTCCGACGAGGGCGATCGCCGCCAGTACTGGATCTACGGCGCCGATCACGGCTACGAGGACGAGCCCGGCACCGACCTCGCCGCGGTCGCCGCCGGCCGGATCGCCGTCACCCCGCTGCACTTCGACCTCACCGACGTCGCGGGGATGGACGCGCTGCGCCAGTACGACCTGGCCCGCATGATCGCGCCGGCCGCCGAGGGGATCGATTGACGAGGGACGTCGCGGAGCGCGCGGCCGAGCTGCGGCGGCTGCTGCAGTACCACGCGCACCGCTACTACGTCCTCGACGACCCCGAGATCGGCGACGACGAGTACGACGCGCTCTACAGCGAGCTCAAGGGCATCGAGGACGCGCATCCCGAGCTCGTCACGCCCGACTCGCCGACGCAGCGGGTCGGCGGGCTCGAGGCCGTCAGCCGGCTCGAGAAGGTGCAGCACCTCCTGCCGATGCTGTCGCTGGCCAACGCCCGCAGCGAGGAGGAGCTGCGCGCGTGGGTCGACCGGATGCGCAACCACCTCGCGCGCGAAGGCATCGAGAACCCGAGCTTCCGCTTCGTCTGCGAGCCGAAGATCGACGGGCTGGCGATCTCGCTGCTGTACCGCGACGGCGTCCTCGAGCGCGGCGCGACGCGCGGCGACGGGACGACCGGCGAGGACGTCACGCACAACCTGCGCACGATCCCCGCGATCCCGCTGCGGGTGCACGGCGCACCGCCGCTGCTGGAGGTCCGCGGCGAGGTCTACATGTCGCTGCCGGACTTCGCCGCGCTCAACGAGCGCCGCGCCGAGGCGGGGGAGTCGACGTTCATGAACCCGCGCAACGCCGCGGCCGGGACGATCCGCCAGCTCGACCCGAACCTCGCGCGGCAGCGCCCGCTCTCGCTGTGGGCCTACGGCGTCGGCGCGACCGAGGGGCTTGCGTTCGACCACCACTCCGAGGCGCTGGCCTGGCTGCGCGACCACGGCTTCCCGGTCAACGACGACATCGTCGTCCTCGACGACGAGGACGCGGTCGTGGCGCAGTGCCTGGCCTGGCAGGAGCGGCGCGGCGCGCTGGACTTCGAGATCGACGGCGTCGTGGTCAAGGTCGACGCGGTCGAGCTGCAGCGCCGCCTCGGCGTGGTGGGTCGCGACCCGCGCTGGGCGATCGCCTGGAAGTTCCCGCCGACGACGAAGGTCACGACGCTGCGCCGCATCGACTGGAACGTCGGCAAGTTCGGCGACCTGCACCCCTTCGCGGTGCTCGACCCGGTCGAGGTCGGCGGCGTGATCGTCAAGCTCGCGACGCTGCACAACGAGGAGGACCTCGCGCGCAAGGACATCCGCCCGGGCGACGAGGTGATCGTGCTGCGGGCCGGCGACGTGATCCCGCAGGTGCTCTCGCCGGCGCCGCACGTCGTCGAGCGCGGCGACCGTCAGCCCGTCCCGCGGCCGCCGGAGCGCTGCCCCGACTGCGGCACGCCGACGGTCAAGCCGGAGGGCAGCGTCTTCACGAAGTGCCCGAACCGCAAGGGGTGCCCCGGCCAGCAGTGGCAGCTCACCAAGCACTTCGTCTCGCGCGGGGCGATGGACGTCGAGGGCCTCGGCGAGCTCCAGGTCGCGCGGTTCCTGCGCGAGGGCCTGATCCGCGACGTCGCCGACCTCTACACGCTCACCGCCGACCGGATCGCGCAGCTCGAGGGCTACGGCCCCGTGTCGGCCGCCAACCTCGTGGCGGCGATCGAGCGCTCGCGCGAGGTGCCGTTCGGCCGCGTGCTCTACGCGCTCGGCATCGAGGAGGTCGGGTTCGTGACGGGTCGCAACCTCGCCCAGCGCTTCCGGACCATCGACGCGCTGCTCGACGCGTCGCCCGACGAGATCGCCCAGACGCCCGGCGTGGGGCCGAAGATGGCGACGACGATCTACGAGCAGCTGCAGGACGACGACATGCGCGAGCTCGTCGACCGGCTGCGCCCGTACGTGCGCTTCGAGATGGAGGGCCCGCCGCCGGGCGAGGGGCCGCTGGCCGGCAAGACGTTCGTGCTCACCGGCACGCTGCCCGACCTCACCCGCGAGGAGGCGACCGAGCGCATCGCGATGGCGGGCGGCCGCGTCACCTCGTCGGTGTCGAAGAAGACCGACTACGTCGTCGCCGGCGACTCGCCGGGCGCGTCGAAGATGACGAAGGCCGAGCGGCTCGAGGTGCCGGTGATCGACGAGGCGGCGCTGCTCGAGCTGCTGGGCGAGGCGGCGGCGCCCGCGCCGGCGCGCGAGCTGCCGCCCCGCCGTCCCTAGGCCGCGACGACCGGCGCCGTCTCCTCGCCGCGGCGCGCCGCCTCGGCGTGCGCGCGCGAGTCGGCCGACGAGATGACCGTGGCGGCGATGATCGCCCCGAGGATCGCGAAGCCGGCCCCGACGAGGAAGGCATCCTGGAAGCCCTCGGTCAGGGCCACGGCCGGGTTGCGCTCGCCGCCGGCGAAGGCGTCGCTCGTGGTGCCGTTGGCGATCGTGGCGAGGATCGCCAGGCCGAGCGCGCCGCCGACCTGCTGCGAGGTGTTGATGAGGCCCGACGCGAGCCCGGCCTCCTGCGGGTCGGTCCCCATCACCGCCGCGATCGTCATCGACACGAACGACAGGCCGAGGCCGACCGCGGCGACGAGCGACGGCCCGAGCACGTCGCCGAGGTAGGAGCCGTCGGCGGAGACCTGGCTGAACCAGGCCAGGCCCGCGGCGGTGAAGAGCAGGCCGATGATGAGCGTCGGCTTGAACCCGATGCGCGTGACGAGCTGCGAGCCGCCGCCGGCCGATGCCATGATCGTCAGCGCGAGCGGCAGGTAGGCGAAGCCGGCCTCGAGCGCGCTGTAGCCGAGCACGCGCTGCAGGTACAGCGAGACGAAGAAGAACATGCCGAACAGCGCCATCGCGACGAGCAGGCCCGAGAGGTTCGCGCCGCGCAGCGTCCGCAGCCGGAAGATCCGGAACGGCACGAGCGGGGCGCGCTGCCGCAGCTCGATCGCGACGAACGAGGCCAGCAGCGCGACGCCGATCGCGCCGAGCACGAGCGTCTGCGTGGAGCCCCAGCCCGCGTCCTCGGCGTCGACGAGGGTGTAGACGATGATCGCGAGGCCGGCGGTGACGGTCACGGCGCCGGCGACGTCGAAGCTGCGGTGCTCGGCCAGGTCGGCCGACTCGGCCAGCAGCCGCGGCGCGAGGGCGACGATCCCCAGCCCGATCGGCACGTTGACGAAGAGGACCCACTCCCAGCCGAGGTACTCGGTCAGCACGCCGCCGAGCAGGACGCCGGCGGCGCCGCCGGAGCCGGCCACCGCGCCCCACACGCCCAGCGCCTTGTTGCGCTCGGCGCCCTCGGCGAACGTCGTGGTGACGATCGACAGCGCGGCGGGGGAGATGATCGCCGCGCCGAGGCCCTGGGCGGCCCGCGCGATGACGAGCCACGTGTCGCTCGAGGCGAGGCCGCCGGCGAGCGACGCCAGTGAGAACACGACCAGGCCGATCATGTACATCCGCCGGCGGCCGAGCAGGTCGGCGAGCCGGCCGCCGAGGAGCAGGAAGCCGCCGAAGGTCAGCGTGTAGGCGTTGACCACCCAGGACAGGTCCTCCTCGGCGAAGTGGAGGTCGGTCCCGATCGAGGGCAGCGCGACGTTGACGATCGAGGCGTCGAGGACGACGACGAACTGCGTCATCGCCAGCAGGGCGAGGGCGAGGCCCTTGCCACGCGGGGCGGAAGGTGAGGACATGGCGGCCTTTCGCGGCTAAAGTGGAGGCGTCGTTCCGGTTCTACGGAGGACCATACGGAACCGCGGTTCCGTTTGTCAAGCCCGTGTCCACGCCACCTTCCACCGACAGGCCCATGCGCGCCGACGCGCGGCGCAACCGCGAGAGCATCCTCGCGGCGGCCAAGATCGCGTTCGGCGAGCACGGGACCGGCACGCAGATGGACGACGTCGCCGCGCGGGCGGGCGTCGGGGTCGGCACCGTCTACCGGCACTTCCCCACGAAGGAGGCGCTGCTCGCCGAGCTTGTCGTGCAGCGCTTCGAGATGCTCATCGGCCGCGCCCGCGAGGCGGTCGAGGAGGGCGTCGACGACGCGCTGTTCCGCTTCCTGCGCCGCACCGCCGAGGACATGGCGTCCGACGCCGCCTTCCAGCAGGTGCTCATGTTCGCGGGCGCCCCGTGGGAGGCGGCCGCCGCCCAGCGCGCCGAGCTGCAGGGGCTCGTGCAGGAGCTCATCGACCGCGGCAAGCGCGCGGGCCTCGTGCGCGACGACATGCGGGCGCTCGACGTCCCGCTGCTCATGGGGGGTGTCTGCGTCTCGATGGGCTCGGGCCTGCCGGCGCACGCGGACTGGCGCCGCCACCTCGACCTCGTCATCGACGCGCTGCGCCCCGGCCCACCGCCGCCGGCGCCGGCCGCCTAGCCCGAGCCGCCGCAGCGCTCCGGCAGCGTCGCGACGTCCTCGGGCGACGGCGTCGCGCCCTCCCCGGCGACCGGCGTGACGCGGCACCAGGCGGCGCGGCCGGTGTCGGGATCGATCCGCGCCGCGTACGGCTGGCCGAGCGTGATCGGCACGGGGATCGCGTCGCTCGGCGGCGACTCGTCGGTGATCGCCAGGCAGTCGAGGCTGCCGGCCGGCGCGCCCGTGCGCTCCGACGGCTCGCAGCGCACGCGCCGGACGGGCTCGCCGCCGCGGCGCTCGGCATCGGCGGCGATCTCGCGCCGGATCCGCTGCAGCTCGGCGTCGTGGTCGCCGCGGTCCGCGTCGCCACCGCCGCAGCCCGCCGCGCCGCCCGCGAGGGCCAGCACGGCGGCAGCGGCGGCCGGCCACCTCATCGCAGGCGGGCGATCGCGTTGACCATCCGGTCCTGCAGCCGGCGCGCCGTGCTCGGAGAGACGGAGTTCATGAGGAACGCGAAGCCGACGCGCCGCCCGCCGCGGGTCTCGCAGATGCCGGCGAGCGCGCTGACGTCGCTCAGCGTGCCGGTCTTCGCGCGGCAGCGCCCCGTGGCGGCTCCGTGGCGCATCCGGTCCTCGAGCGTGCCGGTGCGCCCCGCCACCGCGAGCGAGCGCACGAAGACGCCGCCGTCGCGGCCCTCGGACATCGCGTCGAGCAGCAGCACGACCTGGCGCGCGTTCGTGCGATCCGAGCGCGACAGGCCCGAGCCGTCGACGACCTGCGGGCGCACGTCCAGCTCCGCCAGCTCGGAGCGCACGACGCGGGCGCCGGCGCTCGTCGTGCCGCCGTCGCCGAAGGTCGCGCCGAGGTCCTTGAGGAGCATCTCGGCGAGGTAGTTGTCCGACGGCGTGTTCGTCGCCGCGACGAGGTCGCCGATCGTCGGCGACGCGATGCTCGCGAGCTCCTCGGCGTCCTCGTGGGCCTCGCCGAGCCTGATGAGGTCGTGGGTGACCTCGATGCCGCGCCGCTCGAGCGCCCGGCGGAACGCGTCGGCCGCGACGGCCGCGGGACGGGTGTGCGGGGTGCGCCCGTCGTAGCCGCGGTTGACGACCAGGGCGCCGAGCTGGCCGCCCATCCACGGGTCGAGCCGGCCGCCGGTGCTCGCCGAGCCGCGCAGCAGGTCGAAGCGGCTCTCGTCGGCGAAGACCGCGCCGCGGACCTTCGTGATCGTCAGCCGGCCCGCCAGCGCGGCGAGGTCGTCGCCGCCGAGCGTCGGGTCACCGCCGCCGCGCAGGTAGAGGTTGCCGGTCAGCACGCCGTCCTCGTCGATCGAGCCGCGGGTGAGCACGGTCGTCTCGAGCCGGTCGCCGGCGCCGTGGAGGCGCAGCGCCGTCGAGGTGGTGAAGAGCTTGTTGACCGACGCCGGCACGTACGGCGTGTCGGGCCGCAGCGCGTAGAGCCGGCGGTCGCGGTCGAGGTCCATGACGTAGGCGCCGGCCGAGCCCCCGGCCGCGCTCATCTGGGAGGCCAGGCGCCCCTGGAGCTGGCCGACCCCGATCGCCTGGGCGGCCGGCGCGGGCAGCAGGAGCAGGAGGGCGAGCAGCGGCCCGCTGAGGATTCGGCGACGGATCACGACGGTACAGACACGGCGGCCGCCCGGCGGGTTGCGGTCGCCCGGCAACTAGAATGCCAGGCGATGGACAACGTCGTCCCCCTGCCCCCGTCGGGCGGCAAGCGCCGGCGCCGGAAGCGCTCGAAGACGGCACTGGTGCTCGGCGGCGGCGGCTTCACGGGCGCCGTCTACGAGATCGGCGCGCTGCGGGCGCTCGACCTGCTGTCGGTCAACAAGACCGTCAACGAGTTCGACGTCTACGTCGGCACGTCGGCCGGCTCGTTCGTCGGCGCGCTCACGGCCAACGGCGTGACGCCCGAGGAGATGATGCGGGTCGTCAACCAGCAGGTGCCGACCCCGTTCCGCGACATCGACGTGGGGACCGTCCTGCGCCCCGACGTGTTCGCGTGGGCGCGCGCCACCGCGCGGCTGCCGTTCAAGGCCCTCTCGGTCGCGCGGCAGATGGCCGGCAACATCGGCGCGGTCTCGGCGATGGACCTGTTCCTCGGCCTGGCCGAGACGCTGCCCGCCGGGCTCTACACCGGGCGGGGGATCGAGCAGTACGTCAAGGCGGTGCTGTCGGACCCGGATCGCTCCGACGACTTCCGCTTCCTGGAGTCCGAGCTCTACCTGACGGCCACCGACCTCGACACCTGCGAGCGGATCGTCTTCGGCTCGGAGGGCTGGGACGACGTGGCGATCTCCAGGGCGGTCGCCGCGTCCACGGCGCTGCCGATGGTCTACGAGCCCGTCCGCGTCGGCGACCGCGAGCTGGTCGACGGCGGCATCGTCTCCACCACGAACCTCGACATCGCCGTCGAGGCGGGCGCGAAGTTCGTCGTCGTGGTCAACCCGCTGGTGCCGTACGTCAACGACTTCAGCAAGGCGGTGCCGACGCTGTTCGGCTCGCGCCCGCGCCGGGTCTCCGACATGGGCTTCCCGCAGATCGGCTACCAGGCGTTCAAGCTGCTCGCCTACCAGCGCCTGCACGAGATGGCGCGCCAGTGGGAGCAGCGCTACCCCGGCGTCGACATCATCCTGATCGAGCCCGAGCCCGACGACGAGCTGATGTTCCAGACGTCGATCATGAACTTCACCTCGCGCGTCGACGTCGCCCGCCACGGCTTCGAGACCGTCACGCGCAAGCTCGCCTCCAACTACGACCGCTACCGCGAGATCTGCGAGCGCCACGGGATCGAGATCTCGGCGACGCGCGTGCGCAAGGTCGTCAAGCACTTCGACACGCGCGGCGAGGAGAGCCAGCGCGCGTGGCGCAAGATCCTCGAGCAGACGACCGGCGCGCTGCTGCGCCAGTCGGCGCAGGAGAAGGCGTAGCCGCCGCTCAGCGCAGCTTCGCGACGAGCTCGCGACGGCTGCGCACGCCGGTCTTCGCGAAGACGGCCTTGAGCCGGTCCTGGACCGTCCAGGGCGAGATGAACAGCTCGGCGGCGATCTCCTTCGTGGAGCGGCCGTCGAGGACGAGCTCGCAGACCTCCTGCTCGCCCTTCGTCAGGCCGAGCGCCCGCAGCAGCATCGGCGCGAGCTCCGGCGGCGCCGCGGCCTGGAGGATGAGCGCGACGCGGCCGTCGCCCGCGCCGGCGGTCGCCGACGCGTGCACCGAGACCCAGGAGCCGTCGGCGCCGGCCATCCTCGCGCGGCCGGTCACGCCGGGCTGCTCGCGGGCGAACGCGGCCAGCGTGAGGAGGACCTCCGGGACCGGCTGGGTCGGCAGCTCCGCGTCGCGCACGCGCCGCAGCCAGATCGCGGCCCCGGGCGTGGCCTCGACGACGCGGTCGCCGCGGTCGAGGACGACCAGGGCGGGCGCCTCGCCGGCCGGCACGGCGCT
>DASTRJ010000057.1:0-10253 GCA_035761245.1 Capillimicrobium sp. | reverse complement strand
GGGCGGAGCCGTCGCCGAGCAGGACGCGCTGCGCGGCGCGCAGGCGCCGCAGCTGCACCAGCGCGATCGCCGCGACCAGCAGCGCGGCCAGCGCCACCGCCACGCCGATCAGCGCGACGATCCCGCTCGTCGTCGTCAGCTCGTCCACCTCCGCCAGGATACGGCGGCTATCGGGTGAACAGCGCGGTGTACTCGGAGCGGTTGTTGTCGGTGGTCTGCTCGCCCGGCACCGGCTCGACGACCACGCGGATCGTCACGGGGGTGCCGATCGGCGGCGACTGGCCGAGCGGGATCTCGACCTCGGCGGTCGCCCCGGCCACGGTCTGCGGGACGGTCTTGTTCACCGTGATCGGCGCGCCGGCGCCGCTGATGCGCACGCTCACCCGCACGTCCTGCTCGTCGGCGGCGCCCTGGTTCTGGAAGCTGACGACGAACGTCGTGTCGGCGCTCGCCGTCAGCCGGTTGACCGCCGGCTCGGGCTGCAGCGTCACGTCGTCGGCGGCGACCGAGACGAGGCCGTGGCCGTGCGGACCGGGCGTCGTCGGCTCGGCGCTCGCGCCGCCGCCACCGCCGCCGATGCGCGGGCCGACGGTCTCGGGGTCGAGCCAGCCGAGGTTCGGCAGGAACTTCGAGCTCGCGACGTCGCCGGTGACGTCGTTGTCGGCGAGCGTCTCGTAGATGAGCGGGGCGACGCGCTGCCCGTAGATGACGTCGGAGGCCAGCAGCTTCTGCATCTGGCCGGCGATCTCGTCGACGGCCTGGTCGGCGGCGTCCTCGGAGCCGAGCGCGGTGCGGATCTTCGACGCGATCGCGCCGAGCGCCTCGGCGCGGAACTGCAGCACGAGCAGGAAGTCGCGCTGGGCCGGGACGAGCTCGTCCGGGACGTCCAGGTTCTCGGCGCGCTCCACCTGGTCCTCGGCGGTGACCCGGTACTGGTTGATCTGGGTCTCCAGCGTGACCGGCGACTGGTCGCCCGACTGCAGCAGGTCGAAGAACGGCTTGCCGACGCGCTCGTCCGAGTCGCGCACGAGCGTGGCGACGTCGGTGTTGTAGTCGCGCATCGCGTTCTTCTTCGCGTTCGTGCGGCAGCTGTTGAAGCCGATGATGATCAGGATCAGCAGCAGCGCGAGCACGCCGAGCGCGACCGCCCGCCGGATGAGCAGCTGCTGGTGGTCGCCCGCCGCCGAGCGCGGCGCGCCGCCGGTCCGGCCGGCGGCGCGGCGGGGCCGCGGCGTGCGGGATGTGCGTGTGGGCTGATCGTCGTCGTCGAAGAACGACACGCGAAGATGCTCTCCTGGACGGAGGTCGTCGAACCGCCAGTATGCCGGTCCGACCGGGTGCACGATTCGTCTCACACATGGGAACTCCTCCTCCCGACGCGAACAGGGAGCCGGTGCAGCACGCGGACACCCTGCGCGCTCAGGCGTCCGGCGCCGAGCTCCTGCTCGGTCGCTACCGCCTGGTGCGGCGCCTCGGCGCCGGCGGCTTCGGCACGGTCTGGCTGGCGCACGACGAGCGCCTCGACCGCCCGGTCGCGGTCAAGCGCATCCCGCTCGACGACGGCGATCCCGAGCGCGCCGAGCGCGAGGCCCAGGCGGCCGCGCGGCTGAGCCATCCCGGGATCGTCACCCTCTACGAGACGGGGGCCGACGACGAGGCCTGCTACCTCGTCTCCGAGCTCGTGCGGGGCGCGACGCTGCGCGACCTGCTCGACGAGGGGGCGCTGAGCGACCGCGACGTCGTCGAGATCGGCGCGTCGCTGTGCGAGGCGCTCGCCCACGCGCACGGCCGCGGCGTCATCCACCGCGACGTCAAGCCGGGCAACGTCATGGTGCCCGAGCAGCGCGCCGAGGGCGCGCCCGCCGCCAAGGTCTGCGACTTCGGGATCGCGCGCATCGTCGGGGGCGAGGCGCTGACGCGCACCGGCGACGTCGTCGGGACGCTCGCGTACATGGCGCCCGAGCAGGCCGAGGGCAAGCGCGTGACGGCGGCGTCCGACGTCTACGCGCTCGGGCTGGTGCTCTACGAGGCGCTCAGCGGCACGAACCCGGTGCGCGGCAGCGGCCCGGCCGACACCGCCCGTCGCGTCGGCACGGAGATCCCGTCGCTCGCGCGCGTGCGGCGCGACCTGCCGCCCGAGCTCTGCGAGGCGATCGACGCCGCGGTCGCGGTCCGCCCGCAGGAGCGCCCGGCGCTCGCGCGGCTGCGCTCGGCCCTGCTGGCGGCCCGCGACCTCGTCGACGACGAGCCCGGGATCGTCGAGGGCGGGCCGCTCGACGAGCTGACCACGCGCTGGGCGACGATCCAGCGCCGCTATCGCGACCCGGGGGAGACCGGATGGCTGCGGCGCGCCCGCGAGGGCCTCACCCGCGTCGGCGCCGCGGACTACGACGCGCTCGACGAGGACGAGACGCGCACGTGGGCGCCGCGCGCCCACGGCGACGTCCCGCACGCCACGTGGTCGCCCGCGCAGGCGCCCGGCCAGCCCGACGCCGACGCCCCGCCGCCGGCCCCGCGCCGCCTGCTGGCGCGGGCGTTCGCGGCCGCCACCGCCGCGCCGCTGGCCGCGACGGCGCTCGACACGCTCGGCCCCGCGCCGCCGCTCACGCCCGCGGCCGGCGCCGGGATCGCCGCCGCCCTCGTCGCGCTGCTGCCGCGCGCCGGCTGGCTGCTCGGGGTGTGGGCCCTCGAGCTGTGGCTGCTGAGCGCGGACCGCAGCGGCACCGCGCTCGTGCTGGCGCTCGCGCTCCTGCCGGTCCCGCTGCTGCTGCCGCTGCGCGGGGCGCTCTGGTCGCTGCCCGCCGCCGCGCCTGCGCTCGGCGCGCTCGGGCTCGCGGGGGCGTTCCCGGCGCTCGCCGGCCAGGCCGCGACCGTGGTGCGGCGGGCGGCGCTCGGCGCGGTCGGCGTGCTCTGGCTCACGATCGCCGAGCTCCTCGCCGGCGAGCGGCTGCTGGCCGGCCCGGCCGCGGGCAGCGCTCCTCGCGCCGCGTGGGAGGGCTCGGCCGCCCGGGCGCTCGAGGACGCGATCGCGCCGCTGGTCAGCTCCGGGCTGCTGGCGATCGCCGCGCTCTGGGCGGCCGGCGCGGTCGTGCTGCCGTGGATCGTCCGCGGGCGCAGCGCGGCGCTCGACCTGGCGGCCGCGGCGGTCTGGGCGACGGCGCTCGCGGTCGGCACCGCGGCGATGCTGGACGCCGTCGCCGGCCCGGGCCAGGCCCCCTCCGCACGCGGCCTCGTGGCGGGCGCGATCGCCGCCGCGGTCGGCGCCGTGGCGCTGCGAGCCGGGCGCCGTGCCGCTCGCCCGCCCGATCCTCGCTTACCATGAGACCTCGCACCGCCGTGTCCTCAGGCGTGCGGGAACCGCGTCCATGAGCGTGCTGCGCAGCCTCGAGAATCGCATCGCCGGCCTCGTCGAGGGCACGTTCGGACGTGTCTTCCGCTCCGAGGTGCGTCCGGTCGAGCTCGCCCGCAAGCTCGCCAAGGAGATGGACGAGCACCGGACCGTGTCGGTCTCGCGCACCTATGTCCCCAACGAGTACACCATCTGGCTGTCGGTCGAGGACCGGCGGCGCTACGAGGGCGTCGAGCACGAGGTCATCGACGAGCTGTCGGCCTACCTGCTCGAGCACGCGCGCCGCGAGCGCCTCGCCATGGTCTCCCGCCCGCGGATCGAGTTCCAGACCGACGAGCGGCTCGAGCTGGGCGAGTTCGGCATCCAGGCCAAGCTCGTGCGACCGGCCGCGCCGGCCGCCGCCGCCGCCGACCGGCCGCCGGTCGAGGACGCCGGCCACGGTCACACGATGGTCTACTCGACGTCCGACCGCCATCAGGCGCAGCTGTCGGAGGCGCGCGCCGCGCGCGCCGGCCGCGCCATCGTCGTCGTCGACGGCAAGCGGATGCTCGTCGGGCCGACGGGCGCCGTCATCGGCCGCTCGCGCGACTGCGACATCGTGGTCTCCGACGCCAACGTCTCCCGCCGTCACGCCGAGGTCCGTCCCGGCCCCCGCGGATGGACCATCGCCGATCTGGGCAGCACGAACGGCGTGCGCGTCAACGGCCGGCCCGTCGGCGGACAGCCGCATCCGCTCGAGGACGGCGACCGCGTGGAGCTCGGCACCCAGCTGGTGACCTTCGAGATCGACTGACAGCCATGGAACCCGTCTCCGTCCTGCTGAAGTACGGCTTCCTCGTCGTGCTCTACCTCTTCCTCCTGTGGGTCTCGCGCAACGCGCTCAAGGACCTGCGGGCGAGCCGCGCCGGGCGCGACGGGGCGGCGCTCGCGCCGAGCGACGCCAGCCCGATGGTCGAGGACGCGACCGGCCTGCACTCGCTGGCGGGCGAGGACGACGGGGCGCCGATCCACCCGCAGCTCGTCGTCGAGCGCGCGCCGGGCCACGAGTCGGGCCTCGCCTACGACATCGGCGAGGGGGCGGTCATGGGCCGCGGCGACGGCGCCGAGATCCGCCTGGAGGATCCGTTCGCCTCCTCGCGCCACGCGCGGCTGGTGCGGCAGGGCGGCATCGTGGTGATCGAGGACCTCGGCTCCACGAACGGCACGTACCTCAACGAGGAGCTGCTGTCGGGCCCGCAGCCGCTGCATCCGGGCGACCGGATCCGCATCGGCGACTCCGAGTTCACCTACGAGGACCGGTGATCGCCGCCCGATGCTGCGCGTCTCGGAGCACTACGAGCTGACCGACACCGGCCGCCAGCGGCGCGCCAACGAGGACTCGCTCTTCGCGCGCTCGCCGCTGTTCGTGGTCGCCGACGGCATGGGCGGCGCCCAGGCCGGCGAGGTCGCGTCGCAGACCGCGGTCGAGGTCTTCTCGCAGGGCCTGCCCGACGGCGGCAGCGCCGAGGCGCGCCTGCAGGCGCGGGTGATCGAGGCCAACCGCGCGATCCACCAGCTCTCGCGCGAGGACGCCGGGCGCGCCGGGATGGGCACCACGCTCACCGCCGCGTACGTCGGCGACGAGGACGTGGCGATCGCGCACGTCGGCGACTCGCGCGCGTACCGCTGGCGCGACGGGGCGCTCGAGCGGCTGACCGAGGACCACTCGCTCGTCGAGGAGCTCAAGCGCCAGGGCAAGCTCACCGACGAGGAGGCCGACGAGCACCCGCAGCGCTCGATCATCACCCGCGCGCTCGGCCCGGAGCCCGCCGTGGAGGTCGACACGCTGACCGCGCCGGCGCGCCACGGCGACGTCTTCCTGCTGTGCTCCGACGGCCTGACGTCGATGATCGGCGAGGCGGCGATCGCGGACGTGCTCGGCCGGCACGAGGCGCTGTCGGACGCCGCCCGGGCGCTCGTCGGGGCCGCCAACGAGGCCGGCGGGCGCGACAACATCACGGTCGTCCTCTTCCGCGTCGAGGAGGTCGGCGTGGGGGGCGGCGGGGTCGACCGCACCACGGAGGCCCACCAGGCGACGAGCGTCGCCACCGCGCTGACGACCGACCAGGTCCGCGCCGCCGTCGCCGAGCGCGAGGTGCAGGCCGTGCAGCCGCGCACGCCGCGGCCGCGCGTGGCCGGCGCGCCGCCGCGCCGGCGCCGCTGGGGCGCCCGGGCGGGCGCCGCGCTGGTGGTCACGGCGCTCCTCGGCGCGATCGCGATCGGCCTCTACGCGGCGATCAACTCGGTGTACTTCGTCGGCACCGACGAGGACGGCCGGGTCGCGCTCTTCAAGGGCCTGCCGTACGAGCTGCCGCTCGGGATCGACCTCTACCGGACCGAGTACCGCACCGGCGTGCCCGCCGCGTCGATCCCGCCGGCACGGCGCGCGACGCTGCTGGACCACCAGCTGCGCTCGCACGACGACGCCGTCGACCTCGTGCGGCAGTTCGAGCTCGGGCAGCTGCAGGGGAGCTGACCATGTCGGCTCGGAACCGCGAGCTGCTGGCCCTGGTGCCGGCCTCGCTGCTCGTCACGATCGGCTTCGCCGCCGTCTTCTCCCAGCGCGACGACGTCCTCTCCAACGTGTCGCTCACGTACGGGGCGATCTTCCTCGGGCTCTGCCTCGTCGCGCACCTCGTCGTGCGCTTCACGCTGCCGAACGCCGACCCGTACCTGTTCCCGCTCGTCGCCACCCTGGCGTGCTTCGGGCTCGTGATGATCTACCGGATCGACGAGACCCTGGCGCGCGAGCAGGCGCAGTGGTTCGTCGTCGGGCTCGTCCTGTTCGCGGCGACGATCATCGTCGTGCGTGACATCTCGGTGCTCGAGCGCTACCGCTACACGATCGCGCTGGCCGGGATCGTGCTGCTCGCCCTGCCGCGCTTCCCCGGCATCGGCGAGCAGGTCAACGGCGCCTACCTGTCCGTCGGCATCGGCCCGATCACGTTCCAGCCGGCCGAGTTCGCGAAGCTCGCGATCATCATCTTCCTGGCGAGCTACCTGCGCGACACCCGCCAGCTGCTCGTCAGCGCCGGCCGCCGGGTCGGGCCGCTCGTGCTGCCCCCGCTCAAGCACCTCGGCCCGCTGCTCGCGGTGTGGGGGCTGGCGATGCTGATGCTCTTCTTCATCCAGGACATCGGCTCGTCGCTGATGTTCTTCGGCGGCTTCCTGGCGCTCCTGTACGTCGCGACGAACCGCGCCTCGTTCGTGGCGATCGGCGCCGCGCTCTTCGCGGGCGGCGCGGTCGTCCTGCACGCGATGCGCCCGACGATCCAGAACCGCGTCGACGCCTGGCAGACGCCGTTCGACCGCCACCTCTACGACGCGGTCGGCGGCAGCTACCAGATCGCGCAGTCGCTGTTCGCCCAGGCGGACGGCGGGCTGCTCGGCGTCGGCTTCGGGCAGTCCATCCTCGAGCTGCCGGGCGGCGGCCAGCTCCTGCCGGCCGCGCACACCGACCTCATCTACGCGGTCATCGTCAACGAGCTGGGCCTGATCGGCGCGGTCGGCGTGCTCGTCGTCTACCTGCTCGTCGTCGAGCGGGCGATCAAGACGTCGATCATCGCGCGCGACTCGTTCTCGAAGCTGCTGGCCGCCGGGCTCGGCGCCGTCGTCGGCCTGCAGGTCTTCGTGATCGTCGGCGGGGTGACGAAGGTGATCCCGCTGACCGGCGTCACGCTCCCGTTCATCTCCTACGGTGGGTCGTCGATCGTGGCGAACTTCGTGCTGCTCGCCCTCCTGCTGCTCGTCTCCGACAAGGCCCGCAGACCGGCATGAACACCCCGGCCCGGCGCGTCTACCTCTTCATCACCCTGCTCTTCGCGATCCTCGTCTTCGCCACGACGTGGTGGAGCGTCGCGCGCCCCGAGTCGCTGCGCGACAACACGCTCAACAAGCGCGCGCTGCTCGAGGAGCAGCGGATCAAGCGCGGCAACATCCGCGCCGCCGACGGGACGCTGCTGGCGCACTCGATCCCCGGCGAGGCGGGCACGTGGCTGCGCCGCTACACGACCGCCGACCAGAACGTGGCGCACGCGATCGGCTACTCGTACACGAACCTCGGCCGCGCCGGCCTGGAGCGCTCGCGCAACGACTTCCTCATCGGCGACACCGACGAGCTGACCGACTTCGTCGACGAGCTCATCGGACGCGAGCCGGTCGGCGAGAACGTCGTCACGACGCTCGACCTCGACGCCCAGCAGGTCGCGCTCGACCAGCTCGCCGGCCGCAACGGCGCGGTCGTCGCGATCGAGCCGGACACCGGCCGGGTGAAGGTGATGGCGAGCTACCCCGGCTTCGACGCCAACTCGCTGCGCGACCCCGACACGTTCAAGGCGCTCAACCAGGATCCCGAGGCGCCGATGTTCAACCGCGCCACGCAGGCGTCGTATCCGCCGGGCTCGACGTTCAAGGTGGTCACGGCCGCGGCGGCGCTCGACAGCGGCAAGTACACCCCGGACTCCGTGGTCGACGGCAGCTCGCCGAAGACGATCTCCGGCGTGCCGCTCGCCAACAGCGGCGGCGTCAGCTACGGGCCGATCTCCCTGACGACCGCGCTGACGAACTCCGTCAACACCGTCTGGGCGCAGGTCGGCGAGTCGCTCGGCAAGGAGACGATGGCGAAGTACATGGAGCGCTTCGGCTTCTACGCCAAGCCGCCGCTCGACTACCCGGCGGACCAGATGCTCGCCTCCGGCGAGTACGCCGACGGCAAGCTGCTCGACCCGGAGTCGGACGCGATCGACGTGGGGCGCATGGCGATCGGCCAGGACAAGCTCCAGGTGACGCCGCTGCAGATGGCGATGGTGGCCGCCGTGGTCGCCAACGGCGGCGAGCTCGTGGCGCCGCGCCTGACCGAGCGCGTCGTCGACCCGGACGGGCGCACGTCCGAGAAGCTCGAGCCGGAGACGGTGCGGCGGGTGATCTCGCCCGAGACCGCCGCCCAGCTCGGCCAGATGATGACCAACGTCGTCAACGAGGGCACCGGCACGGCGGCCGCGCTCTCGGGCATCTCCGTGGCGGGCAAGACCGGCACCGCCGAGAAGAACCCGGCGACCGACCTCAACCAGCCGTGGTTCATCGCCTTCGCCCCGGCCGACGACCCGCAGATCGCGATCGCGGTGACGATCGAGAGCTCGATCGGCGGTCAGGGCGGCACGGTCGCCGCGCCGGTCGCCAAGGCGGTGCTCGAGCAGCTGCTCGGCGAGGAGGCGTCGGGCTGATGCTGCGCGACGTCCCGCGCGACACCATGGTCGACGGCCGCTACCGCGTCATCTCGCGGGTCGGCTCCGGCGGCATGGCCGACGTCTACTGCGCCGAGGACACGCAGCTGGGCCGCAACGTCGCGCTGAAGCTCCTGCACCGGCGCTTCGCCGAGGATCGCGAGTTCGTCGAGCGCTTCCGCCGCGAGGCGTCCAGCGCGGCGAGCCTGCAGCACCCGAACGTCGTCGCCGTCTACGACCGCGGCCAGTGGGACGGCACCTCCTACATCGCGATGGAGTACCTCGACGGGCGCACGCTGAAGCGGGTCATCGACGAGGAGGCGCCGCTGCCGGCGACCCGCGCGATCGACCTCGCGGTGCAGATCCTGCGCGCCGCCCGCTTCGCCCACAAGCGCGGCGTGATCCACCGCGACCTCAAGCCGCACAACGTCATCGTCGACGCCGAGGGGCGGGCCAAGGTCACCGACTTCGGCATCGCCCGCGCCGGCGCCTCCGACATGACGCAGACCGGCTCGATCATGGGCACGGCGCAGTACCTCTCGCCGGAGCAGGCGCAGGGGCTGCCGGTGACGCCGGCCTCCGACCTGTACTCGATCGGCATCGTCCTCTACGAGATGCTCACAGGGCGGCTGCCGTTCGACGGCGAGAGCGCGGTGACGATCGCTCTCAAGCAGGTCAACGAGGCGCCGCCGCCGCCGAGCCGGCTCAACCCCGCGATCACGCCCGAGCTCGAGGAGGTCGTGCTGCGGGCGCTCGCGAAGGACCCGGCGCAGCGCTTCCCCGACGCCGACGCGTTCATCCTCGCCCTCGACCGCGCCCGGGCGAGTCTCGCCGGGCGCCCCGACGGCGGCGGCGCGACGGCGGCGTTCGTCCCGGTGGCCGAGACGGAGGCGGTCGCCGAGCCGCCCGTCGAGGAGCTCGTCGCCGAGGACGCACGGCGCAGCCGCCGCTGGCTGCTCGCGCTGCTCGCCGTCCTGCTGCTGGCGGGCGCCGCGGTCGCCGGCTACCTGCTGACCCGCCCGGAGACCCGCGGCGTGCCGAACGTGACCGGCAAGCCGCTCCAGGCGGCGCTGGCGATCCTCAACAACGCCGGCTTCGACCCGAGCGTCGAGCGGACGACCTCCGACGCGCCCGAGGGCCGCGTGCTGCGCCAGGACCCGCAGCCCGGCGTCGAGGCCGAGGAGGGCAGCGAGGTGACGCTCACCGTCTCCGACGGGCCGGGCATGGCGACGATCCCGGACGTCAGCGGCGAGAAGCGCAAGGCGGCGATCAAGCAGCTCGAGGACGCCGGCTTCGAGGTGCGCGAGCGCGAGGAGTCCAGCGACACCGTCGACGCGGGACGCGTCGTCTCGACCTCGCCCGCGGCCGGCGCGCTCGCCGAGCTCGGATCCGAGGTGACGGTCGTCGTGTCCACCGGCCCGCCGCTCGTCGCCGTCCCGGACGTGGTCGGCGACGACGAGGACAGCGCCCGCAGCGCCCTGGAGACGGCCGGCTTCTCGGTCGACGTCACCGAGCAGGAGAGCGAGACCGAGGAGCCGGGGACCGTGCTGTCGCAGGACCCGGCGGGCGGCGAGGAGGCGACCGAGGGCAGCACCGTCACGCTCGTCGTGGCGGTCGAGCCGGCGCGCGTGACCGTGCCGGAC
>DASTRJ010000056.1:0-11353 GCA_035761245.1 Capillimicrobium sp. | reverse complement strand
TCGTCGAGCACTACCCCGACGCCAAGGTCATCCTCAGCGTGCGCGACGCCGGCAGCTGGGAGCGCTCGATGCGCGACACCGTGTGGGCGATCTACCACAGCGACAACCTGCTCCACCACATCTCGCGCGCCCGCTACCACGTCGACCCGCAGTGGCGCGCCTGGGTCGATCTCATGACCGAGATGACCTGGGCCGGCCCGCACGGCGCGTTCGCCGGCAGCTACAGCGACCGCGAGCAGCTCGTCGCCGCGTTCCACCGCTGGAACGAGGAGGTGCAGGAGACCGTCCCCGCCGACCGGCTGCTCGTGTGGGATCCGGCGGAGGGCTGGGAGCCGCTGTGCGCCTTCCTCGGCGTCGACGTCCCCGACGAGCCGCTGCCCCGGGTCAACGACACGCAGAGCTTCAAGGACCTGATCGTCCCGGGCGCGCTCGGCGCCATCCAGGAGTGGTGGGACCGGGAGCAGGCGCCGGCCGCCACATGAGCGCGCTCACCCGGCGCGACCTGATCCGGCTGGGCGGCGCGGGCGCCGCCGGGGCGGCCGCGGCCGGCCTCGCCGCCTGCGGCGCCGAGGACTACGAGCCGCGGCTGTCGCGGGCGCGGGACGCGCCGAACGTGCTGCTGATCGTCACCGACAGCACGCGGCGCGACTACGTCTCCGCCTACAACCCGGACTCGCTCGCCAAGACGCCGAACATCGACGCGCTGGCGCGCGGCGGCCTGCGCTTCGACCGCGCGATCCCCGAGGCGATGCCGACCGGCCTCGTGCGGCGCACGATCCTCACCGGGATGCGGTCGTTCCCGCTGCGCGACTGGGTCTCGACGCCCGGGCTGCCGCCGGAGCCGGGCTGGACGCCGATCCTCCCGCATCAGCCGATCCTCACCGAGGTGCTCGGCAACGCCGGGGTCGCGACCGCGTACGCGACCGACAACCCGTTCCTCGTCGGCCCGCGCTACGTCGAGTTCCGCCGCACGCTCGACCTCGGCAAGGCGGACCTCTCCCAGGCGGCCTACCGCGCGTTCAACGTGCCGTTCGAGCGCCTCGCGCCGCGCAGCGCGATCGAGCGCTACCTGTTGCCCGAGCTGTCGGACACGGTCGAGGTCGACCGCCTGCGCAGCTACGTCGGCTGGAACTCGCTGTACCGCACGAGCCGCCGCAACTACTCCGCGGCGCGCGTCGTGCGCGCCGGCATGGCCGCGCTCGAGCAGCTCAAGCACCGCCAGCCGTTCTTCCTCGGCGTCGACGCGTTCGACCCGCACGAGCCGTTCGACCCGCCCGAGAGCGACTACGAGGCCGAGTTCGGCAGCGCGCCCCTCGGCATCGAGCGGCGCGGCATCCGCCCGATCCAGCCGTTCAACACGCCGGCCAGCGAGGTCTCGGGGCTGCACATCGGCGAGGAGACCGTCCAGCTCGTCCGCCGGCTCTACGCCGCCGAGCTGACGTTCGCCGACCGCTGGATCGGCGCGCTGCTCGACAAGCTCGACAGCCTCGGCCTCGCCGACAACACCGTGGTCTGGTACCTGAGCGACCACGGCGTCCTGCTCGGCGAGCGCGACATCCTCGGCAAGAGCACCTCGCGGCCCTACCGCGAGATCTACCAGGTGCCGTACGTGATCCGCGACCCGCAGGGACGCCGCGCCGGCGAGTCGACCGACTACTACGCCTCCACGCACGACGTGGCGCGGACGATCCTGTCGGTCATGGGCGTGCGCGCGCCCGGCGTGATGGACGGCGAGGACCTGTCCGTGCTGTTCGAGGGCGGCGAGCCCCCGGCGCGCGACACCTGGACCGCCTGCTACCAGGACACGTGGCTGGCCGGCGACGGGCGCTGGCTGCTCATGTGCCCCGAGGCGGGCCGCTTCCGCCGCCTCTACGACACCGCGCGCGACCCGGAGGAGCGCCACGACGTGGCCGCCGAGCACCCCGAGAAGGTCGACGAGCTATGGCGGGTGCTCGAGGACGCGGCCGGCGGGACGCTGCCCGTCTTCGGGCGCGGGATGGTGATCGGCGGCTGATGGGCGCGCGCCCGCTGAGCCGCCTGAGCCGCCGCGGGCTGCTGCGCGCCGCCGGCGGCGCGGCGGGGGCCGCCGCGCTCGGGGGCGTGGCGCGCCCGCGGACCGCCGCTGCGGCCGCCGGGCCGCGCGACCGGGCCGACCCGCGCGACCGGCCGAACGTCGTCCTCGTCGTGCTCGACCGGATGCGCGCGCGGTTCCCCGGGCGCGAGACGCCGAACCTCGACGACCTCGCCGACGACGCCCTGCGCTTCACGCGGGCGATCCCCGACGGCACGCCCTCGATCCCGGCGCGCAACGGCCTGCTGACCGGGATGCGCACCTACCCCTTCCGCGACTGGCGCGCGACCCCTCCGCTGCCCGCGATCCCCGGCTGGAACCCCGTGTACGACCATCAGCCGCTGCTCACCGAGGTGCTCGAGGCCGCGGGCGTCCACGTCGCCTGGGTGTCGGCCAACCCGCTCCTGCGCGGGCCGCGCTTCGAGCGGGCCGTGCGCCGCCCGGCCGCCCCGCCGCCCGACGCGCCGGGCGAGCGCGGCTACCTGCTGCCGATCCGGCCGGGCGTCGTCGAGCGGCCGAGCGCGACCGCGCCCGCGTTCGAGACCGGCCTCAGCGCCCTCGAGGAGCTGGCGGCGCTCGGCGAGCCGTTCTTCCTGGCCATCGACGCCTTCGACCCCGGGGACGTGCGCGCGCCCGTGCAGCTCATCGTCCGCGGCTCGCAGCTCGAGGAGCGCGAGGTCTACGTGCCCGGCGGCCCGCTGCCGGTGCGGCGCGTGCGCATCGACCCCGAGGACGGGCGGCGCGACGACGTGCAGGAGCGCTACGCCGCCGCGCAGCGCGACGCCGACCGCTGGCTCGGGCGCGTGCTCGACCGCGTCGCCCAGCGCGACCTCGCCGGCCGCACCGCGGTGATCGTCGTCTCCGACGGGGCCATGGCGCTCGGCGAGCAGGGCATCTACGGCCACCCGGCCGGCGTCGGCGACGCGCGGGCGTTCCACGTGCCGTTCCTCCTGCGCGACCCGCGCCGCCGGATGGCCGGCGACGAGCTCGCCTGGTTCGCGTCGACGTACGACGTCGCGCCGACCGTGCTCGGCCTGCAGGGCATCTCGATCCCCGGGCGGATGGCCGGGGAGGACCTCACCGCCAGCCTCGACGACGAGGACGTGCCGGCGCGCGCGACGTGGACGAGCGCGATCGACACGATGGTCATGGTCGGCGACGGCCGCCACGTCATGGTCGCCGACCTCGCCCTCCAGGACCGGCGCCTCTACGACGCCGACGAGATCGACGACGAGGACGACCCCACCGACGTCGAGGACGTCACCCGCGAGGATCCCGAGGTGCTCGACCGGCTCTGGCGCGAGGCCGCGGTCGCCGCCGGCGGGACGCTGCCGGAGTTCGGCGCCGAGCGCGTCATCCCGCCGCGCATCCCCGACGACGACGACGAGCGCCGGCGCGAGCGCGAGGAAGGCGACGATGCGGACGCCGACTGAGCGCGTGCGGGTCAACCCGCCGGCGGAGCTGCTCTACGCGCACCGGCGGCGGATCTTCGGCGTGATGATGATCGCGTGGGCGATGTCGATGCTCGACGCGTCGATCGTCAACATCGCGATCCCGGCGCTGCAGCGCGAGCTCGACGCCGACGTGACCACGGCGTCCTGGGTCGTCACCGCCTACAACCTCGCCTTCGCCGTCCTGCTCGTGCCGATGGGGCGCCTGGCCGACCAGTTCGGCCGCCGGCGGCTCTTCGTGATCGGCCTGTCGCTCTTCACGGTGGGGTCGGCGCTGTGCGCGGTCTCGCCGTCGATCGGCGCGCTGATCGGCTTCCGGCTGCTGCAGGGGGCCGGCGCGGGCGTGCTCGCGCCGCTCGGCTTCGCGATCGCCGTGCTGGTCTTCCCGCCCGAGCGCCGCGGCTTCGGCCTCTCGCTGATCGCGATCGTGGCGCTCATCTCCAACGCGGCCGGCCCGGTCGTCGGCGGCGCGCTCGTCGACCTGGCGGGCTGGCCGTGGATCTTCCTCGTCAACGTGCCGTTCGGGGTGCTCGGTGTCGTGCTGGCGCTGCGCTGGTGGCCGGAGACGTGGGACCTCAGCGCCGGGCGCCGCATCGACTGGCTCGGGATGGCGCTGCTGGCGGGGGCGGTGGCCGCGCTCGTGTTCGCGCTCGTGGAGGGCAACCACCGCGGCTGGACGAGCCCGCTGATCCTCTTCCTGCTGCAGCTCTCGATCCTGCTCGGCGCCGCCTTCGCCGCCTCGCAGCGCTACGGGCGCGCGCCGATGATCACGCGCGAGCTGGCCGGCAACCGCCAGTACGTCGGCGGCAACGTCGCGCTGCTGCTGTTCGCCGGCGGCTACCTCGGGTCGCTGCTGCTGCTGTCGCTGGTGTTCGTGAACCTGTGGGGCTTCTCGCCGCTGGAGGCCGCCGCGCTGCTGACGCCGATCCCGCTCTGCGGGCTGGTCGCCTGGCCGTTCGTCGCCCGCACCGCCGACTCGCGCGCGCCGCGCGACCTCGCCGTCCCGGCGCTCGGGATGGTGGGGGCGGGGCTGCTGTGGGTCTCGTTCCTGCCGTCGGTCGCCGACTCCGCGTTCGACTACCTGCTCGTGCTGCCGGGGCTGCTGCTCATGGGCGGCGGCATGGGAACGGTGTTCCCGACCGTGAACGTCGGCGCGATGGGCGCCGTGGCGGGGCCCCAGGTCGGGCTGGCCAGCGGCGTGCTGAACACCGCGCGGCAGCTCGGCATCACGCTCGGCGTCTCGCTGCTGGTCGCGGTGTTCGTGACCGTCGCCTCGCCGGCGCTGTCGTCGACGCGCGAGCGGGTCGAGGACCGCGCCCGCGACCTCGTCATCCCGGCCGCCGTGCTCGACGGGATGATCAGCGAGGACTTCAGCGACTTCTCCGGCGCCAGCGGCCGCCGCGGCGACCCGCCGCCCGGGTTCGACGCCGAGGTCTCGCGCCGCACCGCCGGCGCGGCGCGCGACAGCTACGGCTGGGCGTTCCGCGCGGCGGCGCTGCTGATGCTGCTGGCGATCCCGTTCGCGCGGCGCATGGAGCACCTGCCGGGGCAGCGCCCGGCGCCTCCGGCGCCGCCCGGCGACGGCGGTCAGGCGGGCGCGGCGGCCGACGGCGACGAGGCGAAGGCCTCCTCGAGCGCGTCGACGACCTTCTCGGCGGCGTGACCGTCGCCGTAGGGCTGCGGGTGCTCGGCCGGCAGCGGGCGGTCGAGCTCGGCGACCGCGCGCTCGGCGTCGAGGTCGACCAGCACGTTCCAGCCTGACTCGACCGTCTCGACCCACTCGGTGGTGTCGCGCATCGTCACGCAGCGGGTGCGCGCCAGGAAGGCCTCCTTCTGCACGCCGCCCGAGTCGGTGAGCGCCGCGTGCGCGTGGACGAGCAGCGCCGTGAAGTCGAGGTAGCCGAGCGGCGGGGCGAGCGTCACCTTGCGCGCCAGCGTCTCCAGCAGGCCGGCCGCCTCGAGGCGCGCGCGGGTGCGCGGGTGCAGCGGCAGCACGACGGGATACGGCACGGCGAGGAGGAGGTCGACGAGCGCCCGCAGGCGCTCCGGATCGTCCACGTTGGCCGCGCGGTGCGTCGTGCAGACGACGAAGCCGCCCGGCTCGACCGAGAAGCGCTCGAGCACCTCGGTGCGCTCGCGCGCCTTCGGGCGGAAGAGGTCGGCCACGTCGACCATGACGTCGCCGACGTAGACGATCGAGCCGCGCGGATGCTCGCGCTCGAGGTTCTCGACCGCGGTGTGCGACGGGCAGAGCAGCAGGTCGCTGAGCGCGTCGGTGAGGACGCGGTTCTGCTCCTCGGGCATCGCCCAGTCCCACGAGCGCATCCCCGCCTCGACGTGCGCGACCGGGATCCCGGCCTGCGCGGCGGCGATGCCGCCGGTGAGCGTCGAGTTCGTGTCGCCGTAGACGAGGACGACGTCGGGCGCCTGCTCGGCCACCAGCGGGCCGAGCGCCGCGAGCTGCTTGGCGGTCTGCTCGGTGTTCGTGCCGCCGCCCAGGCCGAGCTGGATCTCGGGCTTCGGCACACCGAGCTCGCGCTCGAAGATCGTCGACAGCTCGTCGTCGAAGTGCTGGCCGGTGTGCACGAGCACCTCCTCGTGGCGGGCGCGCAGCACCCGCGAGACAGCCGCGGCCTTGACGGACTGCGGGCGGTTGCCGAGGACGGTCAGGACGCGCACGGCGGCGGATGGTAGTGGCCGGCCGAGCGCGCGGACCGGTCACCGGTGAGACCGTGGGCAGGGACGTCCCCAACCGCCTTCTCCCCTCACGCGCTTGGATGGTTGCGCATGCTCGCGGGTGAGGACCGCACGGCAGGGAGCAGCGCCACGGTCGGCGCGTGCGCACGCGGCATCGACCACGTGGGCGTGACCGTGCCGTGCATCGAGGCGGCGACGACGTTCTTCGTGCAGGCGTTCGCGGCGTCGGTGCTCTACGACGCGCTGCGCCGCGAGGACGGGCCCGTGTGCGGCCGGCAGACCGAGCGCCGGCTCGGCGTGCCGGCGGGCACGCAGGAGATCGCGATCCGGATGCTGCGCCTCGCCGACGGGCCCGGGATCGAGCTGTTCGAGTTCCGCGGGCCCCGCCAGCGCGATCCCGCCAACCCGGCCGACTTCGGCTGGCAGCACGTCGCCATCTACGTCGACGACCTCCAGCTCGCCGTCGAGCGCGTCGTCGCCGCGGGCGCGCGGATCCTGGCGCCGCCGCGGCCGCTGCCCCCGCTGGAGGCCGGCGCGCGCAACCGCTTCGTCTACTGCGCCACGCCCTGGGGCAGCACGCTCGAGCTCATCAGCTACCCCGACCCGCAGCCGTACGAGACGATGACCGCGCTGCGGCGCTGGCGGCCGGCGCCCGGCGGCTCCTAGAGGACGACGGCGCCGAGCACGATCAGCATCGCCTCGCGGTCGACCGGCCCGAGGCGCACCGTCCAGCCGTCGGCGAGCTCCTGGCGCAGCGAGCAGCGCACCCCCTCGCGCTCGAGCGCGCGGCGCACCTCCTCGGCGCGGGTGTGGCCGGCCGGGCCCGTGTAGGTGATGTCGAGCCCGAACCCGCCGCCCTCGACCGGCCAGATCCCCAGCCGGTCGGGCTGCAGGTGCGCCCCGCCGATCTCGAAGGTCGCCGGCAGCGCCATGGTCTCGTGCCGGGTGGCGGGTCCCCTCAGGCCGCCGGGGCCGCCGCGAACGCCCGGACCGCGTCGGTGACCTCGGCGGCCTGCTCGGCGTCGAGCACGGGGCTCATCGGGATCGCCAGGTGGGTGCGGGCGACCTCGTCGGTGGCGGGCAGGTCGGCTCCGGCGCCGAGGTCGGCCATCGCCGGCTGGCGGTGGACCGGCGTGCGGTAGTAGGCCTTGTGGCCGATGCCGCGCTCCTTCAGCGTGGCGGCCAGCTCGTCGGCGCGCTCGTGCTTGACGACGTACAGATGCCAGGCGGGCTCCGTGCCGGGGGTCGGCTGCGGCAGGTCGACGAGCTCGCCCAGGCCGGCGGCCTCGTAGTGGGCGGCGGCGGCGCGGCGGCCGTCGGCCCAGCCGTCGAGCTCGGGCAGCATCACGCGCAGGACCGCGGCCTGGACCTCGTCGAGGCGCGAGTTGTAGCCGACGTGCTCGTAGGTGACCTTGTCGTGCGAGCCGTGGAAGCGCAGCATCCGGGCGCGCTCGGCGACCTCGGCGTCGCGCGTCATGATCATGCCGCCGTCGCCGAAGCAGCCGAGGTTCTTCGACGGGAAGAAGCTGAAGGTCGCGACCGTGCCGAGCGCGCCCGGGCGGCCGTGCGGGGTCGTCGTGCCCGCGGCCTGCGCCGCGTCCTCGACGACCGGCACGCCGAGCGCCTCGATCTCGGCGACCGGCGCGACGTTGCCGAACAGGTGCACCGCGACGACGGCCTTCGTGCGCGGCGTCATGACGGCCTTGACCGTCTCCGGGGTGATGCAGAACGTCTCCGGGTCGATGTCGCAGAAGACCGGCGTGGCGCCCGTGGGCGGGATCGCCTCGGCCGACGCGTAGAAGGTGAAGCTCGGCACGATCACCTCGTCGCCGGGGCCGACGCCGATCGCGCGCAGGGCGATGGTGAGCGCGTCGGTGCCGTTGCCGACGCCGATCCCGTGGTCGGCGCCGCAGTAGGCGGCGAACTCCTGCTCGAAGGCCGCGACGTTGGGGCCGAGGATGAAGCGGCCGTCCTCCACGACGGCGGTCATCGCCTCGATCAGGCGCGGGCGCAGCGGCGCCAGCGGCGTGTTCGTGTCGAAGAGGGAGACGGGCATGACCTCGGAGGCTAGCCGCGCCCGCCATGCTTCAGCGCGTGAGCGACGTCCTCGACAGCCGGGAGGCCGGCCCGGCCGCGCTGCGCGGCAGCGCGCTGCGCAGCGGCGCCTACCTCGCCGGCGTGGCGCTGTCGATCGCGTCCGCGCCGCTGCTGATCCGGCACCTCGGCGTGGCGGAGTTCGGCGCGTTCGTGACCGTCATGTCGCTCATGAACCTCGTGGCGGGCGTGACCGAGGGCGGGCTGAACGCGATCGCGCTGCGCGAGTACGCGACGCTGCGCGGGGAGGAGCGCCGCCGCGCGCTGCGTGCGCTGCTCGGCATCCGCTGGGCCCTGTCGCTCGGCGGGGTGGCGGTCGGCGTGCTGTTCGCAGTCGTGGCGGGCTACGACTCGCCGCTCGTGGTCGGCGCGATCGGGGCGGGCGCCGGCGTCGTGCTGCAGGCGCTGCAGCAGCTCGTCGCGACCCCGCTGCAGGGCGAGCTGCGGTTTGGATGGCTCGCGGCGCTGCAGCTCCTCGGCCAGGTGCTGACGGTCGCGCTGATCGTGGTGCTGGTGCTGGCGGACGCCGGCGTCGTGCCGTTCCTGTGGATCACCGTGCCGATCGGCGCGGTGCTGCTCGGCGCGACGCTCGCGCTCGTCGGTCGCGCGATGCCGGTGCGGCCGTCGCTGCGGTGGGCGGAGGTGTGGCCGCTGCTGCGCGACACGCTCCCGTACACCGCCGCCGTCGCGCTCAACGTCGTCTACTTCCGCGTGACGATCCTCGTCATGTCGCTGCAGGCCGGCGAGCTCGAGACCGGCTACTTCGCGACGTCGTTCCGGGTGATCGAGGTGCTCCTGGGGATCCCCGCGCTGGTGATCGGGGCCGCCTATCCGATCCTGGCGCGGGCCGAGCGCGACGACGCCGATCGCTTCCGCTACGCGATGCGGCGGATCCTCGAGCTGGCGCTGATCCTCGGAGTCTGGATGGCGATGTGCTGCGTGGTCGGCGCGCAGGTGGCGATCGACGTGCTCGCCGGCGACGAGGGGCAGCCGGCGGTGTCGGTGCTGCGGATCCAGGGGCTGACGCTCGCGGCGACCGGCATCGGGGTCGCGTGCGGGTACGGGCTGCTCACGCTGCGCCGCTACGGCGCGCTGCTGTGGCTGAACCTGGGGGCGCTCGCGATGGCGGTCGTCCTCACGCTGGTGCTCGTGCCGGCCGCGGGGGCGGAGGGCGCGGCGGTCGCGACGTTCGGCGCGGAGCTGGCCCTGACGGTGGGGCTGCTCGTCGCGCTGCTGCGCGCGCGGCCGGAGCTGGCGGGCGGGCTGACCGGCGCGCCGTTGATCGTCGCGGTGGCGGCTGTCGCCGTGGCGATCGGGCTGCTGACCGGGCTGCCGGCGCTGGTCGCGCTCGTGGTGGCGAACGTCGCGTTCGTGGCGGGGCTCGTCGTGGTGCGGCGCTTCCCGCCGGAGGTGTGGGACGTGGTGCGCCGGTGAGCGCGACGGCGCTGGACGTCGTCGTCGTCACGTTCGACACGCGGGAGGTGACGCTCGAGTGCCTGGCGCGGCTGGATCGCGAGGGCACGCGCGCGATCGTCGTCGACAACGGGTCGAGCGACGGGACGGCCGCGGCGGTCGCCGAGCGGTTCGGTGAGGCCGTGGTCGTGCGGCTGCCGGAGGGCGTCGGGTTCGCGGAGGCGTGCAACCGGGGGGCGGCGGCCGGCGACGCGCCGCTCGTGCTGTTCCTCAACAGCGACGTGTACGCGCGGCCGGGGGCGCTCGACGTGCTCGTGCGTGCGTTGGAGGAGCGCGCGGACGCCGTCGCGGCGGGCGGGCGGCTCGTCGACCCGGGGACCGACGACACGCAGCCGGCGTACGCGCCGCAGCGCTTCCCGGGGCTGGCCGAGCTGGTGGCGCGGGTGACGGGGCTCGAGGTGGTGCTCGGGCGCTGGCTCGCGCCGGACCCTGAGCTGCTCGCCGAGCGCGGCACCGTGGCGTGCGACCAGCCGGCGGGCGCCTGCCTGCTCGTGCGGCGCGACGCGCTCGAGGCGGTCGGCGGCTGGGACGAGCGGTACTGGTTCTGGTACGAGGACGTCGACCTCGCGCGGCGCCTGCAGGAGCGGGGAGTGCTGCTGCACGTGGGGGCGGCGGTGTTCGAGCACCTCGGTGGCGGGACGTTCGCGGCGTGGGGGCGCGAGCGCGGGCTGCGCTCGCGGCTGCACGGGATCGCGACGTACGCGGAGACGCATCTCGGCGCGGTGTCGCGTCGCGTGCTGGGGCTGGCGCTCGTGGCGAGCGGCGCGCTGCGGTGGGTCGCGTTCACGCTGCTGCGGCGGCGCGAGCTTGCGGCGGCGTGGCTGGACGGTGCGCGGCTGGGAGCGCGGCTCGCAGGGCCGCGACGACGGTCTGCGGCTCGTCGGCGAGCTGGCGCCACGTGAAGCGCAGCGTCCGGTAGCCCGCGGTGGCGAGCCGGGCGTCGCGGGCGCGGTCGCGCTCGAAGGCCTGCGGGGTCATGTGGTGCTGGCGGCTGTCGAGCTCCACGGCGAGGCGGGCGTGTGGCCAGAGGAGGTCGACCTCGAGGCCTTCGACGAGCACGTTGACGGCGGGTGCGGGGAGGTCGTGGCGCGCGATGAGGGCGAGGGCGCGCGCCTCGAGGCGGCTGCGGGTGTCCTGCGCGGCGGGGTGCAGGCGCTCGACCGCGGCGGCGAGCCGCCCGACGCCGCGCCGCCGGCGGTTGCGCGCGATCGTCTCGTCGATGGCGCGGAGGTCGAGGACGCGCTGGCGGGCGGCCGCTTCGAGCGCGGCGTCGAGCTCGTCGGCGGAGCGCGTGGCGGCGAGGTCGACGAGCGTCCGCGCGACGGTGGTGATCGGGACGCCGTCGACGACCGTGCGATCGGCGGGGTGAAGCCGGTTGCGGTAGACGACGAGCTCTGCACCGCGGTGGCGCCGACGGTCCGGCGCGGTGATCTCGTGGCGGGCGGGCGCTCGATCGACGAGGCCGTGGACCTGAGCTGCGGAGCGGTGCGAGAGGACCGCGTCCGCGCCTCCCGCGAGCACGGCCGCAAGCCGCCGCGCGCGCGGGGTGAGCGCGCGGTGGCCGACG
>DASTRJ010000055.1:0-20933 GCA_035761245.1 Capillimicrobium sp. | reverse complement strand
GTGCTGCGCCACGACCCGGCGCCCGAGCCCGACCCGGTCCCCGCGCCGGACGTCGACGGCCCGTCGCCGCAGGCGACGCTGGCCGCGGCCTCGAGCGTGCTCGGGGTGGAGCCGCCGGTGACGGTCGAGGGCCGCACGCGGCTCAAGGGCGCGCCGCGCGACCCGTTCGCGGGCGCCGTGACCCAGGAGGGCGGCGCGTCGTCGTCGAGCGGCGGCGACGCCGGCTCGCCGGGCGGCACGCGTCCGTCGTCGGGCGGCGGCGCGGCGAGCGCGAGCGCGTCGACCGGCTCGGCCGCCTCGACCGCGACCTCGTCGCCGGCCTCGTCCGGGTCGGCGTCGGGCTCGTCCGGCTCGGCGTCGGCGCCGCGCGTCGTCGACCCTGCGCCCGCCCCGGCCCCGGCGCCGAAGCCGCGGCCACAGCCGACCGACGACCCCACCGTCTACCGCCTGCTGCGCGCCGACGTGCGCTTCGACGGCGAGGCGCTGCACGACGTCGTCCGCCTGCGCCCGTTCCCGGGCGCGCGCGCTCCGGTGGCGCTCTACCTCGGGCCGATCACCGGCGGCCGCGGCGCGGCGTTCGTCATCTCCGGGGGCGTGGAGGTGGCCGGCGACGGCCGCTGCCGCCCGACGCGCCGCCTCTGCACCCATCTCATCCTCTGGCCGGGCGAGCGCGCGACGCTGACCACGCCGGACGGCACCCGCCACGCCCTGCAGCTGCTGCGCGTCCGCGTCGACCGCACCACCTCGCGCACGGCCGCGGAGCGCTTCTACACCCGGCAATCCGAGCGTGGCCGGTGCGTCCTCGACGTCCTCGACTACCTCGGCTTCGACGCCGAGACCGGCACGGTCGCCCCGCACCACGACGCGCGCGAGTGCGAGTACGTCATCGGCGACGACGGCGAGGTGGGCGCGCGATGACCGCCACCGCCGCGCTCTTCGGCGCCCTCATCGGCTCGTTCCTCAACGTCGTCACCTACCGGCTGCCGCGCCGGGAGTCGCTGGCCTTCCCGGCCAGCCGCTGCCCGCACTGCGAGCACCCCATCCGGCCGTGGCACAACCTGCCCGTCGTCGGCTGGCTCATGCTGCGCGGGCGCTGCCACGACTGCCAGGCGCCGATCTCCGCCCGGTATCCGCTCGTCGAGCTGGCCACGGCGCTCCTGTACGCCGGCGTCGTCGTCCGCTACGGGCTCGACGCCGACCTCTGGCTGCCGCTGGCGATGGTGACGTTCTGCGTGCCGATCGCCCTGATCGACCTCGACCACCGGATCATCCCGAACCGCCTCACCGCGCCCGCCGCGGTCGTCGCGGTGGCGATCCTCGCGCTCGCCGATAGCGGCAGCCTGATCGAGCACCTGCTGGCCGGCGCGATCGCCGGCGGCGCGTTCCTGCTCATCGCCTTCGTCGCGCCGCACGGCATGGGGATGGGCGACGTGAAGCTCGTCGGCGTCCTCGGGCTGTATCTCGGCGCGTCCGTCGCGCCCGCGCTGTTCGTCGCGCTCGTCGCCGGCACGCTCGTCGGCGCGGCCGTCATGGCGCGCAAGGGCGTGCGCGACGGCCGCAAGACCGCGGTGCCGTTCGGCCCGTTCCTCGTCCTCGGCGGGCTCGTCGCGCTGTTCGCCGGTCCCGCCCTGATCGACCTCTACCTCAATGCCCTCTGACTTCGACATCGACGCCGCGCTGCGCGAGCTCGTCGCGCGCGGCGGCTCCGACCTGCACCTGAAGGTCCCCGCCACCCCGATGCTGCGGCTCAACGGCGAGCTGACGGCGATCGACGGCGCGCGCGAGCTCTCGGTCCACGACACCGAGCACGCGCTGCGCTCGATCCTCACCGATCCGGCGAAGCTCGCCGAGTTCGAGGAGGAGGGCGAGGTCGACTTCTCCTACGCGATCGACGGCGTGGCGCGGTTCCGCGTCAACGCGTTCCGCCAGCGCGGCTCGATCTCGCTGGTCTGCCGCGCCATCCCGTTCAAGGTCTCCACGCTCGAGGAGCTGCGGCTCCCCGAGGCGATCCGGCAGCTCGCCGAGGAGCACCGCGGGATCATCCTCGTCACCGGCACGACCGGCTCGGGCAAGTCGACGACGCTCGCGGCGATGATCGACCACATCAACCGGTCGTACGCCAAGCACGTGGTGACGATCGAGGACCCGATCGAGTTCCTGCACCGCGACCAGCGCTCGGTCATCAACCAGCGCGAGGTCGGGATGGACACGGGGTCGTTCAAGCGCGCGCTGCGCCGCGTGCTGCGCCAGGACCCCGACGTGATCCTCATCGGGGAGATGCGCGACGAGGAGACCGTCCAGACCGCGCTGTCGGCGGCCGAGACCGGCCACCTCGTGCTCTCCACGCTGCACACGGTCGACGCGCCGGAGACCGTCAACCGGATCATCGACTTCTTCCCGCCGCATCAGCACCAGCAGGCGCGGTCGATGCTCGCCGGCACGCTGAAGGGCATCGTCTCGCAGCGCCTGGTGCCGTCCGCCGACGGCGGTCGCGTCGCCGCCTGCGAGATCCTCCGGATGACCGGCCGCGTGCGCGACCTCCTGCTCGACCCCGAGCAGACCGGGCAGCTCACCGAGACGATGGCCGATGGCGCCTACTACGGCATGCAGACCTTCGACCAGGCGCTCTTCGAGCACGTCAAGGCGGGCCGTGTGGCGATGGAGGACGCGCTCGCCGTGGCGACCAACCCGCACGACTTCAAGCTCCTGGTCGCCGCCGACGGGCGCCGCGGCACGACGATGGACGACGTGCCCAGTTTGCGCGCGGCGATGTAGGGGAGGAGTGGGGCCGATGCCCCGCTCCGAGGTCGCGCCCGGCGTCCACCGCTTCGACGACGGCTACGTCAACTGGTATCTGGTCGAGGACGCCGAGGGGCTCGTCCTGGTCGACGCCGGCTTCCCCGGCGACTACGACCAGTTCCGGCGCGAGCTGGGCGAGACGGGCCACCAGCTCGGCGAGATCCAGGCTGTCCTGATCACGCACGCCCACATCGACCACCTCGGCTTCGCCGACCGCGTGCGCCAGGAGGCCGGCGCGCGCGTGCTTGTGTCCGAGGGCGACGCGGAGCTCGCCGGCAACCCGCTGCGGGCGGCGAAGTCGGAGCGCAACCCGATCGAGTACGTCCTGCGCCACGGCGCGACGCGCTCGCTGTACCTGGCCGCGCTGCGCAAGAACGCGATCCGGGCGAAGTACCTCGGCGAGTTCGAGACGTTCCGCCCGGGCGACACCCTGCCGGGCGGGCTGCAGGCCATCGCCTGTCCCGGGCACACGTTCGGCCACTGCGGCTTCCACGACGAGCGCCGGTCGGTCCTGTTCGCCGGCGACGCCTTCGTCACCCGCGACCCGTACACCGGCCGCACCGGGCCGCGGGTCGTCGCGCGCGCCGCCACCGCCGACTCGGCGCAGGCCAAGCAGTCGCTGCCGGCGCTCGAGGCGACCGGCGCCACCGTGGTGCTCACGGGCCACGGCGAGCCCTGGACCGGCGGCGTGCAGGCCGCGGTCGCCGAGGCCGTCGCGAACCCGGTCGCCTAGCGCTACGCGGCTGTCCGCGCACGCGGCGCGTCCAGCGGGATGTTGCCGGTGATCCCGTCGAGATGCCACTCGAGGATCTCGCGGCTCAGCAGATTGCTGACGTCGCGCTGGAAACGGGCACGGTCCAGTGGGTCCTCGCGGCGATCAATCACGATGACGCGCTCCGCGTGCTGCGCCGCCTCGCGAAGGAGCACGTTCACCGGCTCGTCGCGGAAGCTGTAGCCGGCGATCACGAGCGTGCTGACGGATTGCGCGTCCTCGGCCAGCGCCCTGAAGCCATGGACGAACGGATACTCGGCGGCACGTTCCGCCTTCCCAGATCCAAGGATCACACAGGGCCGGTAGCGCGGCGTGTCGAGCTGCTTCATCTCGCCGAAGACGTTGTGCTCGCGAATCGCCTTGTGCGTCAGCTTCAAGACGTCGTCGGTGCCCACTGCCTCCAGGTACGTCACGCAACCGTGTAGGTGGTGGAACCGCACAGCCCGTGGGGGTGCGGATACAGGGTCGAACGGACGCGCCAGCAACGGCGGGCATCCCGGATAGGGATGGACCCACTCTTCTCGGTCCCGAAGGCCCGAGAAGAGATCGCTCACCTCGCCCTTGAGTCCTCGACCGTCGAAGAGAAGCCGCTCCAGCAGGACGTCATAGTTGAGCGTGTAGATCGCCGTCTGCCCGTGAATGCGGTGCATCCGCCTCAGCCAGGTGCCGAACGCGACGACCCGACGTGGCAAGGCGCCGGTCGTCAGGTCGCAGATGGCGTTGAGCACCTGACCGCAGTAGTCGAGGTACAGGCCTCCCCAGAGAGCTTCAGCGGTGCTCTTGAACGCCAGGGCACGGGCTGTGTGCAGTCCCTCCTCCGCGATCAGCGACACGGCGACGTGCTCCGCCTCCGCCAGTCGGGCCTCGATGTGGCCGATGACGATCTCGAAGTCGGTCGCAGCGTCGGTCGTCGTCGTGCTCTCGACTAGCCGACGCAGCTCTTCGTTTCCGGCGACGAGCCGACGTGTCAGTCGGTCGAGTGCGAGCTCAGGGTTGGCCGCGACCGACAGCCCGTTGCCGACGAGGGCGACAAATGACGGAGATCGACGCATGCCAACGGGTTCTCGTCACGCGACGTCGAGCATTCGAGCGGTGTTTGCGGCATCTCGACGAACGGCCGACGTCGTCGTGTCATTGATCCCGGTGTGTCAGCTGTGCGCCCGGGCCCGGCTCGACGACGAGCGCGCCGTCGGGCGGGTCGACGTCGGGCGGCAGCAGCGCGAGCACGTGGCCGCCGAACCCGCCGCCGACCATGCGGGCGCCGGCGGCGCCCGCGTCGCGCAGGCGGCGCACGGCGTGCTCGACGGCTTCGGTCGACGCGTCGTAGAGGTCGCGCAGGGAGGCGTGCGACGCGTCGAGGAGGCGCCCGAGCGCCGGGAGGTCGCCGTCGCGCAGCGCCGCGACGGCGGCGTCGACGCGGGCGTTCTCCTCGAGCACGTGGCGCGCGCGCCGGTGCAGCGGCTCGGGCAGGCGGCGGAGGTCGTCGGGAGCGGCGTCGCTGACGCTCGCGATCCCGAGGCGCTCGCAGATCGCCGCGCACTCGCGGCGGCGCTCGTTGTAGCCGCCGGCGGCATGCGCGTGGCGCTCGCCGGAGTCGAGCGTGACGAGTCGCCAGCCGCCCGTGTGCAGCGGCACGGGCTCGACCGTGAGCGTGGCGAAGTCGATCCGCAGCGCGTGCTCCGGCCGGCCGAGCAGCGCGGCGAGCTGGTCGAGGAGGCCGGTGCGGGCTCCGACGTGGTCGTTCTCGACCCGCGAGCACAGGCGCGCGAGGTCGACTCGCTCGGCGTCGCCCGCCGGCTGGGCGTCCGGGCCGAGCAGGGCGAGGCAGAGCGCGACCTCGAGCGCGGCGGACGAGGAGAGTCCGGCGCCGCGCGGCACGTCGCCGGCGATCTCGATGCGGGCCGGGCGCGGCGCGTGGCCGGCGGCGCGCAGCTCGTGCACCGTCCCGCGGACGAACGCCCGCCAGCCGGAGACCTGCGCGGGCGCCGGATCGTCGACCGGGAAGCGATCCTGCTCGCCGAGGTCGCGGGCGACCGCCTCGATCGCGTGGCCGTCCGCCGGCGTCGCGGTCACCGTGACGCCCGCGGCGATGGCGAACGGCAGCGCCAGGCCGCCGTTGTAGTCGGTGTGCTCGCCGATGAGGTTGACGCGCCCAGGCGCGAACGCGACGACCGGGGTGTCCGACATCCGCTGGGTCATACCCACCCGCGGCCCGAGGTCGCTACATTGCATCCGCCCCGCGGATGTGGCGGAATTGGTAGACGCGCAGGCTTCAGGTGCCTGTGTCCTTCGGGACGTGGAGGTTCGAGTCCTCTCATCCGCATCGACGAAGGCCCGGCTCGTGCCGGGCCTTTCTCGTGTGAGGCGCCGCCGCGACCTTGTCCGCGGCCCGCGCGGGTGGGAGCATCGACAGCGACCCGAAGCGAGAGCGGATGGAGATCGACGCCCTCCTCGCACGGCTTCCCGCCGACTCGCCGGAGACCGCGAGGATCCGGCAGCGCGCGAAGACGTACCGCGACGCCTGCGGCTGCGTGGTCGCGGCATGGTTCATGGTGTCGGCGCTGGTGCTCGCGATCGTGCGTGTCGCGACCGCCGGCGACCTCACGCTCGGCGCCGGCGCGCGAGTCGGGGCGTTCGTGATCGGGGCGGGGATGGCCGGGAAGGCGCTCGGCCTGCTCGTCGCCCGCGCTCGGCTCGCCCTGCTGCGGCGGCAGGTCGCTCGGCGCATCCGCTGTGCGAGCGGGTAGAGCACCTCGCGTGAGCATCGCCCGCGAGCCGATCCCCATCGAGGTCCGCGGGGACGTCGACGCCCGCGCCATCGACCAGCTCGTCACCTGCGCGGAGGCGGGAGACGCGCTGCGCGCGGTGCTGTGCGCCGACGGCCACGTCGGCTACAGCCAGCCGATCGGCGGCGCCGTCGCCTACCCGGACCACATCAGCCCGTCCGGCGTCGGCTACGACATCGCCTGCGGCAACAAGGCCGCCCGCACCGACCTGCTCGTCGAGGAGCTGCGGCCGGACCTGCCGCGCGTGATGGACGAGATCTTCGCCCGCATCAGCTTCGGCATCGGGCGCAAGAACGACGAGCCGGTCGACCACCCGGTGATCGACAGGATCCGCGACGCCGCCTTCGAGCCGCAGCGCAGGCTGGCGAGCGCGGCGGCCAAGCAGCTCGGCACGGTCGGCGCCGGCAATCACTACGTCGATCTCTTCGCCGGCGACGACGGCCACGTCTGGGTCGGCGTGCACTTCGGCTCGCGCGGCTTCGGCCACAAGACCGCCAGCGGCTTCCTCGCGATCGCCGAGGGCAAGTCGTTCGACGACCGGCACACCCAGGGAGAGATGGACAGCCCGCCGAAGCTGCTGCGCGTCGACAGCGAGGCCGGGCAGGCCTACATCGCGGCGATGGAGCTCGCGGGCGAGTACGCGTACGCCGGCCGTGACGTCGTCGTCGACAAGGTGCTCGAGATCCTCGGGGCGAGATCGACCTACGAGGTCCACAACCACCACAACTTCGCCTGGCGGGAGCGCCACTTCGGCACCGACGTCTGGGTGATCCGCAAGGGCTGCACCCCGGCGTTCCCGGGCCAGGAGGGCTTCGTCGGCGCGACGATGGGCGAGCCGTCGGTGATCCTGCGCGGCGTCGAGAGCGACGCCGCCGCGGGGCTGCTCTACAGCACCGTCCACGGCGCGGGGCGCGTGATGTCGCGCACCCAGGCGGCGGGCAAGCGCCGCAAGCGCTGGACGTGCCCAAACGGGGACTGGTGGCAGGCCCAGCACGAGGTTAAGCCCAGGGGCGAGCGCTGCCCGGTCTGCGGCGCGCGGCTGACGAAGCAGTGGCAGCTCGTGTCGCCGGGCCGCGTCGACTTCGCGGCCGTGCGCAGCGAGCTGGCCGCGTCGGGAGTCGAGCTGCGCGGCGGGGCCGCCGACGAGGCGCCCGAGGCCTACAAGCGCCTCGACACGGTCCTGGCCGCCCACGGCGACACCGTCGAGGTGGTCCACCGGCTCACGCCGATCGGCGTGGCGATGGCCGGCGCGGACGTCTTCGACCCCTACAAGGACTAGCCTGAGGCAAGCCGTCTTGCCGCGACGACGAGCTCGCGCGAGAGGTTGCTACCCTACGGGCCGTCCACGCGCCGCTATCGTCTAGGGGACTAGGACGCCGCCCTCTCACGGCGGAAACCGGGGTTCGAATCCCCGTAGCGGTACTGACACCGAAGCCTCGCGAAAGCGGGGCTTTCGTCGTTCCGGGCGGCCGCGCCTCAGTGCGCGTGGTGCCCGCGGACCGTGCGCCAGGAGTCGCGCGTGATACGCAGGATCACGACCGTGATCGCCAGGCCGATGAGGGGATCGGCGATCTCGAGGCCGAGCGCGACCACAGCGGCGCTGGCGACGACGGCGAGCGAGACGTAGGCGTCGGCACGGGCGTGCGCGCCGTCGGCGACGAGCGCCGGGCTGGCGAGGCGGTGGCCGGCGCGGGTCCGGATGAGCGCCGCGATCCAGTTGCCGCCGAAGCCGAGCGCGCCGGCGAGCGCCAGGGGGAGGAGGGCCTCCACGTCACGCGGCTCGATCAGGCGCACGATCGCCTCGTAGCCGGCGACGCAGGCGGAGACGAAGATCGCCGCGACGACGGCGAGGCCCGCCCAGCGCTCCGCCCGCGCGCTGCGCAGCAGGAACGCGATGCCGAGCGGGATCGCGGTGGCGGCGTCGCCGACGTTGTGGATGAGGTCGGCCAGCAGCGCGACCGACCCCGAGGCGATGAACACGACGGCCTGCGCCGCGGCGGTGAGGCCGAGGACGAGGAGCGCGAGGCTGACGGCGCGGACGCCCTCGCGGGAGCGCTTGATCGACGCGTCGACGAGCCCGTGGCTGTGGCCGTGCCCCTGGCCGTGAGCGTGAGCGTGAGCGGCGTGGTCGGCCATCAGGCGGTGGTCGCCGCGCGCGGCGGCGCGTCGGGCAGCTCCGCCGGCGCAGGCGGATGGACGTGCTCGTGGTGATGCCGGATGGCGGCGAGCAGGTCGGCCACGTGGTGGTCGTGCAGGCGGTAGTGGGCGTGGCGACCCTCGCGCCGGACCTTCACGAGCCGCGCCTGGCGCAGCGCCCGCAGCTGGTGGGAGACCGAGGTCTGCGTCAGCTCCGTCTCCGTCGCGAGCTGCTCGACGGTCCGCTCGCCGGCGAGCAGCGCCCACAGCAGGCGCAGGCGGCTCGCCGTGCCGAAGAGGCGCATCGCCTCGGCGAGCTCCTCGGCCTCGTCGCGGCCGAGCGGCCGGTCGGCGGGGGCGTGCTCGGAGGGGTGCGGCATGCGGACGACCATAGCAACACATGACGACCTCTTCACATATCCACTGAGCGCCGCGGCCTGCCGAGTGTCGACTTCGTTCCCCCAGCGGCAACGAACTCGACAGTCGACTGGGTTGCATACCCCCGCCCCCTATGTGGTACGGTGCTCGCGACATACCCCCGCCCCGTATCAACAGAGAGGATCTCCACCACCATGAGCACCACCGCCACCACCCGTGAGTACGCCGTGTCGGGCATGACCTGCAGCCACTGCGTGCTCTCGGTCCGCGAGGAGGTCGGCGAGGTCGAGGGCGTCGAGGCCGTCGACGTCGACCTGGCATCCGGCCGCCTGAGCGTCACCGGCCGGGGCGTCAGCGACGACGCCGTCCGCCAGGCCGTCGAGAGCGCCGGCTACGAGCTCGCCTCGTAGCCGCCGATCGCGAGGAGCGAGCACATGAGCGCCACCTACCTCGCCTGGGCCGCGGCGACCGGCGCCGCGGGCTGCGGGCGATGCGCCACCGCCGTCCGGCACCCCTAGCGGCGCGCCGGACGGCCGGCCGAGCCCCCTCGGCCGCGACATCCCGCACCAACGTTCGTCGAGCCGCCGTCGCGGCTCAGGAAGGCAGTCTCATGTCCACCGCTCACTCGCGGCGCTGGACGGCCCTTGCCGTCATCGCGCTCGCGCAGTTCATCGTCATCATGGACACGTCGATCATCGGCGTGGCCCTCCCCGACATCCAGGCCGACGTCGGCTTCACGCCCGACGGCCTGTCCTGGGTGTTCAACGCCTACGTCATCGCGCTCGGCGGCCTGCTGCTGCTCGGCGGCCGCCTGTCGGACCTCGTCGGCGCCAAGCGGGTGTTCTCGCTCGGCTGGGTCGTGCTGGCCGCCGGCTCGCTGGCCGCCGGTCTTGCCGACAGCACCGGGGTCGAGATCGCCGCACGCGCGATCCAGGGCGCCGGCGCCGCGCTCATCGCGCCATCCGCGCTGACGCTGCTCATGATGCTGTTCGGCAGCGACCCGAAGGAGCTGACGAAGGCGTTCGCGATCTACGGCGCCGCGGCGCCGGCCGGCGGCACCGCCGGCGTGTTCCTCGGCGGCGTGATCACCGAGTGGATCTCGTGGCCGTGGGTGTTCTACGTGAACATCCCGATCGCGCTGCTCGTCCTCGCCGTCACGCCGCGGCTCATGCCGTCGGCGGCCGCTCGGCGCGGCTCGGTCGACGTCCTCGGCGCGCTCACGGCGACCGCCGGCCTCGCGCTGACCGTCTTCGGCGTGGTCCGTGCGCCGGAGGAGGGCTGGGGGTCGGCGGCGACGCTCGCCTCGATCGGCGGCGGGGTCGCGCTGCTCGTCCTCTTCGTCGCCGTGCAGGCCTCCGTGCGCCAGCCGCTGATGCGGCTGAGCATCCTGCGCACGCCGAACCTCGCGGCGGCGAACGTCGCGCAGCTGCTGCTCGGCGCCGCCTGGATCCCGATGTGGTTCTTCCTGAACCTCTACCTGCAGCAGGTGCTCGGCTACGGCGCCTTCGAGGGCGGCGCCGCGCTGCTGCCCATGACGGTGACGATCATGGTGCTGATGGTCGTCGTGGCGCCGCGGGTCATCGCGCGCTTCGGGCCGAAGGCGCCGATCGTGGCGGGGCTGCTCGTGCTGGCCGGCGGACTGGTCGCGCTCTCGCTCGTGCGGCCCGACGGCTCGTTCGCGGTCGACGTGCTGCCGGCGTCGCTGATCGCGGCGACCGGCATGGCGCTCGCGTTCATCCCGTCGCTGGGCACCGCGATCTCGTCGGCCAAGCCCGAGGAGGGCGGCCTCGCGTCCGGCATCGTCAACACGAGCTACCAGGTCGGCAGCGCGCTCGGCCTGGCGGTGATGACGGCGCTCGCGACCAGCCAGGGCGCCGATCGCCTCGGTGACGCCGCGGCGCTCACCGACGGCTACTCGGCCGCGTTCCTCGGCGCCGCCGGCGTCGCCGTCGCCGGCGCGGTCCTCGCGGCGGCGCTGCTGCGCTTCCGCGCCGTGCCGGCCGAGCCGGCGGCCGAGCCGGGTCGCGACCGGGCCTCCGTCGCCGCCTGACCCCGGCACAGCGCCCCCGCCCACACGGGCGGGGGCGCGTCCGGCCGGCTACGACGCCAGCTCGGCGGCGGCCTCGCGCTCCGCGATGCGGCGGTAGCCGCGGTTGCGGATGCGCAGCACCACGGTCGCCGCGGCGCTGGCCAGCAGCGATCCGGTGAGCACGCCGATCTTCGCGTGCTCGTCGCGGACCGACCCCGGCCCGAAGGCCAGCTCGCCGATGAGCAGGGAGACCGTGAACCCGATGCCGGCCAGCAGCCCGAGGCCGACGACGTCGATCCAGGCGAGCGTCTCGTCGAGCTCGGCGCGCGTCCAGCGGGCGACGAGCGCCGCCGACGCGGTGATCCCGGCGACCTTGCCCGCGACGAGGCCCACGATCACGCCGATGGCGACGGGGTCGGCCAGCGCGTCGCCGAGCCCCGACACGCCGTCCACGGCGACCCCGGCGGACAGGAACGCGAAGACCGGCACGGCGACGCCCGCCGACAGCGGCCGGAGGCGGTGCTCGAGGTGCTCGGCGAGGCCCGGGCCGGCGTCCGGCCCGCCTGCCGCCTCGCTGCGGGCGACCGGGACCGTGAACGCGAGCAGCACGCCGGCGACGGTCGCGTGGACGCCCGACTCGTGGACGAGCGCCCAGGCGACCACGGCGAGGGGCACGAGCAGCCACCACCGCCGGATCCGCCGCTGGACGAGCGCGCCGAACACCGCGATCGGCACGAGCGCGGCGAGCAGCATCGCGGCGTCGAGGTCGGCGGTGAAGAACACCGCGATGATCGTGATCGCCAGCAGGTCGTCGACGACGGCGAGCGTGAGCAGGAACGTCCGCAGCGCCTCGGGCAGATGCCGGCCGATGACGGCGAGCACCGCGAGCGCGAACGCGATGTCGGTCGCCGAGGGGATCGCCCAGCCGCCCGGGTCGCCGTCATCGGCGACCACGTTGACGAGCACGTACAGCAGCGCCGGGACGGCCATCCCGCCGACCGCCGCCGCCACCGGGAGCGCGGCGCGCCGCGGGTCGCGCAGGTCGCCGGCGACGAGCTCGCGCTTGAGCTCGAGCCCGGCGACGAAGAAGAAGATGGCGAGCAGCCCGTCGGCCGCCCAGGCGCCGAGCGTCAGGTCGAGGTGCAGCGCGGACGGCCCGGCCGTGGCGTCGCGCAGCGACGCGTACGCGTCGCCCCACGGCGAGTTCGCCCAGACGAGCGCGACGGCGGCGGCGACGACGAGCAGCGCCCCGCCGACGGTCTCCTCGCGGAGGATCTCCGCCAGGCGCGCGCGCTCGGGGGCGCTGGGCCGGGCGAAGAGGCGGAAGGGGGTGACGCGGCGGGGTGGCACGGGGCTCGTGGATCCGGGGTCGGGCGATCGACGCCGACCAGGCTTCCCGGCACACCGCGGATGACTCTACCCCGCGACAGGGGGGAGGAACGCGCCGGGGCGCCGCGGGCGAGCCCGCGGCGCCCCCGCAGCTAGTGCGCCGTCGTGCCCCGGCGGCCCGTGACCATCCGGTAGATCGCCAGCAGCAGCAGCGAGCCGAGGATCGCGATGATCCACGTCCCGATGTCGAAGAACTCGTCGAGGTCTCCGATGTCGAGCGCGCTTGCGATCAGACCGCCGACGATCGCGCCGAGGATCCCGATGATCATCGTCACGATGATCCCGCCGGGGTCGTCGCCCGGCATGATCAGCTTGGCGATGGCGCCGGCCACGAGTCCGAGGACGAGCCAGCCGATGATGCCCATGTGCACCTCTCCTGTGGTTGGGACCTCGGTCTACCCGCGAGCGCGACGCGCGATTCCGCCGGCGCCCGCGTGACGGCCGGCTTGCGGAGCTGTGACAACCGAGATACGGTTGTCACAACGCATGGAGATGGGGTCTCCAAGCGGGAGGAGAGGGCTCTTCTCCGGCGGTCGGGTCGGACCATCGGAGGAGGAGAGGAATGCAGCAGCGCAGGCTTGGCCTCGCGTGCGTGCTGGCGAGCGTGCTCGCCGTCGGCGTCCCGTCGGCCGCGTCGGCCGACGCCACCGTGCGGGCCAACACGGCCAAGACGAACGCCGCCCTGACGGAGCTCAAGGGCCAGCTCGACTCGCTCGGCCAGCAGGTCGGCGAGCTCAAGACGAAGACCGACGGCCTCGCGTTCGTGGCGGCCGCCGCGCCGCAGATCGTCGACGGGCTCCTGCAGCTCAAGACGGGGCTGGAGACGCTGGCGTCGGCCTACCAGGCGGTCGAGTACGGGATCGCGCAGGTCAACGTCTACGGCGGCGGCGGCGCGATCGTCAACCCGCCGTCGTGGAGCGGCGACATCCCGGACGACGGCAACGGCGCGTCGACGAGCGGCACCACGACGTTCGTCAACACGAGCCCGTCGCCGCGAGCGGTGACGCTCTCGCTGAACGCGTACATCCGCTCCAACGAGGCGGACGTCAACGGCGACAACGGCCCCGTGGGCCAGGCGGGCGGCACCCTGACGGTCCGCGACTCGGGCGGCAACTGGGTGCTCTGCACGAACCAGGGCGCCACGGGCGGCATCGCCGTCACGCTGCCGGGCGAGCCGATCAACACGCCGGACGGCGCCAAGCGCGACCTGCCGCTGACGAACATCGTCCACGGCAAGTCGCGCACCGACCAGACGCTGCCGGGCGGCGACGCGCCGCAGCTGACGTCGTGCTCGTTCACCGCGACGGCCGGCGGCCTCTACACCGCCGAGTGGACCGCGTCGTTCCTCGACATCCCGACGACGACGTCGCCGGGCCCGCGGGACTAGAGCAGGACCCATCCACCGCCACGACGCCGTCCGCGGGCCCCGGTCCGCGGACGGCGGGCGGTCCCTCCTTCGGCGCGACGCGCCTCCAGACGCGACGAGACCTCCGCCGGAGCGGAGGTCTCACGGGGCGTCCCGCGCCTGTGGAGAAGCGCTTCGCGACGCGGTGGCGGCCGGCCGATGCGCGCAGGGTCAATCGGCCTGCGCCCATCATGGTGGCCGGCGTGCCCGTCGAGCGAAGGGCTAAGCGACGGGACGCCCCGAAGCCGACCGTACCGCCGATGGGGCAGCTCCGGTCTTGACTACCGTCTACCGCTCACCGCGTTGTTGGGCGGTTAGGCGAATTAAACGAAACGCGGGCGTTCACTTTACGAGCGTCGCGCGCCGAGCGCGCCTACTCGGCGTCGCCGCTGGTGTCGTCGCGCTCGTCCTCGTGGACGTCGATCTGGACGACGACCGCGGCGATCGGCGGATCGTCCTGCGCCGCATGCAGCGTCCGGGTCTCCCCGTCGGGCAGCGTCAGCAGCCACTCGCCGCCGCCCACCGGCTTGAGCGTGGCGAGCCGCTCGTCGCCGTCGCTGAAGGTCAGCGTCTCGTCGTCGCCGCGGTCGACCCGCACGGGACGGCCGGTGTTCGTGTGGTGGGTCTGCGGGAAGTCCATGTTCGCGAACCTACCGCCGCCCGGCGCGCCGGTGGGGAGCTACGGTGACGTTATGCGCAAGGTCCTCCTCGCGGTCGCGGCGGTCGCCTTCGTCGCGATCCTGGCGCTCCTCGCGTACGACCTGCTCGCCGGCGAGCCCGACGAGCGCGGCGCCCACGTCGAGCACCTCGAGGTCGCCAGCGAGCTGACCGGCGCGACGCGCCCGCTGACCGCGGTCGTCCCCGCCGGCGTCGACGACGGGGAGCGGCGGCCGCTGCTGATCTTCCTGCACGGGCGCGGCGGCAGCCCCGACGACAACCTCTCCGACGAGCTCTTCCGCGCCCTCGAGCAGCTCGGCGACCGCGCCCCCGTCATCGCGTACCCGGACGGCGGCGAGGGCTCGTACTGGCACGACCGTCGCGACGGCGCCTGGGGGACCTACCTGATGAAGGAGGTCCTCCCGACGGCGCTGCGCGAGCTGCCCGCGGATCCGCGCCGGGTGGCGATCGGCGGCATCTCGATGGGCGGCTTCGGCGCGCTCGACGCGGCGCGCCTGCACCCCGGGCGCTTCTGCGCCGTCGGCGCGCACTCGCCGGCGCTGTGGCGGACCGGCGCCGAGACCGCGCCCGGCGCCTTCGACGACGCCGAGGACTTCGCGGCCCACGACGTCATCGCGACGGCCGCCGCGGACCCGGGCGCGTACGCGGCCCAGCCGCTGTGGGTCGACGGCGGGCAGGCCGACCCGTTCGACCCGGGCATCGACGCCTTCGTCGCGGCTCTCCAGGCCAACGGCGTGCCAATCTCCGCGCACCGCTGGCCCGGCGGCCACGAGGGCGACTACTGGCGCGCCCACGTCGACGAGTACCTGCGCTTCTACGCGCGGTCCTGCGGCTGAGCGTCCGAGCGCGAGCTGCCCGGCTGCCAGAGCGGCTCCTCGCCGCCGGCGTTGGCCCCGCGGCTGAGGATGAACAGCAGGTCCGAGAGGCGGTTGAGGTAGCGGACGACCTCGGGGTTGGCGTCCTCGACGAGCAGCGCGCGGCGCTCCGCGCGCCGGCAGACGGTCCGGCAGACGTGCAGGTGCGCCGCGGCGCGGCTGCCGCCCGGCAGGACGAACGACCGCAGCGGCTCGAGCGTGGCGTTGACCTCGTCGCAGCGCTCCTCGAGCCACGCCGTCTGCTCGGGCAGGACGCGCAGGCGCTCGCCGCGCCGGCGGGTGGGGCCGGCGTCCTCGGGGACCGAGAGGTCGGCGCCGACGTCGAAGAGATCGTTCTGCACGCGCCGCAGCCACGGCACGTACGGCTCCGGCACGTCGCCTGCGGCCAGCGCAAGGCCGATCTGCGCGTTGAGCTCGTCGACGTCGCCGTAGGCCTCGATGCGCGGATGCGTCTTCGGCACCCGGCTCATGTCCCCGAGGTGCGTCTCGCCGCCGTCGCCGAGCTTCGTGTAGATGCGTGTCAGGTTGACGGTCATGGGGCCCCGCCCGCAACGGTACACTGGCGCGGCACGAGGTCGGTGGTCGAGGGAAGCCGGTGCGAGTCCGGCGCGGACCCGCCACTGTGACCGGGGATGTGCCACGCACGGCGCCACGCGCGCCAAGCCACTGGGCGGGAAGACCGGCTGGGAAGGCGCGGGGCATGGTCCCGGGAGCCAGGAGACCCGCCCCGGCCTGAGACACGACACGCCCTCGAGGAAACGGGTGGATCTCCGATGACCTTCCTTCGCTCCGCCGGCCTGCTCGCCGCGACCGCCGCACTCGCGCTCCCGGCCGCCTCCGCCGCGCCCGCCTCCGCCGCGCAGGCGCCGCGGGTGCCGTCCATGATCGTCGGCAAGTCCGCCATCCTCGGCGGGCTGCGGACCGTGACGGCCGACGCCGCCACCATCCGCGTCGGCTCCCGCCGCTGCGCCGTGGCCGCCGGCACACCGCTCTCGGTGCTCGTCGCGCGCGGGATCTCCTTCGACGTCAAGGACTTCGGCCGCTGCGGGCCGCAGCCCGCCGACAGCGCCGGCCTGTACGTCACCCGCATCGGGCCCGACCGCCGCGGCGGCCAGGCCGGCTGGGTCTACAAGGTCGGCCACCGCATCGGCACGACCGGCGCCGCCGACCCGAGCGGGCCGTTCGGCACCGGCAAGCGCCTGCGCACCGGCCAGCCGGTGCTGTGGTTCTGGTGCCGCCAGGCCGGCCGCTGCCAGCGCACGCTCGAGATCGCCGCGCCGGAGCGCGTCGGCCAGGACGAGCCGTTCACCATCACCGTGCGCGGCTACGACGACCAGGGCCGCGGCCGGCCGATCCGCGGCGTGACCCTGAAGGTCGGCACGAGCGAGTTCACCACGGACGCGAACGGCCGCGCGACCGTGCGCGCGACCGCTGCCGGCCGGCTCACGCTGCGCGCGTCCAAGCCCGGGCTCGTCGACGCCTTCCCGCAGACGGTGACCGTCCGGTGAGGCGCGCGGTCGCGCTGCTGGCCGTCGTCGCGGCCGCGCTCGGGGCCGCGGGCTGCGGGCTGGGCGCCGGCGAGGGCTCCGACGACGTCGAGCTCACCGTCACGCGCGACTTCGGCGCGACCGCGATGAGCGAGCTGCCGCCGTCCGAGGTCCAGGGCTCCGAGACCGTCATGCGCTACCTGCAGCGCACGTTCGACGTCGAGACGCGCTACGGCGGCGGCTTCGTGCAGTCGATCAACGGGATCGCCGGCGGCCGCGTCGACGGCCGCCCGGTCGACTGGTTCTACTACGTCAACGGCGTCGAGGCCGACAAGGGATCGACGTCCACGAAGATCTACGGCGGCGACCGCATCTGGTGGGACCACCACGACTGGGGCGCCACGATGCGGGTGCCCGCGGTCGTCGGGTCGTACCCGGAGCCGTTCGTCCACGGCCTCGGCGGCAAGAAGTGGCCGACCCGCGTCGAGTGCGTCAAGAACGGCGACAAGGCGCCGTGCGAGGCGGTCTCCGAGCGGCTCGGCGACGAGGGCGTGATCGCCGCGCAGTCGCTGACGGGCACGTCGGGCGGCACCGAGCAGCTGCGCGTGGTCGTCGGGCCGTGGAGCGCGGTGTCCTCCGACTACGCCGCCCAGCTCATCGACGAGGGACCGCAGGCGTCGGGCGTCTACGCGCGCTTCGTCGCCGGCGGCCGCCGGCTGGAGCTGCTCGACGAGCGCGGCCGCGTGGTGCGCACCGCCGGTCCCGGCACCGGCCTGATCGCGGCGACGCGCTGGGAGGACCAGCCCCCGACGTGGTTCGTCACCGGCACCGACGCGGCCGGCGTCGAGGCGGCCGTCCAGGCGCTCGACGAGGCGACGCTGCACCGGCGCTTCGCCGTCGCGGTCGTCGACGGGCGCCCGGTCGCGCTGCCGGTGGAGGCCCCCGAGCGATGACGTACCGGCGCCGCGCGAGCCCGCTGCACGCGGCCCGCGCGTCCGTCGCCTGCCTGTGGTGCGCGGCGCTCGCCGTCGCCGCGCTGGCCGCCGAGCACCCGGCGGTGCTCGCCGGCGTGCTGCTCGCCGCCCTGGGGTCGGCCGCGGCCGCCGGTGTGGGGCGCGACGTGCTGCGGTTCTCGGCGTTCGTCGGGCTGACCCTCGCGCTGCTGATCGCCGTCGGCAACGCGCTCGTCTCGCGCGAGGGCCTGACGGTGATCGCGCGGCTGGGCGAGATCCCGCCGTTCGGGCAGGTCGACATCACGCTCGAGGCGCTCGGCTACGGGGCGATCCTCGGCCTGCGGGCGCTCGCCGTCATCGCGTGCTGCGCGCTGTACTTCTCGGCCGTCGACCCCGACGAGGTCCTGCGGCTCTTCCGCCGCTTCGGCTTCCGGTCGGCGCTGACGGCCACGCTGGCCACCCGGATGGTGGGCGTGCTGGCCGCCGACGGGCGGCGCCTCGCCGACGGCCAGCGCTGCCGGCCGGGCCCGCCCGCCTCCCGGCTCGCGCTCGTGCGCGCGGTCACGGCCGGCGCGCTGGACCGCGCCACGGACGTCGCCGCCGCGCTCGAGGTCCGCGGCTACGGCACCGCGCGACGGCCGCCCCACGCGCGGCGGCCCTGGTCGCGTCACGACGTCGCCTTCCTGGCCTCGGCGATCGCGATCCTCGCGCTCACGGTGGCGGCGGCCGCCGGCGGGCTGGCCGAGGTCGACGCGAGCGGTGCGCTCGAGCTGACGCCGGGCGCCGGGCCGTGGCTGCTGGCCGCGGCGCTGCTGGCTGCGGCGCTCCTGCCGTTCGCCGATCGCCGGGGGATCGTCCGATGAGCGCCCTCGTGGAGATCGACGCGCTCACGTACGCGTACCCGACCGACGAGCGGCCGTCGCTGCGCGACGTGTCGCTGACGATCCGCGAGGGCGAGTTCGTCGTGCTCTGCGGGCTGTCGGCGTCGGGCAAGTCGACGCTGCTGCGCGCCTGCAGCGGCCTGGTGCCGCACTTCCACGGCGGCACGTTCGGCGGGCGCGTGACCGTCGCCGGGCTCGACACGCGCGACCACGGGCCGGGGGAGATCGCCGCGGTCGCCGGAACGCTCTTCCAGGACCCCGAGACGCAGACCGTGCTCGGCACGGTGCGCGCCGAGCTGGGCTTCGGCCTCGAGAACCGCGGCTGGTCGGCGGCGGCGGTCGCGCGGGGCGTCGAGGAGGCCGCGCTGGCGCTCGGGATCGGGCCGCTGCTGGACCGGTCGACGAGCGAGCTGTCCGGCGGCGAGCTGCAGCGCGTGGCGCTCGGCGCGGCGCTGGCCGGCCGCCCGCAGCTCGTCCTGCTCGACGAGCCGACCTCGCAGCTCGACCCCGTCGCCGGCGACGAGCTCGTCTGGCTGCTGCGACGACTCAACGAGGAGTGGGGGACGGCGATCGTCCTCGCGGAGCACCGCCTCGAGCGCTGCCTGCCGGCCGCCGACCGCGTCGTCGCGCTCGTCGACGGCGCCGTCGCCTGCGACGCGGCGCCGCGCGAGTTCCTGGAGTGGGCGGTCGAGCACGAGCCCTCGCTCGCGACGCCGGGCGCCCGGATGTTCTCGCTGGCCGGGCTGCGGCCGCTGCCGGCCGGCGTCAAGGAGGCGCGCGCGGCGCTGCGCGCGCACGGCGTCGAGCCGGAGCCGGCGCCCGTCGCCGACCCGGCGCCGCCGCGCAAGGTCAAGCACCCGGCCCTCGCCTTCGAGCGGCTCTGGCACGAACGGCGCGGCGGGCGCGCGGTGCTGCGCGGCATCGAGCTCGCGCTCGCACCGGGCGAGCGCGTCGCGCTGATGGGCCGCAACGGCGCCGGGAAGTCGACGCTGCTGCGCCACGCCAACGGCCTCATGGCGCCCACGCGCGGACGGGTGCGGGCCGCCGGACGCGTCGCGCTGCTGCTCCAGCACCCGGGCGACCTGCTGGTGGCCGACCGGGTCGCCGACGAGCTGCCGGAGGAGGCGCTGCGGGCGGCCTGCCTCGTGCACCTCGCCGACCGCCATCCGCGCGACCTGTCGGGGGGCGAGCGCCAGCGCCTGGCGCTCGCGATCGTCACCGCCGGCGACGAGCCGCCCGCCGCGGTCTGCCTCGACGAGCCGACGCGCGGCATGGACCGCGCGCACAAGGCCGAGCTCGCCGAGCAGCTCCGCGCGCTCGGCGACGGCGGCAGCGCCGTGCTCGTCGCCACCCACGACCCGGAGTTCGCGGTCGCGTTCGCCGAGCGCGTGGTGCTCATGGGGGAGGGCGAGGTCATCGCCGACGGCGATCCGCACGACGTGCTCGCCGGCGGCTGGTACTTCGCCACCGAGACGGCCCGCATCGCCGGCGCGCTGACGCCGCAGGAGGGCGCCGAGCGCCTCCGCGACCGGCTGAAGGCGGTGAGCGCGCCGTGAGCTGGTCGCTGGCCTCCCTGGTCTTGCTGGGGATCGCGCTCGGCATCGGCTTCCTCTGGTACGAGCGCAGTCACCCGCCCGCGAAGGTCGTCGCGCTCGTCGCCACGCTGGCGGCGCTCGCCGCGGTCGGCCGGATCGCCTTCGCGCCGGTCCCCAACGTCAAGCCGACGACCGACGTCGTGCTGATCGCGGGCTACGCGCTGGGCGGCGTGCCCGGGTTCGTCGTCGGCGCGGTGGCCGCTCTGACCTCGAACCTCTTCTTCGGGCAGGGGCCGTGGACCCCGTGGCAGATGACGGCCTGGGGCCTGGTCGGGGTGCTCGGCGCGCTGCTCGGGCGGGCCACCGGGCGGCGCATGGGCCGCCTGCCGATGGCGCTGTGGTGCGGGCTCGCCGGCCTGGGCTTCGGCGTCGTCATGAACGTCTCGACCTGGGTCACGTTCGCCGGCGACCAGACGCTCGACCGGCTGCTGTTCATCGCCGGCACGTCGCTGCCGTGGGACCTCGCGCACGCGATCGGCAACGTGCTGTTCTTCCTGGCCTTCGGGCCCGCGCTGGTGCGCGCGGTCGAGCGGTTCCGCTCGCGCTTCGAGGTGACGTGGCGCCCCGTGCCGTCGGCGGCGGGCCCGCTCGCCGTCGCGGCGCTGGTCGCCGTCGCGCTGAGCGGCCTCGCTCCCGCGCGGGCGGTCGCGGCGGACGGCGCGGTCGCGCGCGCGGCCGACTACCTCCAGCGCGCGCAGAACGCCGACGGCGGCTGGGGGCCGGCGCCGGGCGCGAGCTCGACGTCGCTGCACTCCGCGTGGGTCGCGCTG
>DASTRJ010000054.1:0-9414 GCA_035761245.1 Capillimicrobium sp. | reverse complement strand
CGACAGCGTCGTCGGGCTCGACGGCGTCCGCGCCGACATCGCCATGCTGCGCACCCCGGACGGCCATGGCCGCGTCGAGCTCACGCGGTTCCACACGCCGCCGGCGGTCAGGACCGAGCCCGAGAACGCGCCGGCCAACGCCCTCGGCCTGCGCCGCATCATGTTCCTGGTGGACGACCTCGACGACGTCGTCGACCGCCTGCGCGCCCACGGTGCCGAGCTGCTGCGCGAGATCGCGCAGTACGAGGACGTCTACCGGCTCTGCTTCATGCGCGGACCCGAGGGCATCATCATCGGCCTGTCCGAGCGGCTGGGCCAGAACGGCTAGGGGCACCGCCCAGCGCGGGACGGGTGCTGCCGCGCCGGCCCCCGGAACGACGAAGAGCCGCCCGCAGGCGGCTCTCGTGGGAAATCGGGGCGCCCGGATTTGAACCGGGGACCTCACCGACCCGAACGGTGCGCGCTACCAGGCTGCGCCACGCCCCGAAGGAGGACCAGTCTAGCCCGCCCCGCCGGCGACCGCCTTGTAGTAGCGGACGGCCAGGCCGGTGACCAGCGTCTGGAAGGCTCGCTCCACCTCGATGGCCTCGCGCGCGGCGTAGCGCTCGAGGCCCTCGTCCTCGATCGCCTGGGCCTGCTCGATGACGTCGTCGACGAGGTCGGGGTGGCGGTCGGTGAAGTACGCGCCGATCGAGTAGAGGCTCGTGTCGGTCAGCGACTCGAGGAACGCCCCGGCGTCTGCGGGCTCGGCGCTCAACCGCCGCCGGACAGCGTCGTGTGCAGCTTCGTGGTGGTGTCCTGGACCGCCTGCGTGACCGGCTGGGTGGCCTGCGTCACGGGCTGGGTGACCTGCGTGACGGCCTGCTCGACCGCCTGGGTCGTGCTCTGCACCGTCTGGTCGACGGCCGTCGTGACGTCGGGGACCGTGGGCACCGACGTGGAAGTATCGCCCACGGACGGGGCCGCGGGAAGGGAGGGTGCGGTCGGCGTGCCGCCGCCGGTCGCCTGCGTCACCGGCTGGGTGGCCGACGCCACGGTGTCGTGGACGGCGCCGCCCGCGCCGCCGCCACCGCCGCCGCCTCCGCCACCGGACGTGGAGGGCGACCCGACGACCGTGCCGGTCGCGCCGCCGCCGCCCGGCCGTGCGCCGCCGCCGGTCGCCGCGATCGTGCGGCCTACCTGGGGCGACCGCGAGGCGCCGTGCGCCGCCGTGCGCCCGGCACCGGCCTTCCGGCCGCGCGCCTGGCGGGCGCCGCGCTTGCCGCCGCGCCGGGCCGCCGCCTTCGTCGTCCGCGTGGTCGCCGCGCCGTGCGCGGCCGCGGGCTTCGACGCGGCCGCCTTCGCGGCGGGATCCGCGTGCTGCACCTCGCCGGCCACGGTGCTCGCCGGCCGCTCCGGCGATCCGCCGGCGTCGGTGACCGCGTTGGCGCCGATCCCGGCAACCGCGACGGTCGCGGCGGTCAGCACCGCCTTCGTCCAGCTCCCGGCGCCCGACTCGGCCGCCGGCATGAGCGCGTGGGCCCACGAGAGGAACCCGCCTCCGCCTCCGCCGCCACCGCTGCCGTTGCCGGCGCGCGAGGCGCCCTCCCCGCCGATGCCGAGCCAGCGCTCGCGGAGGACCGCCGGCAGCGGCAGCAGGCCGGCGATCTTCGCGCGCACGCCCGTGCGGGCGGGGACGAGGTCACCGAGCCCGGCGAGCGCGGCGGCACGGCGGCACGGCTGGCAGTACGAGACGTGCCGGGCCATCCGGCGCTGGTCGCGGGCGCCGAGGCGGCCCGACTCGGCGCGGACGATGATCCCCTGGACGCGCAGGCACCGCTCGCCGCTGACGAGCTCGTCGTACTCCTCGCTGAGCCGCTTGCGCGCGCGGAACAGCGTCGACTCGACCGACGGCTTGCTCATGCCGAGCCGCTCGCCGATCTCCGCGTACGACATCCCCTCGAGCTCCCGCATGACGAGGATCCGGTGATGCGCCTCTGACAGGCCGCCGAACGCGCCCTGGAGGTCGGCGAGCTGCTGCTTGGACTGCAGGGCCATGTCCGGGGTCGGGCCGCTGGAGACGAGCGTCGCGCCGACGCCGTCGTCGGCGTCGCACGAGACCTCCTCGGCGCGGCGCGAGCGCCGGAACTGGTCGATGCACGCGTTCTTGGCGATCTCGTAGATCCACGGCTTGAACGCGATCGCCCGGTCGGTCTGGCGCATCCGCCGCAGCGCGCTGATGAAGACCTCCTGCGTGATGTCCTCGGCGCGCTGGTGGTCCTTGACCATGCCGAGGACGTAGGCGCCGATGCGCCGGTGGTAGCGCCCGTACAGCTGCTCGAACGCGCGGTCGTCACCGGCGCGCGTCGCGGCGACGAGCTGCTCGTCGGTCCACTCTCGGGAAACCGTGGATGCTTCCATACGGGTGCGCGGAGTCCTTTCGACCCGGACTCCTTACCCAGGAACACTAGCGTTCAGTAGAAGATGGCGTCGCTGTTGCAGCTCATCGACCACCTCGACGCGCTCTTGGAGCCGTCGCGGTTCGCCGACTACGGCCCGAACGGGCTGCAGGTGCCCGGGCGCGAGGAGGTCGAGCACGTCGTCACGGGCGTGTCGGCGAACGTCGCGCTGTTCGAGCGCGCCGCCGAGCTCGGCGCGGATCTCGTCCTGGTGCACCACGGCCTCTTCTGGGGCGGCCCGGCCGGCCCGATCGACCGCGCTCTGCACCGGCGCCTGAAGGTGCTCTTCGACCACGACATGGCGCTGGCCGCCTACCACCTGCCGCTCGACGCCCATCCGGCCGTGGGCAACAACGCGCTGCTGGCGGCCGGGCTCGGCACCGCCTCGACCGAGCCGTTCGCCGAGCACCGCGGTGCGCCGATCGGCGTCGTCGCGCGCTTCGACCCGCCGGTCGGGCGCGACGAGCTGGTCCGTCGCGTCGCCGAGCTCACCGAGCGCGAGCCGCTCGTGTTCCCGTTCGGCCCGGACCCGGTCGCCGCGATGGGCATCGTGTCGGGCAGCGCCGCCGACGACGTCGAGGAGGCGATCGAGCGCGGCCTGGACGCGTTCCTCACCGGCGAGCCCGCCGAGCGGGTCATGTCCATCGCACAGGAAGGCGGTGTGACGTTCGTCGCGGCGGGGCACTACGCGACCGAGACCTTCGGCGTGCGTGCGCTCGGCGAGCTCCTCGCCGAGCGCTTCGGCGTGCGACACACGTTCGTGGACGTCCCGAACCCGGTCTGACCGCGGACGCCGACGGACGGTTGACACGTCCTGTATGCGCGCTAGGTTCCAGGGCAGGCAACCACCAAAGGGGGAAGGCCGATGGCGATCCATCTCACGCCCACCGAGCTCGCGCGCGAATCGGGACTCGACCGACGCGAAGTCATCTCGAAGTGCATGGAGCTGGGCGTGCCCATCTTCCAGGGACGGATCGACAAGACCCTCTTCCAGGAGAGCCTCCGCCACGCCGGCGCCACCGCGCCGCCACCGACCGTCAGCACCGCCTGACGCAGGCGTCACGATCGGGGTCATCGCGGCCCCTCCACCGGTAGCATCGGCTCCAAGTTCACTCGACTGAGGAGGAGAGGGAATGGAGGCCGCCGCCACCACCGGATCGACGAGCCCGCGCACCGGCTCGAGCACCATCGCCGACCTGCTGCCACGTGCAGCCGAGCTGTTCGGCGACCGAGTCGCCGTGCGCTCGAAGGTCGACGGGGAGTGGCGCGACCGGAGCTTCGCCGAGGTCGGCGAGATCGCCCGCGAGATCGGGCTCGGGCTCGTCGACCTCGGGATCGCTCCCGGCGACCGCGTCTCGCTGCTGTGCCAGACGCGGCCCGAGTGGACCTACGCCGACTTCGGCACCACGATGGCCGGCGCCGTCGTCGTGCCGATCTACCCGACCAACTCCCCGGAGGAGTGCGAGTGGGTCATCGGCGACTCGGAGTCCGTCGCGATCTTCTGCGAGGACGCCGGCCAGGTGGCCAAGGTCGCCCAGGTCCGCGAGCGGCTGCCCAAGCTGCGGCACGTCATCTCGATCGAGCCGGCGGAGGGCGCGATCTCGCTCGACGAGCTGCGCGAGCGCGGCCGCGGCCGCGACGCCGCCGAGCTCGAGGCCCGCTACGCGAAGGTCACCAAGGACGACCCGTACACGATCATCTACACGTCGGGGACGACCGGGCCGCCGAAGGGCTGCGTCCTCAGCCACGGCAACTACCGCGACGTGGTCAACATGACCAACGAGCGCGAGTCGTTCGGCGGCCCCGACGACCTCGTCTACCTCTTCCTCCCGCTGGCCCACTCGTTCGCGCTGCTGATCCAGCTGGGCGCCTTCGACAACGGCACGCCGATCGCCTACTTCGGCGGCGACACGAAGCAGATCGTCGTCGAGCTCGCCGAGTGCAAGCCGACGTACCTGCCGTCGGTGCCGCGGATCTTCGAGAAGATCTACGGGCTCGTCTCGGCCAACGTCGACGAGGAGACGCTGCGCAAGGCGAGCGAGATCGGCGGCAAGGTCGAGGACCTGCGGATCCGCGGCGAGCAGATCCCCGCCGAGCTGCAGGCGGCCTACGACCAGTTCGACGAGAAGCTCTTCCGCAACGTGCGCGCGGCCTTCGGCGGCCGCCTGCGCGAGGCCGTCACCGGCGCCGCGCCGATCGCCAAGGAGATCCTCGAGTTCTTCTGGGCCTGCGGCGTGCCGGTGATGGAGGGCTACGGCATGACCGAGACGGCGACCGTCGCGACGACGTCGACGCCGGAGAACCACAAGTTCGGCACCGTCGGCCGTCCGCTGCCGGGCGTCGAGCTCAAGATCGCCGACGACGGCGAGATCCTGATCAAGGGCCCCAACATCTTCCGCGGCTACTACAACAACGCGGACGCGTCGTTCGGCGCCGTCGTCGACGGCTGGCTGCACACGGGCGACCTCGGCTCGATCGACGAGGACGGCTACCTGTCGATCACCGGGCGCAAGAAGGACATCATCATCACCGCGGGCGGCAAGAACCTCACGCCGGCCAACATCGAGAACGACATGAAGCAGACGCCGCTCGTCTCGCAGGCGGTGATGCACGGCGACCGGCGCCCCTACCCGGTGATGCTGATCACCCTCGACGAGGAGATGGTCGTCCCGTGGGCCCAGCAGCAGGGCATCGAGGACACGTCGATCCCGGCGCTGGCGCGCAACCCGAAGGTCATCGCGGCGATCCAGGCCGAGCTCGACCGCGTCAACGAGAAGTACGCGCAGGTCGAGAAGGTGAAGAAGTTCTTCATCCTCGACCACGACTTCTCGCAGGAGACCGGCGAGCTGACGCCGTCGCTGAAGGTCAAGCGCAACGTCGTCAACGACCTGTACGCCGACCGGTTCGACGAGCTCTACGCCGGTTAGCCTGAACGCATGCGCACCGACCCCACGGACACCGGCGGGCTGTTCACCGGGCGCCGGCCGGGGACGGCCCCCGTCCGGTACCGGCAGCAGCCGCAGCGGGGGTCGGGGCGCCGTCAGCGCATCGACGACGCCATCGCGCTGCTGATCGCGGCGGCGATGGCGGTCGTCAACCTCCTGTTCTGGGGGCCGATGCCGATCGGCGCGCTGTGGGTCGCGTCGCGCGTCGCCGGTCCGGAGGGCAACCGGATCTTCCTGGCGATCGTCGTCGCGTTCGCGCTGTGCCTCGGCGCGCTGATGCTGGGCCTGATGGTCCTCAAGCGCCTGGACGCCGCCTGGATCATCGTCCGCCGCGCGGCCGGCCACGACCAGCGCCAGGGCATCGTCGCCCCGATGTTCGGCGCGTGCGCGGCCGTCGGCGCGACGGCGTTCTTCGTCTGGCTCGTCTTCATCGGTGGGCTCGGGTCGTCGATGATGCCCGGCTCCTGACCGTGGGGCTGCTCGACTACTACCGCCAGTTCCAGGGGCAGCCCGAGGAGGAGTACAACCGGGAGCTGCGCGAGCGGGCCGCCGCGGAGCGCCGGCGCGCGCTCGACCGCCTGGAACCGCTCGACCTCTCGAGCGCGACGTGGCCGGAGCTGCCGCCGTCGGACGTCGTCAACGCGGTGACGTTCGTGGCGCGGCGCGGCCTGCACCGCTACCTCGACGCGCACTCGGCCGAGCTGCGCTCCGAGCTCGCCCACCGCGTCGGGGTGCCGGACGACCGCGTCGTCGTCGGCAACGGCGCCGCGCAGCTCATGGGCGCCGCCGCCCAGGCGCTGCTGGAGCCCGGCGACGAGCTCGTCACGCCGTGGCCGTCGTACCCGTACTTCCCGATCATGGCCCGGCGCGCCGGCGCCGCCGCGGTCCCCGTGCCGGGGTGGGGCGTCGAGCCGGTCCTGCGCGCGGTGACCGGCCGCACGCGCGTGGTCGCGCTGGCCAACCCGAACGACCCGACCGGGGAGTGGCTCGACGAGGCGGCGCTGCGCACCCTGCTGGAGGCGCTGCCCGAGCGCGTGGTGCTGCTGCTCGACGAGGCGCTCGCCGAGTACGCGCCCGCGAGCCACGCGGCGCTCGTCGACGCGTTCCCGCGCCTGCTCGTGTTCCGCTCGTTCTCGAAGGCGTGGGGGCTCGCCGGCCTGCGCGTCGGCTATGCGATCGGCGGTCCGGGCAGCGAGCCGCTGCTCGAGCGCCTGGAGCCCGAGCTGGGCGTCAACGAGCTCGCCCAGGCCGGCGCGCTCGAGGCGCTGCGCCACAACGAGCACGTCGTCCGGCGCCGCGCCGCGCTGGTGCGCGAGGAGCGCATCCGGCTCGTCGCCGAGCTGCGATCGCGCGGCCTCCACGTGGCCGACTCCGAGGCGAACGTCCTGTGGATCGGGGCGGACGGCCTCGACGGCGCCGAGCTCGCCGCCCGCCTCGACCGCGCGAAGGTCCGTGTCGCCGCCGGCGGCCGCTTCGGCGACGGCAGCCGCATCCGAGCCGCCGTCCAGGGCCGCCAGGCCGGCGACCGGCTGCTCGACGCCCTGCGAGGCGTGGTGGGCTGACGGCGGCGATGCTGCTTCGGCGGATCGTCGTGGTGATGGCGGCGTCCAGCGGGGTGCTGGCCGCGCCGGCCGCTGCGGACACCGTGCAGCGGTTCCAGCCCCGCGTGCCCGACCCCGGGCCCGGCCGTGTCGTGCCGGACGGCCGCGGCCTCCCGAACCTCGTGGTCACGATGGACGTCCCGGGCGCCCGCACGGCGTCGGGCGACCTGCGCGCCGGCGTGTGGACGACGGCGGGGCCGTGCCGCGAGCGTGTGCTCGCCGACGCGTGGCTGTCGGTGCGCCGCCCGCCCGCGGCGGCGCGCGAGACGCGGACGCCGGTCGCCCTCGTCGACGAGCGGGGCGTGGCGCGGACGATCTCGGCCCGGCTGTCGACGCGCCCGGCGCCCGACGCGGACGGCAGCGTCGACGGCGCCCTCGTCGTGCGCCTGCCGCCCGACGTGCTGCCCGCCCTCCCCCACCGGCACCTGACGGTGCTCGCCGGTTCCTTCGCGGCGACGCGCGCACCGTGCCCCCGGCCGTCGCGTGAGCGGCTGCGCGACGCGCTGGCCGGGGTGACGATCACCGTCGCGGCCCCGTTCGTCGCGCCCGCACCGCTCGACCTGCCGCCGGCCGTCGATCCGCGCGCCGTGGCGGCGACGACGATCCGGGGTGCGCGCGCGGACGCGACGGCGGGCGACCTCGTCGTCGCGCTGGGCGACGTCGACGGGGACGCTCGACCGGATCTCGCGGTCGGCGATCGGTACGGCGTGAGCGTCGTGTCGCTGTCCCGGCGCGACCGCGTGATCGACCTCGCCGACGAGGACGCTGCCGCCGTGCACCTCCGCGACGCCCGTTCGATCGCGCCCGCCGGGGACGTCGACGCCGACGGCCGCGACGACCTCGTGGTCGGGATCCCCGGCGCGCGGCACCGGCGCGGCGTCGTCCGCCTGCGCACCGGTGGCGGCACGGCGCGCCTGACCGTCGTCGGCCCGCAGCCGTGCGCCGGGCTCGGCTCCGGCGTCGCCGCGCCCGGGGATGTCGACGGTGACGGCGCGGGCGACCTGGTCGTCGTCGCCGAGGGCTGCGGCGAGCGCCCGCGCAACCGCGCGTGGATCGTGTACGGCGACCGCGGCGCCGTCGACCTCGCGCGGCCGGGGACGCGCGCCGCGCCGCTGACGGGACTGCCCCGCGGGCGCGGCGTGACGGTCGCCGGTGCGGGCGACGTCGACGGCGACGGGCTCGCCGACGCGGTCGTGGGCGCGCCGTCGCCGAGCGGCGCCGGCGCGACGATCGTCCTCGGGGCCCGCGAGCGCACGCGCGTGGACCTGCGGGCGCCCGGCGCCCGGGGCATCCGCGTCCGCCCCGCCCCGTGCGAGGAGGTCGGCGGGACGGTCGCGCCGGGCGGCGACGTCAACGGCGACGGGCTCGACGACGTCCTGCTCAGCGCAAGCCTCTGGTGCGACCGCTCGCCGTTCGGGTGGGGCGGCGCCTACGTGATCTTCGGGGGCCCGGCGACGACGGTCCGGACCACGGCGCTGGGCGACCGCGGCATCCGCCTCGACGGCCTGCGCGACCAGGGCCGGGAGGCGGGGATCGCCTCGGCGGGCGACCAGGACGGCGACGGGCTCGACGACGTGCTCGTCGGCGACGGGCGCGAGGTCCTGATGGTGCCGGCGCGCGCCCAGCCCGGCGTCATCGACCTGCGGACCCTCGGGAGCACCGGGCGCCGGTTCCGGCCGATCGTCGCGGGCGTCCTCGGGGATCCGGCCCTCGCGTCGATCCCCGACGTGGACGGAGATGCCCGGCCGGAGCTCGTGCTCGGCGATCCGCTCGCCGGCTCCGGCCAGCGGCGAGCGTCCGGCCGCGTGCTCGTGGTCCCGTCCAGCGTCCGCTGAGCGCCTCCCCAGAAAGCTGGGTGCTCGCTTGCCCGCCGCCACCCCGGCTGAGACCATGGCCGGCGTGCCCGCCACCCTGGAGCGCCTCGAGCGCGACATCGTCGCCCTGGGCGATCGCGGCCTCGACTCCCACGAGCTCCGCCGTGAGGCGATGGAGCGGCTGCGCGACGGCATCGGCGTCGACGGCTACTGCTTCGCCGCGGCGGACCCCGAGTCGCTGACGATGACCGCGCACGCGACCTACGGCGTCGACCGCTCGCTGGCGGCCGTGCTCTACGCCAACGAGTACGGGCAGGACGACGTCTCCAAGCACCGCGATCTCGCGACGTCCGGCCGCCCCACCCGGGTGCTGTCGCACGAGACCGGCGGCGACCCGCTGCGCAGCCCGCGGATGCGGGAGCTGCTCCAGCCGATGGGCGCCGCCCACGAGCTGCGCGCGGCGGTGAGCGAGCGCGGCACGACCTGGGGGTTCATCCACCTCTACCGCAACCGCGGCCGGCGCGACTTCTCCGCCGACGAGGCGGCGCTGGTCGAGCGGGTGTCGCCGCACCTGGCGGCGGGGCTGCGCGCCGCGACCATGCGGACGGCCGTGAGC
>DASTRJ010000053.1:0-12324 GCA_035761245.1 Capillimicrobium sp. | reverse complement strand
AGCGCCGGCCGCGCCACGTCGTCGCCGTCATGAAGCACGTGCCGTCGCGCTGCAGCTCCTCCACGACCGCGTCGGTGCGGGCGTCGTCGTCGGCGAAGCGCACGAGCACCTGGTTGGTCGCGTGCGCGAGGACCTCGGCCTCGGGCTCCTCGCCGAGCGCCGCGGCGAAGCGATCCGCGCCCGCCCACAGCCGGTCGACGAGCTCGGCGACGCCGGTGCGGCCGAGCGAGCGCAGCGCGGCGTAGAGCGGCACGCCGCGCGCGCGGCGCGAGAACTCCGGGGTGAAGTCCATCGGGTCGCGCGGGCCGCCGTCCTCGTGCGGCGGGGGCAGGTAGCCGGCGGTCACCGACATCGCCGCGCGATGCGCCGCGCGGTCGGCGACGAACGCCAGCCCCGAGTCGTAGGTGACGTTGAGGACCTTGTGGCCGTCGGTCGCCCAGGAGTCGGCCCGTTCGGCGCCCGCGACCTCGGCGCGGTGGCGCGGGCTGGCGGCCGCCCACAGCCCGAAGGCGCCGTCGACGTGGACCCAGGCGCCGGCGCCGTGCGCGATGTCGGCGATCGCGTCGAGCGGGTCGATCGCGCCGGTGTTGACGTTGCCGGCCTGCGCGCAGACGATCGCGGGCCCCTCGTGCCCGTCGAGCGCCGCGGCCAGTGCGTCGGCGCGTATCGCGCCGGCCTCGTCGACGTCGACCTGCTCGGCGCGGGCGTCGCCGAGGCCGACGAGGCGCAGCGCCCGGTCGACGGTGACGTGGCGCTCCGCGCCGACGAGGACCCGCACCGGCGGCGCGCCGATCAGCCCGTCGTGCTCGACGTTCCAGCCGGCGCGCTCGAGCACGCGGTGGCGCGCGGCGGCCAGCGCGGTGACGTGGGCCATGTGGCAGCCGGTGACGATCGCGAACGAGGCGTGCGCGGGCAGGGCGAGCAGCTCGAGCAGCCACGCCCCGGCGACCTCCTCGATCGCCGCCACCGCCGGCGTCGGCATGCTGAGGCCGGCGTTCTGGTCCCACGCCGACGTCATCCAGTCCGCCGCGAGCGAGGCGGGCACCGCTCCGCCCACGACCCAGCCGAAGAAGCGCGGCGAGCCCATCGCGATGAGCCCGCCGTCCATGTCGGCGACGAGCTGGTCGAGCACCTCGCGCGGGTCGGCCGGGCCATCCGGGAGCGGGCCGCCGAGCGCCGCGAGCATCTCCTCGCTCGTGCGAGCGGGCGCCACCGGCCGCGTCGTCAGCGTGTCGAGCCAGTCCGCGGCGTGCGCGGCCGCCGCCGCGAGGAGGTCCCGCGTGCCGGCCGTCGCTGCGACGTCATCGCCGACGCTCACGCACCGACCATCGACGAGCCGCGGCGGCCTGTCAAGCGAGCGGGCCGGCGCGTCAGTCGACGCGGTGGCCGAGCACCCAGGCCGCGATGCGGTTGCTGGCCTGCCGCAGCCGCCGGAAGTACGTGGCTCGGCTGATGTAGAGCTCGTCGGCGAGCGCCTCGTGGCTGATGTCGCCGTCGAGGTAGGCGCGCTGCACGATCCGGCGCAGCAGCGCCTCGTCCGTCGTGCGGCCGAACGCCCCGGCGACCGCGTCCTCGATCACGCGCCGGACCGACGCGGCGCGCTCCGGCGGGGTCGCGCCCCAGGCCAGCGGGCTGGCCGCCAGCTCGTCGGGCCGGTGCATCGAGCGCAGCGCGTGGCGGACGTCCTCGGCGTCGAACGGCGGCGCCGGCAGCTCGTGCGGGCGGACCGGCAGGCCGATCTCGGCCAGCACGACGCGCCACAGCGCGCCGATCGCGCCGCCGTCCTGGTTGTCGAGGATGTGGCACTGCTGGACCTTCCCGCCGAGGTCGACGTCGAGCTCGGGGACGTGCCGCGCGCCGACGCCGCGCGAGAACGCGACCGCGGGCTCGTTGCGCGGGTCGATCGGCAGCATCATCCAGCGCGGGCTCGCGAGGCCGGACCGCAGCAGCGCGGCGGTGTTGAGGATCGCCAGCACCGGCGAGCCGGCAGCCCCCTCGGGACCGGACGTGAGGTCGATCGAGTCGCGCCAGAGGATCGCGTCGCCGTCGGTGAAGCGGGCGCGCGCGTACTCCAGCCAGCCGCCGATGAGCGGGTCGTCCTCGGCGACAGCGGGCGCGTTGTCGGGCGTCACAGCGATGCAGTAGCCGACCACCGCGTCGGCGCGGTCGCGCGCGACGATGACGCGCTCCGGCGCACGCTCGAAGAACCGCTTCGTGTACTCGAAGAGGCCGCGGTCGACGTCGACGGCCGCGCGCGCCCGCAGCGCCGGCTCGATCTCCTCGAGGTCGCCGTCGCGGACGTCGTCGACGCGGACGTCGACCGACCCCTCCGCGCCGAAGCCCCAGCGCAGCGCCGGGTTCTCGACGAGCTCGGCGAGGTCGACGAGCAGCCAGGGGTTGCCGGCGGCCGCCCGCGCGTAGAGATGGTCGGCGATGCGGCGCCGCAGCTCGCGCTCGCGGTCCGGCTCGCGGGCCCGCAGGTCGGCGCGCAGGGCGCGCCGGACGAGGTCGTGCAGCGTGAGGCCCTGGCCGACGCGCTCGGCGAACGAGAGCGAGCGCAGCCAGGCCATCGCGTCGTCGGGATCGACGTCGGGCAGGACGTCGCGCAGCATGCCGCGCGTGGTGCTGCGGGCGATCGAGGCGACGGCGATGACGTCGAGGTTGCCGGCGTCGAGCTCGGTGCGAGCCAGCCGCCGCACGAGCGTGCCGACCACCTCCGGGCGCTCGGCGAAGTCGCTCGCCGTCCAGCCGGGGTCGGCGCGGGCGGCGTCGGCGGCGAGCGAGAGGCCGAGCGGCGAGCCCTCGGCCCACGCGACGATGTCGCGGATCGTCGCCTCGTCGCAGACGCCGTGGGCGCGCACGAGCTCGGCCGCCTCGGCGGCCGCCATCGGCTCCAGCGCCACCTCCGCGGCGACCGCCTCCCACCCGCCGGACAGCCACTCCGGCTCGGGCGGCTGGCGCCCGGCGATGACGACGACCGCGTCGCCCGGCAGCGCCGGGAGCACGCGGTCGCGCAGGTGCGTGCCGGCGGCCGACACGCGCTCCCACGTGTCGAAGAGCACCAGCGGGCGTGCCACCGCGAACGCGGGCTCGAACGCCGCCTCGATCTCGCCGGGGACCGGGCCCAGCTCGCGGCCGTCGATCGGGATCGGGACGAAGCCGGCGCCGCGGCCGCGGCGCGCGAGCTCGCGCAGCAGCGTGCTCTTGCCGACCCCGGCCGGCCCGTGGACGAGGATCACGTGCGCCGGCGGCTCGTCGGCCAGGACGCGGTCGAAGAGCGCGAGCTGCGCGCGACGCCCGACGAAGCGGTCGGCGTCGCGCTCTCGCAACCGGTCGCCGAGCGTCGTCATCGCGCCCATCATCTCGATCCTGGCGCGTTGGCGCCAGGGTGCGAGCGGGCCGGCGGCGGCGCTCACCCCCGCGGCGCGCGCCAGGCGAGCGGCCGGCGCGCGCTCGTCGTCGTGCCGTCGGCGGCGGTGAACCGGGCCACCGCGACGAGCGCCGGCCGCGATCCCCGGCGCAGCAGCCGCCGCCCGGCGGCGGTCGGCCGCACGCGCACGGTGGCGGGCCCGGCGGCCGTGCGGGTGCGCGTCCCGCGCGCCACCACGGTCGCGCCCGCCGCGCGCGGCCCGGTGCGGGCGCGCCACTCGATCGTCAGCGTGCCCGGCCCCGGCCACGTCAGCCGGTAGCGGGCGCCGCGGCGGGTCGGGCGCGGGTCGGCGAGCGCGGCGCGCAGCTCCGCCCGCGTCGGCACGAGCCCCGCCGGAGGGAGCGCGAGCGGCGGCGTGACGCCGGCGCCCGGTGCGCCGCCGGGCTGCTGCTCCGGCGCGGGCGTGGTGCCGGCCGGCTCGCTCGGCGTGGCGGAGCCGCCGCCACCACCGCCGCCGCCGCCGCCGCCGGGCGGCACGGCGACCTGATGCTCGTAGGCGCCCATGTCGACGGCCGGCCCGGAGAGGCGCGCCAGCCCGTCGAGGTCGGTGGCGAACGCCGGCGCGCCCGGCTGACCCGCGTCGATGACCGGCGAGCCGTCCTGGAGGTGGAGGTCGCTGCTCGACACGAACAGCGGATCGACGTTCACGTTGCCGGCGCCGCCGGTGATCGCCCCGGTTCCGGCGTCCTGGACGCTGGCGAGGTCGACGTCGCTGTAGGAGATGTCGATGTGGGCGGTGCCGCCGTTCGTGGCGTTGCGCCGCAGCTGCACCGCCGAGGCGCGGACGATCGAGCTGACGGCGGTCACCTGGCTCGTCAGCCCGCCGGCGCCGCACTCCGACCGCAGGCCGCCGTTGTTGCCGCTGCCGGTGATCGTGACGTGGGTGGCGAGCAACGTCGAGCTCTTGCCGAAGGCGCAGCCCGCGTCGAGGGCCCAGCCGCCCATGTTCGTGACCCGGACGACGGAGTCGTCGACGCTGGTGGTGCCGCCGAGCTCCATGACGCCCCAGCCGGCGGTGATGTCGACGCGCCGCACGATCGCCGTGCCGGTGCCGCCGGTCTTCACCCGCACGCCGACCCCGATCGGCGAGCTCAGGACGCTGTCGCGCACGACGGCGCCGCCGCCGTTGTGGTCGAGCTCCACCGCGTTGGCGTTCGGGCCGGTCATCTGCACGGTGGAGTCCTCGAGCGTGGCGCCGTACGTGGCGAGCACGCCCGTCGACGTGTTGCCGGTGCCCGTCACGGTCACGCGGCTCGCGGTCGAGTTGCCACTGATGTCGAGGCCGGCGACGAGGCTCTGCGCGTTCATCTGCAGCGTGAGGTCGCTGATCGTCGTGAGCCCGGCCTGGATCGCGGAGACCCCGATCGACGGGTCGACGACGATCGTGGTCTGCCCCTGCCCCGCGCCGTCGATCGCGCTGTCGCTGACGCTGATCGGCTGCGCGAGCGGGAACGTGCCGGGCCCGATCTGGATCGTGTCGGTGCCGGCGAGCGCGTTGGCGTCGTCGGCGGCCGCGACGAGGTCGGCGCCCTCGTCGATCGCGCCGGCGGCGCAGGGATCGGCGGGCTGGTGGACGCAGAAGGTGGCGGCGGACGCGGAGGCGGCGAGGCTCAGCGTGAGCGCGGCCGCCGCGAGCGCGCAGGCGAGGGTGCGGTGCATGGCGCCGACCCTGGCGCCGCGCCGACCGCGCGGCAATGTCCGAGCGGTCTCAACCTCGTCTCACGCGCTGCGAGAGCTCGACGAACCAGTCCAGCGCCGCCGGGTTGGCGAGGCTGTCGCGGCTGGCGGCCCGCTCGGGCGGCGTGCCCTGCAGGATGCGCTTGACGGGGACCTCGAGCACCTTGCCCGACAGCGTCCGCGGGACCTGGTCGATCGCGTAGACGACGTTCGGGACGTGGCGCGGCGAGCAGTCCTCGCGCACGCGCCGGGCGATGCGCCGCTCGAGGTCGTCGTCGAGGACGGCGCCGTCGCGCAGCACGACGAAGAGCGGCATCCAGCCGTCGACGTCGACCACGAGCGCGTCGACGATCTCGTCGAGCGCCAGCACCGCCCGGTAGATCTCGCTCGTGCCCATGCGGACGCCGCCGCGGTTGATGGTCGAGTCCGAGCGGCCGTAGATGATCGCCGTGCCGCGCTCGGTGATCTCGATCCAGTCGCCGTGGCGCCAGACACCGGGGTACATCGCGAAGTACGACTCGCGGTAGCGCTCGCCGCCGGGGTCGTTCCACAGGTAGAGCGGCATCGACGGCATCGGCTGGGTGACGACCAGCTCGCCGACCTCGCCGATCACCGCCTCGCCGTCCTCGTCGAAGGCCTGGACGTCGCAGCCGAGGGCGCGCGCCTGCAGCTCGCCCTCGTGGACGGGCAGCGTCGGCACGCCGCCGACGAACGCGGTGCACACGTCGGTGCCGCCCGACGTCGAGAACAGCCAGGTGTCGGCGCCGACGTGCTCGTAGACCCACGCGAAGCCCTCGGGCGCCAGCGGCGAGCCGGTCGAGCCGACGGAGCGCAGCCGGGAGAGGTCGCGGCCCCGGCCGGGCTCGACCCCCGCCTTCATGCAGCCGGCGATGAACGACGCGCTCGTGCCGAAGCAGGTGACGCCGGCCTCGGCGGCGAGGTCCCAGAGGCGGTCCATCGTCGGGTGGCCCGGATTGCCGTCGTAGAGCACGATCTCCGCGCCGGTCAGCAGGCAGCCGACGAGGAAGTTCCACATCATCCAGCCGGTCGTCGTAAACCAGAGGATCCGGTCGCCCGGCTGGGCGTCGACGTGCAGCGCGAGGTGCTTGAGCTGCTCGAGCAGGATGCCGCCCTGCCCCTGGACGATCGCCTTCGGCAGCCCCGTCGTGCCGGAGCTGTAGAGGACCCACAGCGGGTGGTCGAACGGCACGCGCTCGAACCGCAGCTCGGCGCCGTCCGGGCCGAGGAAGTCCTGCCAGCGCACGGTGCCCTCGAGCGTGGCGTCGGGGTCCAGGTAGGGCAGCAGCACCGTGGCGCGCAGCGACGGCATCTCGGCCATGAGGCCCGCCACGACGTCGCGCCGGTCGAAGTCGCGGCCGCCGTAGCGGTAGCCGTCGACGGCGATCAGGACCGTCGGCTCGATCTGCGCGAAGCGATCGACGACGCTGCGCGCCCCGAAGTCCGGCGAGCACGACGACCACACCGCGCCGATCGACGCGCACGCCAGGAACGACGCGACCGCCTCGGGCACGTTCGGCACGTACGCGACCACGCGGTCGCCGGCTTCGACGCCCTGGGCGCGCAGCCCCGCGGCGATCCGCGCCGTCAGCGCGCGCAGCTCGCCCCACGTCACCTCGCCGACGCCGCCGGTCAGCTCGCCGGCGTGGCGGATCGCGACCGCCCCGTCGTCCTTGCCGCGGAACAGGTGCGCGGCGTAGCTCACGCGCGTGCCCGGGAACCACTCGGCCCCCGGCATCGCGTGCGACCCGAGCACCCGCTCGTAGGCGCCCTCGACCTCGAAGAAGTCCCAGATCGAGCCCCAGAACGCCTCCAGCTCGTCGATCGACCAGCGCCACAGCTCGTCGTAGGAGCCGAACGTGCGCCCCAGCCGCTCCTCGAGCCAGCCCTGGTAGCGCGTCATCGTCGCCCGCGCGACCTGGTCGGGCGACGGGGTCCACAGCACCCGCGGCGTCACGTGGCCCGCCGTCATGCGGCCTGCCGTCCCAGGAGCAGGTCGAGGTAGCCGTCGGCGAGCTCGTCGGCGCCGAGGCGGCCGCGCGGCCGCAGCCACTGCGGCGTGTAGTTGACCATCCCGAGCAGCGCCATCAGCGCCACGCCGCGGTCGCCGAAGCGCACCTCGCCGGCGGCCTCGAGCCGCTCGAGCAGGCCGTCGAGGAGCTCCTGGAACTCCTTGCGCTGGCGGCGCACGGCCCGCCAGTGCGGCTCGTGCTCGATGACGTGGCGCTCCTGGGCGAAGACGAGCATGTGATGGCGGTAGATGGTGATGTGCTCGACCCAGGTGCGCAACAGGGTGCGCAGCTGCTCCTCGGGGCCGGCGTCGGTCGCCACGATCTCGCGCGCGCGGTCGAGCAGCGGCTGCATGAGCGCGTCGCAGATCCGCGCCAGCAGCTCCTCCTTGCTCCCGATGTAGTGGTACAGCCCGCCGGCGGTGAGCCCGGTGGCCTCCGTGAGGTCGCTGACCGACGTGGCGTGGTAGCCGCGCTCGGCGAAGACCCGCGCCGCCACCTCGATGACCTCGAGCTGGCGCTTGTCGTAGCGCGCGCGGAGCGCGGGGCGGGTCGGCGGGGCGGCGGCCATCGCGCGCGCAACCTTACCACGCGTTTCCGAGGGGTCATTCGAATTCCGAGCGCTCGTTCGGTATAAGACGGGCATGGACTTCGATCTGCCCGACGACCACGAGCTGCTGCGCCGGACGGTGCGCGAGTTCGCCGAGGGCGAGGTCGCGCCCGTGGCCGAGGAGCTCGACCGCACGAAGACGTTCCCGGTCGACATCGTCCGCAAGATGGGCACGCTCGGCTGGATGGGCATCCCGTTCCCGGAGGAGGTCGGCGGCGCCGGCGGCGACACGCTCGCCTACGCGCTCGCCGTCGAGGAGCTCACGCGCGTCGACTCGTCGGTGGCGATCACGCTCTGCGCGCACACGTCGCTCGGCACCCAGCCGATCTACCTGTTCGGGTCCGAGGAGCAGAAGGCGGAGTGGCTGCCGCAGCTGTGCAGCGGGCAGAAGCTCGGCGCGTTCGGCCTCACCGAGCCCGAGGCCGGCAGCGACGCCGGCAACACGCGGACCCGCGCGCGGCTCGAGGACGGCGAGTGGGTCATCGACGGCGCCAAGCAGTTCATCACCAACGCCGGCACCGAGCTCTCCGGCGTCGTCGCGATCACCGCGAGGACCGGCGACGACGAGATCTCCAACCTGCTCGTCCCCAACGGCACGCCCGGCTACGAGCAGGGCGAGCCCTACCGCAAGATGGGCTGGAACGCGTCCGACACGCGGCCGCTGACCTTCACCGGCTGCCGCGTGCCCGAGGCGAACCTGCTCGGCCCGCGCGGCCAGGGGTTCAAGCAGTTCCTCCACATCCTCGACATCGGGCGCATCGGCGTGGCGGCGATGGGCGTCGGCCTCGCGCAAGGCGCGCTCGACCAGGCGCTCGCCTACGCCAAGGAGCGGCGCGCCTTCGGCCAGCCGATCTCGAAGTTCCAGGCGATCCAGGCCAAGCTCGCCGACATGGCGACCGAGATCGAGGCCGCGCGGCTGCTCGTCTACAAGGCGGCCCGGCTCAAGGACGCCGGCCGGCCGTTCACGCTCACCGCCGCGCAGGCGAAGCTCAAGACCGGGCGCCTCGCCGTCCGCTGCGCGGAGGAGGCGGTGCAGATCCACGGCGGCTACGGCTTCATCGAGGAGTACCCGGTGTGCCGCTTCTACCGCGACGCGAAGATCCTCACGATCGGCGAGGGCACCGACGAGGTCCAGCAGATGGTCATCGCCCGCGCCCTGGGAGCATGAGCGCGACGCCCGGCACCGAGGTCCGCGTCCGCGAGGTCGGGCCGCGCGACGGCTTCCAGAACGAGCCGGAGATCATCGCCACCGACGACAAGGTGCGGCTCGTCGAGCTGCTGGCGCGCACCGGTCTGCGGCGCCTGGAGGTCACGAGCTTCGTGCGGGCGGACGTCATCCCGCAGCTCGCCGACGGCCGCGAGGTGCTCGCGCGCGCCGACATCCCCGACGAGGTCTCCGTCTCCGTGCTGATCCCGAACGAGCGCGGGCTCGACGCGGCGCTCGAGCTGCGCGACCGCTTCGACGAGGTCAACGTCTTCCTCAGCGCGTCCGAGACGCACAACCGCAAGAACGTCAACCGCTCGATCGAGGAGTCGCTCGCCGGCCTCGAGCGCGTGCTGCCGCGCGCCCGCGAGGCCGGCCTGCGCTGCGAGGGCGTCATCAGCACGTCGTTCGGCTGCCCCTACGAGGGCCACGTGCCGCCGGAGCGCGTGTTCGCCATCGCGCGGCGCTTCGCGGCGGCCGGCGCGCAGGAGATCGGCTTCGGCGACACCACCGGCATGGCCAACCCCCGGCAGGTCCGCGCCTTCTTCGAGCAGGCCGCCCGCGAGCTCGGCGACGAGGTGGAGCTCACCGCGCACTTCCACAACACGCGCGGCCAGGGCCTCGCCAACGTCGTCGCCGCGCTCGACGCCGGCTGCACGTCGTTCGAGTCGAGCTTCGGCGAGCTCGGCGGCTGCCCCGTCCCGAAGGGGGCGACCGGCAACATCGCCACCTAGGACCTCGTCTCGATGCTGCACGAGATGGGCTACGCGACGGGGATCGACCTCGACCGGCTGCTCGACGCCGGCCGCGAGGCGCAGCGCGTCCTCGGCCGCCCGCTCGGCAGCCACACCCTCGTCGCCGGGCCGATCGACTGGCATGCATAGCCCCGTGCTGGTCGCCAACCGGGGCGAGATCGCCCGGCGGGTCCTGCGGACGCTGCGCGCGCTCGGCCTCGAGTCGATCGCCGTCTACGTCGACGACGACGCGGCGGCGCCGCACGTCGAGGAGGCCGACCTCGCCGTGCGCGTGGCGTCGTACCTCGACCCGGAGGCGCTCGTCGCCGCCGCGCGGGCGACCGGCGCCGCGGCCGTCCATCCCGGCTACGGCTTCCTGAGCGAGAACGCCGCGTTCGCGCGCGCGGTCCTCGACGCGGGCATCGACTGGGTCGGGCCGCCGCCCGAGGCGATCGAGCTGATGGGCGACAAGGCGCGCGCGAAGCGCCTCGCCCGCGAGGCCGGCGTCCCGGTCGTGCCGGGGATCGAGGGCGACGACGTCGGCCTCGGCGAGGCGCGCGCGTTCTGCGAGGAGCACGGCTTCCCGGCGGTGATCAAGGCCGTGGCGGGTGGCGGCGGCAAGGGCATGCGCGTCGTGCGCGCCATGCCGGAGCTCGAGCCGGCGCTGGAGGCCGCGCGCCGCGAGGCGATCGCGGCGTTCGGCGACGGCCGCGTGCTCGTGGAGCGCTACCTCGAGCGGCCGCGCCACATCGAGATCCAGGTGCTCGCCGACCGCCACGGGTCGGTGGTGCACCTCGGCGAGCGCGAGTGCTCGCTGCAGCGCCGCCACCAGAAGGTCGTCGAGGAGGCGCCCTCCCCGGTCGTCGACGCGGCGCTGCGCGAGCGGATGGGCGCCGCGGCGGTGGCGCTGGCGCGCGCGTGCGGGTACGAGGGCGCCGGGACGGTCGAGTTCATCGCCGCCGGCGACGGCTCCTCGTTCGCGTTCCTCGAGATGAACACGCGCCTGCAGGTCGAGCATCCGGTCACCGAGCTCGTCTACGGGGTCGACCTCGTCGAGCTGCAGCTGCGCGTCGCCGCCGGCGAGCCGCTCGGCCTCGAGCAGGCGGCGCTCGTGCCGCGCGGCCACGCGGTCGAGGCGCGGCTGTACGCCGAGGACCCGGCCAACGGCTTCCTGCCCGCCGGCGGGACCATCCGCGCGTATCGCGAGCCGTCCGGGCCCGGCGTCCGGGTGGACTCCGGGGTGCGCGCCGGCACCGAGGTGGGCACCGCGTTCGACCCGATGCTCGCGAAGGTGATCGCGCACGGGCCGGACCGCGCGACGGCGCTGCGGCGGCTCGACCGCGCGCTGGCCGAGCTGGTCGTGCTCGGCGTCCCGACGAACGCCGCGTTCACCCGCACGCTGCTGGCGCGCGACGACGTCCGCGCCGGCGACCAGGACACCGGTCTGCTCGAGCGCGTGCTCGCCGAGACCGTGCCGCCGGCGCCCGGCGACCTGCTGGCCGCCGCGGGAGTCGCCCGCTTCCTGCGCGACACCGCCGGCCTGACGGCCGAGCCGGGGCCGTGGCGCTGGGCGGTCGACGGCCATGGCGAGGTGCGCGTCGAGCCGGGCCGCGTGATGGCCGGCGACCGGGCATGGGCGTGGGAGGCGCGCTTCCTCGACGGCGAGACGGTCTGGGTGTCGCTCGACGGGCTCGCGCGCCGCTACGCCGTCGCGTTCGACGCTGGCGCGGGCACGACGTGGATCGCGCGCGACGGCCACCAGCTCGAGCTGCGCACGCACCGCCGCGGGCCGGGCGGCGCCGACGTGCGCACGGGCTCGCTGGAGGCGCCGATGCCCGGCAAGGTGCTGCTCGTGCCCGTCGCCAACGGCGACGCGGTCGACGAAGGAGACGTCCTCGTGGTGCTGGAGTCGATGAAGATGGAGCTGTCGATCACCGCGCCGGTGGCGGGTACCGTCGCCGGCCTCGACCTGTCGCCGGGAGACCGCGTCGCGCGGGGCCAGGCGCTCGTGACGGTGGAGCCATGAGCACGACGACGAGCCCGCGCGAGGGCCATCTCGAGCTGATCGCCGACCTCGAGGAGCGGCTGGCGCGCGCCCGCGCCGGCGGCGGCGAGCGGGCGCGCGAGCGCCACGTCGCGCGCGGGAAGCTGCTGCCGCGAGATCGCGTCGAGCGCCTCTGCGACCCGGGCGCCCCGTTCCTGGAGCTGTCGCCCCTGGCGGCCGAGGAGATGTACGACGGCGCGGCCCCGGCGGCGGGCGTCGTCGCCGGGATCGGGATGGTCGAGGGCCGCCGCTGCGTGATCGTCGCCAACGACGCGACGGTCAAGGGCGGCACCTACTTCCCGATGACGGTCAAGAAGCACCTGCGCGCGCAGGAGATCGCGCTGCAGAACCGGCTGCCGTGCGTCTACCTCGTCGACTCGGGCGGCGCCTACCTGCCGATGCAGGACGAGGTCTTCCCGGACCGCGAGCACTTCGGGCGGATCTTCTTCAACCAGGCCAACCTCTCCAAGCTCGGCGTGCCGCAGATCGCCTGCGTGATGGGCTCCTGCACGGCCGGCGGCGCCTACGTCCCGGCGATGAGCGACGAGACGGTCATCGTCCGCGAGCAGGGCACGATCTTCCTCGGCGGGCCGCCGCT
>DASTRJ010000052.1:0-12605 GCA_035761245.1 Capillimicrobium sp. | reverse complement strand
TGCGCGACTACTTCCGCCTGCCGGCCGCCGCGGCGAAGGCGCGCGTCGCGGAGCTGGTCGAGGCCGGCGAGCTGCGGCCGGTGACCGTGGAGGGCTGGCGCACGCCCGCGTACCTGCACGCCGGCGCGCGCGTGCCGCGGCGCGTGGAGGCGCGCGCGCTGATCGGCCCGTTCGACTCGCTGGTGTGGGAGCGGGCGCGCACCGAGCGGCTCTTCGGCTTCCGCTTCCGGCTCGAGATCTACGTGCCGGCGCCCCAGCGCGTGCACGGCTACTACGTGCTGCCGTTCCTGCTGGGCGACCGGCTCGTCGCGCGGGTCGACCTCAAGGCCGACCGCGCCGCGTCGGCGCTGCGCGTGCAGGCGGCGTGGGCGGAGGAGCACGCGCCGCCGCACACCGCCGAGGAGCTCGCGGCGGAGCTGCGGCTCATGGCTCGGTGGCTCGGCCTCGATCACGTCGCGGTCGTCGATCGCGGCGACCTCGCGCCGGCGCTGGGGCGCGCGGTCGACGGCGCCGCGGCCGCGTAGAGGCTTCGCCGGACGAGGCGCGCGGCCGAGTCACAGCACCAGCACGACGACGAGCCACAGCGCGCACAACAGCGCGGTCGCCACGACGACCGGCGCCACCCGCGCGTTCGGCACAACGGCAGGCGGCTCGACGATGAGCCAGTAGGCCGCGACCGTGCCGAGCGTCGTGCCCGGCACCCCGGGCAGCAACTGCAGGGCCCAGTGCTCGATCGGCGCCTCCCAGAACGCGAGGAGCGGCAACGCGACGACGAACGACGCCCAGACGAGGACGACCAGGGCGAGGGCCACGCCCACGGTCGCCCTGATGGAACGCGCTGCTCGTGTCCGGCTCATCCCCACGCGATCGCCTCGCACCGCTCAGTCGAGTTCGTCCATCGGTGCGTAGCGTACGAGGGCGGCGGTCGGAGCCCCGTGCGAGCATCCCGGGCGCGATGCCGCCGCGGACCGACATCCTCCTCGTCTCGCTCGCCTCCACCGCGGGGCTGCGCGCGTCCGACGCGGCGCTGGCCGGTGCGCTCGAACGCGCGGGGGCCGAAGTGGCCGTCGTGGCCGCGGCGCCGCAGCGCGACGTGCGGACGTTCGCGCTGACGGATCTCGTCTGGGCGCGCGCGGCGCGGGCGGCCGCACGGCGTGGGATCGCCGAGCATCGGCCGCGCGCCGTCGTCTACGGCGCGATGGGCGCCGCGCTGCTGTGGCCGCGCCCGGGCGCGATCCGCTACGACGCGCCGATGGCCGCCAACCGGCCCGGCCGGCACGGCATCTGGCAGCGGGCCGTCGAGCGACGGCGGCTGCGCGAGGCGCCGGTGCTCGTGCCGGTGAGCGAGACGACGCTCGCCGAGACGCCGGAGCCGCGCGCCGACGCGGTCGTGGTGCCGATCCCGGTCGAGCCGTCGGGCCCGCCGGCGCCGCTCGAGGCGCGCGACATCGCCGCGATCACCTACGCCGCCAACCCCGAGAAGAAGGGGCTCGACCTCGTCCTGACCGCGTGGATCGCCGCGCGCCGCGGCGGCGAGGAGCTGTGGGTGTGCGGCACCGAGCCGGGCCAGCGGATCGACGGCGTGCGCTGGGCGGGCCGGCTGCCGCCGGACGAGTACCGGGCGCTGCTGCGCCGCGCCCGCGTCTTCGTGACCGCGCCGCGCCGCGAGGACTACGGCATCGCCCAGCTCGAGGCGCTCGCCGACGGCTGCCAGCTCGTCACGACCCGCGCGCCCGGCCCGTACGCCGCCCTGCCGATCGCCGAGCGCCTCGACCCGCGGCTCGTCGGCGAGCGCATCGTGCCGGCGCTGCGCGCCGCGCTCGACGACCCGGTCCCCGGCTACGCCGAGCGCGCAGCCGCGGCGGTGGCGGAGCGCTTCGGGCGCGCCGCCGTCGACGCGCGCGTGGCCGGCGAGCTGCTCCCGCGGCTGCTGGGGTGAGAAACCACCCCCGCGGGTAGCGTCCCGCGCGACATGCATCGCTCGATCTGCGCTCTCGGCACGCTCGCAGCCCTGAGCCTCGTCGTTCCCTGGGCCGCCGCACCGCCCGCGGAGGCCAAGCTCCCGAGGGGCTGGCCGCACCGCTTCGAGATCGGCGTCTCCGACCAGCCCGGCGGCGCGGCCGCGCTCCGGCGCCAGGCACCGTTCGGGTTCCGCTACCAGTACCTCGCCGGGGGCGTGAACACCGGCAGCGGCTGGGCGACCTGGAACCCGAACGGCACGTTCGTGTCGAACTACGTCCGCGAGTCGCGCCGGGCGGGGATCGTGCCCGTCTTCACCTACTACCAGCTGCTGCAGTCCGCCCCCGCGGCCGGGAGCGCCGAGAACGAGAAGGACCTCAATAACCTCCGCAACCGCGCCACCATGCGCGCCTACTGGAAGGACTACCGGCTCTTCCTGCGGCGCGCCCGCGGCCGGAAGCTCGTCGTCGCGCACGTCGAGCCGGACCTCTGGGGCTACCTGGAGCACGCGAAGGCCGCGAAGCTCGCGCGCCGCTACGCGCGCAAGGCCGTGCGCCTGCGCAACCGGACGGCCCGCAACGTCAAGCTCGCCTGGCACCTGTCGATCTGGGGCACCGGCGAGGACCCGACGTACTCGGAGCCGCCCGTCCGGCACATGAAGGCGCTCGCGCGGGAGTCGGCGCGCTGGTTCACGCGCTCCGGCGGCCGCCGCTTCGACCTCGTCTTCGTCGACGTCGAGGACCGCGACGCCGGCTTCAACGAGGTCATCAACGGCGATCCGCGCTCGGCCTGGGACGCGCTCGACTTCAGGCGCAACACCACCTACCTGCGCGCCTTCCACCGCCGCACCCACCGTCCGATCGTCATCTGGCAGATCCCCGTCGGGAACTCGACGCTGCCCAACGAGTGGGGGGCGTTCCGCGACACGCGCGTGGAGTGGTGGCTGGGCAGCCGGCGCCACCTCGAGCGCGAGCGCGACGCCGGGGTCGTCGCGCTGCTGTTCGGCGGCGGCGCGGACGGCACGACGACGCCGCAGACCGACGGCGGGCTGCTCTTCCGGCTCACCCGCCAGTACTACGCGACGGGCGCGCTCCGGCTGCGCTGACGCCACGACCGATGAGTCCCGCCGGCGCGGACGGTCCCAAGGACGAACCTGCGACGAGAGGACGTCTGACGTGCTGTTGGAGAGCAAGAACGCGGTGATCTACGGCGGCGGCGGCGCCATCGGCGGCGCCGTCGCCCGCCGCTTCGCGCGCGAGGGCGCGCGGGTCTTCCTGGCGGGCCGCTCCGCCGAGCCGCTGGAGCGCGTGGCCGCGGAGATCCGGGCGGCCGGCGGGCGCGCCGAGACCGCGACGCTCGACGCGCTCGACGAGCGAGCGGTCGACGAGCACGCCGAGGCCGTCGTCGCCGCGGGCGGATCGATCGACGTCTCGTTCAACCTCATCGGCCACGGCGTCGTGCAGGGCACGCCGATGGCGGAGATGGCCGTCGACGACTACGTCGGGCCGGTCGTGCGGGCGGTGCGCAGCACGTTCCTCACCTGGCGCGCGGCCGCCCGGCAGATGACCGGGCAGGGCTCGGGCGTGCTGCTCGCCTTCGGCGGCTCCGGCCACCCCGTGCGCGGCTTCCACCTCGGCAGCCTCCAGGTGCTGTTCGAGGCGATCGAGTCGATGCGCCGGCAGGCCGCCATGGAGCTGGGCCGCCACGGCGTGCGGGTGGTCACGCTGCGCACCGGCGGCGTGCCGGAGACGCTCCCCGAGGGCTTCCCCGGCCGCGAGCGGATCGCCGCGAGCATCGCCGAGTCGACGATGCTGGGCCGTGCCGCCACGCTCGAGGACGTCGCCGGCGTCGCGGCGTTCGTGGCCTCCGACGCGGCGCGGACGATGACGGCCGCCACGGTGAACGTGAGCGCGGGCGCGCTGATCGACTAGCCGCGCCGGGCCCGCGCCCGCTTGCGCAGCGGCGCGAACTCGGCCCACGGCAGCGTGTTCGCGACGTCCTCGCGCCGCAGCCAGGCGCGGCGCGCGGTCGCGATGCCCCAGCGGACGACGGAGAGGTTCGAGACGCTGTGGGCGTCGGAGTTCACGAGGATCCGCACGCCGGCGTCGCGCGCCGCGCGGGCGTGGACGTCGTTGAGGTCGCGGCGGTCGCCGGCGGAGTTGATCTCGAGCATCGTGCCGGTCCGCGCGGCGGCCTCGATGAGCCCGTCGACGTCGAGCGCGTACGGCGGCCGCGTCTCGATCTTGCGGCCGGTGGGATGGCCGATCGCGTCGATCCACGGGTGCTCGCAGGCGGCCACCATCCGCTTCGTCATCTCGGCGGCGCCCATCCCGAAGCTCGTGTGGACCGAGCCGATGACCCAGTCGAGCTCGGCGAGCAGGTCGTCGTCGTAGTCGGGGGAGCCGTCGGGGAGGATGTTCGTCTCGGTGCCGATCAGCACCTCGATGCCGTCGACGAGCGCGTTGACCTCGCGCACGCGCTCGATCTGCTCGCGCAGCTGGTCGGCCGTGACGTGGTTGCCGAAGCCGTGCGTGGCGGAGTGGTCGGTGATGGCGATGTACTCCAGGCCGCGGTCGCGCGCCGCCAGCGCCATCTGCTCGATCGACGCGCGGCCGTCGCTGGCCGTCGTGTGCATGTGGAGGTCGCCGCGCAGGTCCTCGACCTCGATGAGGCGATCCGGCAGGGTGCCGTCGGCCGCCGCCTGCAGCTCGCCGCGGTTCTCGCGCAGCTCGGGCGGGATCCACGCGAGCCCGAGCCGCTCGTAGACGGCCTCCTCGCTGAAGCAGCGCGTCGTCTCGCCGGTCGCGTCGTCGAGGATCCCGTACTCGCTGACGTGCAGGCCGCGCCGGACGGCCGCCTCGCGCAGCGCCACGTTGTGCGCCGCCGAGCCCGTGAAGTGCTGCAGCAGGTTGCCGAACTGGTCGGGCTCGACGACCCGGAGGTCGACGGGCATCCCCGTGTGCGTGCGCCCGCGCGCGGCGTTCGGGCCCGGCGTCGACGCGGACTCCATGACGTCGATCTCGGCGAGCGCCGCCGTCAGGGCCGCCGGGTCGCTGGCCGTGGCGATGATGTCGAGGTCCTTGACGCTGTCGACGAGCCGCCGCGCGCTGCCGGCCAGCTCGACGCGCTCGGCCGCCGGATGGGCGCGCAGCGCGTCGCGGATCTGCTCCCCGAGGCCGAGCGCGCGGGGCAGCAGCACGCGCGGCGCCGCATCCGGCTCGCCGAGGCCGGCGTCGAGCGCCGCGAGCACGCTGGCCTCGAACTTCGGGCCGAGGCCGCGGATGCCGCGCAGCCGCTCCTGCTCGGCGGCCTCCCGGAGCGCCTCGAGCGAGTCGATGCCGAGCGAGTCGAAGAGCATCCGCGCGCGCTTGGGGCCGAGGCCCGGCAGCCGCGTGAGCTCCATCAGCCCCGGCGGGAACTTCGCGCGCAGCTTCTCGGCGGCCGGGATGGTGCCGGTGTCGAGGAGCGCGAGGATCTTCTCCTCGAGCGTCTTGCCGACGCCCGGCAGCTCGGTGACGCGGCCGTCGCGGGCGAGCTGGCTCACCGAGACCGGCGCGTCGCGGATCGCGCGCGCCGCGTTGCGATACGCCAGCACGCGGTGGATGACGGCCCCGTCGAGCTCGTAGAGGTCGCCGAGCTCGTCGAAGGCCGCGGCGATCGCCATGTTGGAGAAGTCCGGCACGGTGAGCGGTCGCCTACAGTACCCCGGCTTCATGCCCGACCATGCGACACCGCCCGGCGTGCCCTGGCTCGTGCTGCCCACCTACGACGAGGCGCCCAACGTCGAGGCGATCGTCCGGGCGGCGCACGAGGTGCTGACGCGTGCCGCGCCGGAGGGCTTCCGGATCCTCGTGGTCGACGACGACTCGCCCGACGGCACCGGGGCGATCGCCGACCGGATCGCCGGCGAGCTGCCCGAGGTGGTGGTGCTGCACCGGACGGTCCGCGAGGGGCTCGGCCCGGCGTACCTCGCCGGCTTCCGCCATGCGCTCGACGGCGGCGCCGGGTACGTGCTCGAGATGGACGCCGACTTCTCGCACGATCCGGCCGACCTCGCGCGGCTGCTGGACGCCGTCCGCTCGGGGCGGGCGGATCTCGCGCTCGGCTCGCGCTACGTCCGCGGCGGCGGCGTCGAGGACTGGGGGCTGCTGCGGCGGTTCGTCTCGCGGGGCGGCTCCGCGTACGCTTCCGTCGTGCTCGGGTTGCGCGTGCGCGATCTCACCGGGGGCTTCAAGTGCTTCCGTCGCGAGGTGCTCGAGGCGATCGACCTGCCGACCGTGCGCTCGAAGGGCTACGCGTTCCAGGTCGAGCTGACGTACCGCGCGGTGCAGGAGGGCTTCCGCGTCACCGAGGTGCCGATCGTCTTCCGCGATCGCGTCCACGGCCGCTCGAAGATGAGCTGGCGGATCGCCACCGAGGCGATGTGGCTGGTGCCGCAGCTGCGCCGCCGGGGGTCGTGAGCCGGTGAGCCGGTCGATCGTCCTCGAGCTCGGCTGGGCCGACACGCGGCTGGCGCTCGAGTCGTGGAACCGCCGGCCGCTGCGCGCCGTGGGGCCCTGGGCGGCCGGCGCGCTCGCGCTCGCCGTCGGGCTCCTCGCCGCTGCCGGGCTCGTGGCGACGGTGCGCGGCGCGGGCGGCCCGGCGCCGCACTTCCCCGGGATCGACGCGCAGCCGTCCCTGGGCCTGGCGTTCGAGATCTTCGGCCGCAACCTGCTCGCGTTCGCGCTGCACGCGTTCGCGTGCGTCTCGGCCTTCGTGGCGGGCAGCTCGCTGCGGATCGCGTCGGGCCGCCGGCGCGCCCACGTCGCGCTGGCGTTCGTGGCCGCCGCGACGCTGTTCTCGCTCGCCAACCAGGCGTGGATCACCGGCGGCGGCGCGGCCGCACTCGCCGACCGCCTCGGCACCAGCCCGTGGGCGCTGCTGGCGACGCTGACGCCCCATGCGCTGCCGGAGCTCACCGCGATCTTCCTGCCGCTCGCGGCGTGGGTCCTGGGCGCGCGGAGCGGGTCGTGGCACCGCCTCGGCGCCGCCGCCGCGGTGTGCACGGCGATCGCGCTGCCGGTGCTGCTCGCGTGCGCCATGGTCGAGACGTACGTCACGAGCCGTGTGGTGCTTCATTTTGTATAGTGACCCGGCAACCCCCGACGAGGAGAACCGATGGCAGCCCTCCAGGACGTCACTGACACCAACTTCCAGGCTGAGGTGATCGAGGCCAGCGAGCCCGTCCTCGTCGACTTCTGGGCGCCGTGGTGCGGCCCGTGCCGCGTCGTCGGCCCGGTCCTCGAGGAGATCGCGCAGGAGCGCGGCCTTCGCGTGGTGAAGCTCAACGTCGACGAGAACCAGCAGACCGCCGCCAAGTACCAGGTCCTCTCGATCCCGACGATGATCCTGTTCAAGAACGGCGCGCCGGTCACCACGATCGTCGGCGCCTACCCCAAGCGCAAGCTCGAGAAGGAGCTCGAGCCCGCGCTGGCCTAGAGGACCTCGGGCACTGCGGGCGCCGCGTCGAGCGCCCGCAGGGCCCGGAAGCCGCGCGCGAGCAGGCGCTCGCCGCGGTCGACGAAGGCGGCGCCTGCCGGCACGCTGAACAGCGCGCTCATGAACTCCTTCGGCGTCATGTCGTCGACGTCGGCGTGCTTGAGCTCGCGCACGAGCCCGATGCCGTCCACGAGCATCGCGAGCGCCTCGTCGACGACGATGCCTCCGCGGAGCACCAGGTGCTGGGCGGCGAGGCCGGCGTCGGTCGACGGCGTCTCGGACGCGATCCCCGCCATGCCCATCTGCAGCGCCTCGCGGTAGGCCGGCAGCCGGCGCTCGAGCACCCGCATCCCATCGCCGTCGGCGCGCTTGACCGCGCGCCGGAGCTCGCGGTCGAGCCGCTCGAGCCCGCGCTCGACGGTCAGACCGGTCCGGGCGAGCGAGGCGTCATCCGCGTGCGCGGGAGGCGTGGCGACGGCGGCGCTGACGAGGGCAAGGCAGAGACAGGCGAGGCGGCGCGACACATGGACTCCGTTCCATTGAAGGAGTCTGAGCATACGCGCCGGCTTTCGCGGGGCAAAGGGTGGTGCGGCCCCGGGAGAGGTCCGCGGGCTCCCAGGACGCGGCGGTCGCGGGGTTTGGGCGGTCGCGGGGCTCAGGCGGTCGAGCGGCCCGGGCGTCGCGCGGCTCAGGCGGTCGCGCGGCCTAGGCGTCGCGAGACGCGAGCGGTCGCGGGCCTCGTTCGAGGGGTGTGGCGCTTTACGCCCGCCCAGCGAGCGCAAAGCGTCACAACCCCTGCCGGCGCCGCGGCGCGTGGCGAATGACGCCGAACAGCTCGGCCTGAATCGCCACTCGTGCGCGGGATGGCGCCCCGCGGCCGCGCGGCGCGAGCACCCCGCGGCCCGAACGCCGCCCTACGCGGTCGCCAGGCGGAACCGGCCGACGAGCTCCTCGAGCTCGCGGGCCGTGCCGGCCAGCTGCTGCGCCGACGCGGCGATCTGCTGCGTCGAGGCGCTCGTCTGCTGCGTGGAGGCGGAGACCTGCTCGGAGGACGCCGACGACTGCTCGGCGACCGCGGCGATCTCCTCGGTCGCCCGCGCGATCTCGTCGATGCGCGCCGACACGTCGGTGACGGAGGCGGCGATCTCGGCGAACGACGCGCGCGTCGCCTCGACGACCTCGGCGCCCTGGTCCGACCGCTGCGCTCCGGTCTCCACCGCGGCGACCGCGCCGTCGGTCTCGGTCTGGATCTCGGCGATCAGCCCGGCGATCGAGCCGGCGGCCTGCTGGCTCTCCTCGGCGAGCTTGCGCACCTCGTCGGCGACGACCGCGAACCCGCGGCCCTGCTCGCCCGCCCGGGCCGCCTCGATCGCGGCGTTCAGCGCGAGCAGGTTGGTCTGCTCGGCGATGCCGGTGATCGTCTCGACGATGCCGGAGATCTCGCTCGACTTGCCGGCGAGCGAGCGGATCGCGTCGCTGACCTCGGCCGAGGCCTCGCGCACCGCGCCCATGGCGTTCGCGGCCTCCACCGAGGCGGCGGCCCCGCGCTCGGCGACCTCGCGCGCGGCGGCGGCGGCGCGGCGGGTCTCCTCGGCGGTGGACCGCGCGGACTCCACCATGCGCACCTGGCGCTCGGCGCCGGCGGCCACTTCGGTGACCGCGCCGGCGATCTCGCCGACCGCCCGGCCGGCCTCCTCGGACGTGCTCGCCATCTCCTGCGAGGCGCCGGACACGCCGCCCGCCGACGCGCTCACCTGCCCGATGAGCTCGGTCAGCCCGACGCGCGTGCTGTTGTAGGCCTCGACGGAGGTCGCCGCGTCGGAGCGGATCGACTCCACCGCGCGGACGACCTCGCCGAGCTGGTCGTTCGTGCGCGCCTCGATCGGCGGCGTCGTCGCCTCCGCGTCGCGCGTCAGGTCGCCCTCCGCCATCGCGCCCAGCCCGGCGCGCAGCGAGGCGATCTCGCCGTCGCGCACCTGGCCGAGCCGCTCGAGCACCGGCGCCACGGCGGCGCGGATCATCCGCAGCACCGCCCAGCCGATCAGGGCGCACGCCACCACGAGCAGCGCGAGCACGCTCCACAGGACGGTCCGCGTCTGGCTCGTCTTGTCGGTCACGACGTGGAACGCGCGGACGACCTCGGCGTCCGAATCCTCCTCGGCGGCCTCGATGAGATCCTCGTAGGCGTTGCGCTGGTCGCGGTTGGCGCCGAGGCTCAGCGCCGTCGCCCGCTCAGGATCGGTCCGGTAGAGGGTGAGCTCATCGCCGACCGCCGCGGCCCACGCCTCGTACTCGCGCCGGATGGAGGCGACGTCCTCCCGGAGCTGGCTGGTGGGCGCGAGCCGCGTCGCGTCGTCGAGCGCGCGCGTCGCGAGGCCGTCGCCCTCGGCGAACTTGTCGGCGAACTCCTGCTCGCCGGTCAGCAGGTAGCCGCGCTCGTCGTTGGCCATCGACTTGGCCTCGACGGCGAAGACGCCGAGCGCCTGGTCGAAGGGGACGGTGCGGTCGCGGACCTGGCCGGCTTCGCTCGACAGCGTCGACAGGTTCGACTGCAGGAAGACGGTGGTGATCGCGACGAGCGCGATCAGGACGGCGAAGCAGGCGGCGAGCTTCGCACCCAGGGGAAGGTGATGGAGGCGCTTGGACACGCCCCGGTTGTCGGTCCGAGGCGCCGGATGTTGAGCCGGATGGCTACGCGCGTGCGACGCCGACGCGCAGCTCGCGACCCTCGATGGTCACGGCCTCGCCCGTCTGGTCGCCGTCGTAGACGACGGTCGTGGCGAGCGTCTCGCCCGACACGTAGCTCTCGAACGCCTGCGCTGCGGTGAGCAGGTCGTCGTCGCCGGCCAGCGTCAGCACGATGCGATCCTCGACCTCCAGGCCGGCGCGCTTGCGCGTCTCCTGCACCGCCCGGACGACCTCGCGGGCCAGGCCCTCGTCGCGCAGCTCCTGGTCGAGCGCGAGCTCGAGCGCCACCGCGTGCGAGCCCTCGCGCTCGAGCTGGTAGCCCTCGAGCGGCTGCATCGCCAGCAGGAGGTCGTCGGCCGTCAGCTCGTGGTCGTGCCCGTCGACGGAGATCCCGACGGTGCGCCCCTCGCGCAGCGCGGAGGCCACATGGCCCGGGTCGAGCGACTCGATCGCCGCCGCCACCTGCGGCATCTGCTTGCCGAAGCGCGGGCCGAGCGACCGGTAGTTGGCCTTGACCTCGTAGGAGCCGAGCTCGTCGGCGGTGTCGACGAAGCGCAGCTCCTTGACGTTGAGCTCGTCGGCGACGACGTCGGAGAGGCGCTCGATCGCCGCGCGCTCGCGGCCGTCGGCGACCACCACCGCCGCCCGCAGCGGCTGGCGGACCTTCACGTTGGCCTGCTTGCGCGCCGCCAGGCCGAGCCGCACCGTCTCGCGGGCCACCGCCATCGCCGCCTCGAGCTCGAGGTCGCGCTCGTCGGGCTCCGGCCAGTCGGTGAGGTGGACGCTCGGCTCGCTGCCGTCGAGGTCGTCGTAGATCTCGTCGGCGACGAACGGGGTGAACGGGGCGAGCAGCTGCGCCACCGTCACGAGGCACGTGCGGAGCGTGTCGAAGGCCGCCTGCTCGCCGTCCCAGAAGCGGCGCCGCGAGCGGCGGACGTACCAGTTCGACAGGTCGTCGACGAACGCGGCGATCGCGCGGCCCGCCATCGTGGCGTCGTAGGCGTCGAGCCGCTCCGTGACCTCCTGCACCGTCGCGGCGAGCCGCGACAGCGCCCAGCGGTCGAGGTCGGTCGGCTCGCTCGCGCGCTCCGGCGTGTAGCGGTCCAGGAAGGCGTACGTGTTCCACAGCTGGCGCAGGAAGCCGCGCACGCCCTCGCCGATCGCCTCGGTCGAGAAGCGGTAGCCGTCCCACGGCTGCTTCGACGTGAAGAAGTACCAGCGGAAGGCGTCAGCGCCGTAGGCGTCGAGCACGTCCCAGGGCACGACGATGTTGCCCTTCGACTTGCTCATCTTCTGGCCCTCGCCGTCGAGGATCAGGCCGAGGCAGACGACGTTGCGGTACGGCGCCCGGTCGAAGAGCAGCGTCGAGATCGCCAGCAGCGAGTAGAACCAGCCGCGCGTCTGGTCGAGCGCCTCGCAGATGTAGTCGGCGGGGAAGTGCGACGCGAAGACGTCCTCGTTCTCGAACGGCGCGTGGTGCTGGGCGAACGGCATCGCCCCCGAGTCGAACCACACGTCGATGACCTCGGGCACGCGGTGCATCGGCCGATCGCACTCGGGGCACGGGAACGCGACCTCGTCGACGTACGGGCGGTGCGGGTCCTCGAGGCGCACGCCGGAGAGCTGCTCGAGCTCGTCGAAGGACCCGATGCAGTGGATGTGACCCTCCTCGCAGCGCCAGATCGGCAGCGGCGTGCCCCAGTAGCGCTCGCGCGACAGCGCCCAGTCGACGTTGTTGGAGAGCCAGTCGCCGAACCGGCCGTGCTTGATGTGCTCGGGGTGCCAGTCGACCGTCTCGTTGGAGGCCAGCAGCCGGTCGCGCAGCGTCGACGTCGCGATGTACCACGACGGCTTCGCGTAGTAGAGGAGCGCGGTGCCGCAGCGCCAGCAGAACGGGTAGGCGTGCTCGTAGCGCTGCGCCTTCAGCAGCCGCCCGCGCGAGCGCAGGTCCTCGATGAGGTCCTCGTCGGCGTCCTTGACGAACCGCCCCTCGTACGGGCCGATCCGCTCGTCGTAGGTGCCGGCGAGCCGCACCGGGTTGATGACCTCCAGGCCGTAGCGGCGGCCCAGCTGGAAGTCGTCCTCGCCGAAGGCGATCGCCGTGTGCACGAGGCCGGTGCCGTCGCTCGCCGTGACGAAGTCGCCGAGCAGCACGGTGTGGCCGCGCTCGCCGTAGGCCTCGCCGGGGATGAACCGGAACGGCGGCTCGTAGCGCACGCCGTCGAGCGCCGCGCCGCGGAAGCGCTCGAGGATCTGGACGTCCTCGCCGAGCACGCGCTCGACGAGCTCCTCGGCGAGGATCGCGATGCCGCGGTCGTAGCGGGCGCGGACGTAGGTCAGCTCCGGGTGCACCGCCACCGCGGCGTTCGAGACCAGCGTCCACGGCGTCGTGGTCCAGACGAGCAGGTCGTCGCCGGCCTGCGCGGGGCCGCCGTCCTCGACGACCGGGAAGCGCACGTAGACGCTCGGGTCCTCGACGT
>DASTRJ010000051.1:0-12991 GCA_035761245.1 Capillimicrobium sp. | reverse complement strand
CACGCGACCGACGCGCTCATCTACGGCCGCTGGTCGCGCCTGATCGCCCTCGACGGCGGCCTGCACTTCGACGGCATCGGCAGCGGCTACCTGCACCGGCCGCTCGTCTACGTCGTCCAGGGCGCGCTGTGGGACGTCCTCGGCTTCCACGAGTGGATCGGCCGCGTCTGGGCGCTGCTGTTCGCCGTCGTGCTCGTCGCGTCGGTGTGGCGGATCGCGGCCGGCGACCGCGGCGGCGCGCTGGCCGGGGCGATCGCCGCCGCGCTGCTGATCTGCTCGCCCGACGTCGTCGTCGGCGCGGCCGCCGGCCTGACCGACGTCCCGGTGGCCGCGACGGTCGCGCTCACGGGCGCGCTCGCGCTCGCCCCGCCGAGCCCGCGCCGCGCGGCGCTGCTCGCGCTCGGGATCGCCGTCGCCGCGGCGCTCGCCGGCCTCGCGAAGCCCTCGGCGTTCTTCGCGCTCGCCGGGCTCGTCGTCGCGGTCGCGATCGGGCCGGACCCGCGCGCCCGCCTGGTATGGCGCGGCCTGCCGATCGTCGCCGGCGCCGCCGCCGCGCTCGTCTGGGACGCCGTCCAGGCCTCGGAGCTCGGCGTCGGCCTGGCGTCGTTCCTGCAGGGCACCGGCGCCGACGTGTCCGCGGGCGTCACCACGCTTTACGAGGAGCTCAACGCGCAGTCGCGCGGCTCGTTCATCGCCGGCATGGAGTGGCTCGGCCCGTACCTCGTCCTGCCGATGCTCTTCGGCCTGCTCTACGCGATCGCGCGCGTCGCCGGCGTCCGCCATCGCCTCGCCGCGACGATCGCCGCCCCGCTCGCGATCGTCCTCTCGTGGCTGCTCCCGTTCCTGGCCGACCCGGGGACGGGGCAGGCGGTGGGTCCGTGGGATCTCGACCGGCCCGTCGCGGTCGTGGCCTCGCTGGCGCTCATCGTGCCGCTCGTGCTGGCGCGCGACTGCCCCGAGGACGAGGCGCCGACGCGCGCGCACCTCGCACGGATGCTCGTGTGGGCGCTGCCGCCCGCCGTCGCCTGGATCGCCTCGGCGCCGTTCCAGACCCGCTACCTCTCGCCGGCCTGGGCGCCGCTGTACGCGCTCGTCGCCGCCGCGCTGTGGACGGCGCTGCGCGGCAGCGCCGCGCGGCGCCCCGCGCTCGGCTGGGCGGTGGTCGCGATCGTCTGCGCCGTGGCCTTCTTCGACCTGCGCAACCTCGACGGCCTCGGCAGCCGGCCCGACGGGTCGATCGACGCCGCCCGCACGATCTCGGCGCTCGGCGTGAGCGGCTGGTTCGACCCCGACCGCGCCCGCGCCGGCGCCGACCCGTCGCTCGCCGCGCTGCGCGATGCCGGCGCGGACGCGCTGAGCGCGACCGACGGCCGCCTCGTCTCCAGCGACGGCCGGCTCGGCTTCTACTGGCCGGACCGCGTCGTGCGGGCCGAGCCGCAGACGTGCGCCGCCGTGCGGCCGTACGCCGTGCTCGTCGTGACCCAGGCGGCGACCGGCCTGACCGCCGAGCGCGAGCGGCGCCTGACGCCCGACGCCACCGGCGGCCGCGCGACCGACCCGTCGTTCTGGCCGCGCTGCCGCGACCCCCGGCTGCGCGAGGTCGACGAGCGTCCCGGCGAGTTCACCGTCTTCGCGATCGAGGGCTCATGAGGTCGGTCAGCAGCGGCGCGGTCCTCATGGGGGTCTCGCAGGTGGTCACCGCCCTCACCGGCTTCGCGACGACGATCGTCGTCGCCCGCGTGCTCGGGCCCGACGGCGTCGGCGCCTACACGATCGCGCTGTCGCTGCTGCTCATCCTGGGCATGGTCGCCTCGCTCGGCCTCGAGAACGGGATCGCCTGGAGCGTCGCGTCCGGGCGCTGGCGCCCCCGCGACGCCTTCGCGCAGTCGCAGCTCGCCGCGATCGCGCTCGGCGCCGCCGGCGTCGGCCTCTCCGTGCTGCTGGCGATCCTCGCCCCGGACGCGTTCGGCGGGCTCTCCGTCGGCCTCGTGGCGCTCGCGGCGGCCGGCCTGCCGTTCCTGATCTCGTGGCAGTACGCCCGCTGGCTGGCCGTCGCGCTCGACCGCTACGAGGCCTTCGTGCTGCCGCCCGCGCTCGTCTCGACGCTCGCCCTGGTCGGCTGCGGCGCCGGCGCGCTCGTCGCCGACACGACGGGGATGCTCGTCGGCCTGCTGGCCGCGTACGCGCTCACCGCGGCCGTCTCGGTCGTCGACGGGCTGCGCCACCTCCGCGACCGCGACCGTGAGCCCGATCGCGCCGCCGACGCGCCGCACGGCGCCGAGCCGCTGCGGGAGGCGACCGCGTTCGGCCTGCGCGCCAACGCCGGCACGGCGCTGCAGTTCCTCAACTACCGCGTCGACCTCTTCGTGCTGAGCGCCGTCGTCACGAGCGCCGAGCTCGGGCGCTACTCGGCCGCGGTGTCGGTCACCGGCGTCATGTTCCTGGCGCCGCAGACGCTGGCCTACGTCATCTTCCCGCGCGTCGCGGCGCTCAGCGCCGGCGGCGACGAGGCGCTCGAGCAGCGCAACATGGTCGAGGAGAAGTCGCTGCGCCACGTCTCGCTGCTGACGCTCGTCTCACTGCCGATCGTGGCGGCCGGGATGGCGGTCGGCATCCCGCTGCTGTACGGCTCGGAGTTCGACGGCGCGATCGGCCTCGGCCTGATCCTGCTGCCCGGCGTCGCGCTGTTCGGGATCGCCGCGGTGCTGAGCGCGACGATCAACGGCCGCGGCTTCCCGCAGTACTCGCTGCGCTCCGCGGTCATCTCGACGCCCGTCGCGCTGGTGCTCTACGCGGCCCTGATCCCCACCCTCGGCGACGTCGGCGCCGCGCTCGCCTCGACGGCGTCCTACGCGTTCAACTTCGCGGTCACCGCCGTGTACTACCGCCGGGCGACCGGCGCGCGCGTGCTGCCGCTGCTCGTGCCGACGCGCGACGAGGTCGCCGACGTGCTCGCGCTCGCCCGCCGCTAGGCGACCCGCGCCGGGCGCGCGAGCGCGGCGTGCACCGCCTCGACCACGCGGTCGACGTCCGCCGGCTCGAGCCCGACCCAGAGCGGCAGCCGCAGCAGGCGGCCGCTGAGGTCGTCGGTGCGCCGGAGGTCGCCGTGCGCGCGGCCGAGCCGCCGCCCGGCCGGCGAGGAGTGCAGCGGGACGTAGTGGAAGACGGCGTCGATGCCGCCCCCGCGCAGCGCGCGCAGCGCGGCGTCGCGCCGCGCCTGGTCGGGGGCGAGCAGGTAGTACATGTGCGCGTTGTGGGCGCGGCCCTCGGGGATGACCGGGCGGCGCACGGCGCCCTGCGCCTCGAGGCCGGCGAAGGCCTCGTGGTAGCGCTCCCAGATCGCCAGCCGCCGCGCGGTGATCTCGCCGGCGTGGCGCAGCTGCTCGTAGAGGAAGGCGGCGTTGAGGTCGCTGAGCCCGAACGACGAGCCGTGGTCGACCCACGTGTACTTGTCGACCTGGCCGCGCAGGAAGCGGCTGCGGTTCGTGCCCTTGTCCTTGACGATCTCGGCGCGCTCGACGAGCTCCGGGTCGTTGACGTAGAGCGCGCCGCCCTCGCCGCAGGTGACGTTCTTGGTCTCGTGGAAGGAGATCGTGCCGAGGTCGCCGATCGCGCCCAGCGCCTCGCCGCGCCACGTCGACATCAGCCCCTGGGCCGCGTCCTCGACGAGCCGCGCGCCGGCGTCGCGCGCGATCGAGCGCAGCGCGTCCATCTCGCAGCCGACGCCGGCGTAGTGGACGGCGACGATCGCCTTCGTCCGCGGCGTGACGGCGTCGGCGACCTCGGCCTCGTCGACGTTCAGCGTGTCCTCGCGGATGTCGACGAAGACCGGCGTGGCGCCGCGCGCCGCGAACGCGGTCGCCGTGGTGACGAACGTGTACGACGGCATGATCACCTCGTCGCCCGGGCCGGCGTCGACCAGGTACGCGGAGGCCTCGAGGGCCGCCGTGCAGGACGTCGTCAGCAGCGCCCGCGCCGTCCCGGTGTGCTCCTGCAGCCAGGCCTCGCAGCGCTTCGTGAACGTGCCGCCGTTGGAGATCTGGCCCTCGGCGATCGCCTCCGCGATCCGCGCCGCCTCGGTGCCGACCTCGTACGGGCGGTTGAACGGGATGTCGTGCTCAGCCACGGCGCCCCACCAGCAGCAGCGATCCGCCCGCGGGCAGCGAGACGTGCCGGCGCACGAGCGCAAGCTCGGCGTCGAGCACCCGCTCGAGCAGCGCGCCGACGCGCTCGGCGCGCCGGTGCTCGCCCTGCGGGTCGTAGCGCTCGGTCGCGCGGCGGCGGGTGAGGCGCGAGAGCGCCATCGCGGGCAGCAGCGAGGCGACCCACGAGGTGACGTACTCGACGGTCAGCCCGGCGCGCTGCGCCTTGGCGAGCAGCTCGGCGCGCGAGTAGCGCCGCACGTGGCAGGCGTAGTCGTCGTCGGCGCTCCACAGCCAGGCGTGCTGCGGCACGGTCACCAGGACCACGCCGCCGGGTCGCGTCGCGCGCACCATCGCCGCCAGCACCGCCTCATCCTCCTCGATGTGCTCGAGGACGTCGAACGCCCCCACGACGTCGAAGGCCGCGTCGTAGGGCAGGTCGCGCGCGTCGGCGGCGATCAGCTCGACCTCGTCGCCCAGACGTGCCCGCGCGTGGGCGAGCCCCTCCTCGAAGAGCTCGAGGCCCGTCAGGCGCAGCCCGGGGAAGGCGTCGCGCAGGCCGGCGAGGACGTAGCCGGTGCCGCAGCCGACCTCGAGGAGCGAGCGCGCGCCGGGCGCGTGCGCCCCCACCGCCCACGCGATGAGCCGGTTGCGGGCGCGGAACCAGAACGAGGCGTCCTCGACGTCGGCGAGCCCGTCGAAGGACTCGGCGCGGAACCCGCCGGCGTCGGCGGTCTCAGCCCTGGCTGCCAACGGCCAACCCCACGACGACGAGGATCACCCCGAGCACCTTCAGCGGCGTGACGGCCTCGTCGAAGAAGACGCCGCTGCCGATGAGCACGAGGATGAACGACAGCGCCACGAACGGATAGGCGCGGCTCAGCTCGAACTGCGTCATCGCCGCCATCCACGAGACCGCCGCGAGCGCCGCCGCGACGAAGACGCTGATCACCCACGGGTTGATCAGCAGCTTGGCCAGGAACGTGACCTTGTCGCCGATCCCGGCGGGCAGCTCGCCGGCCTCGTTGACCTGCCACTTGACGATCAGCTGGCCGTAGACGGTCAGCAGGATGGTGGCGGCGACGTAGAGCCAGGCCATATCGCTACGCCCCGTGGCGATCGATCGCGTATCCGGTTCCACTAGCGCCATAGCCGTTCCCGTTGTAGAGCATGAAGGTCGCGTCCTCGTGGTCGAAGACGACAGGGTAGGTCGCCATCTCGGCGTCCCAGTCGCCGGGCGCCGGCGGCTCCTCCTCGACGCGGCGCCAGCGCAGGCCGTCGTCGGAGCGCGCCACGCCGAGCCGGTAGGCGTCCCCGCGGACCGAGAAGCGCATCTCGTAGCCGCCGCCGGGCAGCGGCCGCACGCACGGCCGCCCGAACGCGTACTCGTGCGGCCCGGCGAAGTCGAGCGCGACCGTGCCGTCGCGCTGCCACGTCACGCCGTCGACCGACTCGGCGTAGCGCACGTGGTAGCGGTGCACCGGCCCGCCGGGCCCCTCGAACCACCCGGTGCACGACACGTACCACGCGCGCCAGCGGCCCTCCTCGACGAGCACCCACGGCGACGCGGTGAGGTAGGGGTCGACCGCGCTGCGCTCCATCACCGGCGCCTCGGAGACGCGCTCGAAGGTGCGGCCGCCGTCGAGGCTCACGGCCAGGCCGGCGTAGAAGTAGAACGGCACGGTCACGCCGCGCGACCACCCGGAGTAGTAGAGATGCTTGCGGCCGCCGTGGTCGACGATGCACGAGCCCGTCACGCCGCTGTCGTCGAAGGCGCCCAGCGCGCCGGGGCCGAGGACCGGCTCGGGCTCGGGCTCGCCGACGGTCAGGCGGTCGCCCTCCACGCCGAGCGGCGCGCGGCCGATCGACGCGCGGCCCTGGTCGTCGCGGGCCGAGAAGTACAGCCACCCGTCGTCGACGATCGGCAGCGCCGCGTGGGTGCGCGCCCACGGCGCGTGGCGGGGCGGCGCGAGCAGGACGCCGCGCGGCTCCCAGCGGCGGCTCAGAAGTTCAGCTCCCAGCTCTTCTTCGGGTGCGGCTCGGTGTGGCGGACGGCGAGCACGTCGCCCTCCTGCGTGTCCTTCATGACGACCGCGTTCGCGCCGATGATGCAGCGCGGCGCGACCGTCACGCCGTCGCGGAACGTGGCGTTGACCCCCACGAAGCAGTGGTCCTTGATCGTCACGTGGCCGGAGACGACGGCGTGCGAGGCGATGAAGACGTGGTCCTCGATCGTCGCGTCGTGGCCGATGTGGTTGCCGCTCCAGAGCACGACGTTCGACCCGATCCTCACGAACGGCTGGATGACGTTGTCCTCGAAGATGAACGTGTTCTCGCCGATGTCGAGGTCCGGCCACGTCGTCGCCTTCGAGCAGACGTAGCTGATCATCTCGTAGCCCTTGGCCTTGCACTTCTCGTAGGCCTGCTCGCGGACGCTGTTGAGCCCCGAGAAGCCGATCATCGCGAGCATCGCGTGCTCGCCGGGGGGATGGGTCTCCTCGAGCGTCTCGAAGGCGACGATCGGCCGCCCGAGCAGCTCGCGCTCCTCGGGGAGGTAGGCCTCGTCGACGCAGAACGCCACGACCTCGTGGGGCGAGTCGTGGTCGAGGTAGAACGCGGCGATGCGCGCGAAGTCGGTCGCGCCGAAGATGACCACCTTGCGGCCGTCGCTCATCCCAGGTCCTTTCTGATCAGCAGCGTGAACTCGTAGAGGCCGTAGTCGTGCAGGAGCGCGACGTGACGCGACAGCCGGCGCTTGGCCCGGTCGAACCACTCGCACGGGTCGGCGTAGAACAGCCCGGGCCGCATCTTGTCGGCGTCCGAGTACGACGTGAGCATGTTGAACGCCAGCCCCGTCCCGGCGAGGCCGTCCATGCGGTCGATCGTGTCGGCGACGTAGGCGCGCCATGCCGGCTCGCCGGCGCCCGCCATCACGTTGAAGATGCCGCTGGCCACCACGACGTCGGCCGGCTCGAGCGCGCGCTCGTCGGTCGTGAACGTCGCGCCGGGATGCGCCTCGCGGGCGCGCGCCACCATCTCCTCGGAGAGGTCGTAGCCGCGGTAGTCGACCTCGGCGCCCTGCGCCTCCAGCCAGTCGAGCAGCGCGCCGTAGCCGCAGCCGTAGTCCAGCAGCGAGAACGGGCGCGACAGGTCGGCGACGCGCATGAGCTGGGCGAAGCGCAGCTCCTGCGACTCGCGCGAGTTCCAGTCGACCCCGGCGTGGGTGGCGCCGTGCTCGCGGACCTTGTCGGAGTAGTAGCGCTCGACCCCGGAGCGGACGTCCTCAGTCACCGACCACGCCCTCGCGCAGGAGGTAGCGGCCCGCGTCGGGGCCGGTGCTGAACAGGAGGTCGAGGACGGTCACGTCGTGGCGGAACGGCGGATGCGGCTGAGGGTACTCGGGATATCCGTCGTAGGAGGCCCACCGCACGCGCACGCCGTGGGCCTCGAACGGCGCCGGATCGAGGTACGCGCGCGCCGCCGGCCCGGAGACGTACTCGGTCGCGCCGGCCGCCACGCAGAGGTCGACGAGCCGCTGCGTCGGGTCGACGTCCGGGCCCATCTCGGGCCGCTCGAGCTCCGTCGAGAAGCGCAGCGGCGTGTCCACGCCGAGGAGCGGCATGACGGCCTCCAGCAGCGTGCGGTTGACGTCGCTGAGCCGCTCGTGGCGCCCGGCCGCCTCGTAGGCCGCCTGGAGCGCGCCGGCGTACGCGGCGAAGTGCGGCGCCGCGCGGTAGGCGTGCGTCAGCGTGGCCCAGTGGCGCTCCGCCCACGCGGCGTCGGAGACGAGCGTCTCGTCGATGCGCTGGTGGTAGCGGCCCTTGACCTGCACCGGCACGGTCAGCCACTGCGCGCCCTGCGCCGTCTTGATCCGGTTGCGGTTGCGCCAGTCCCGCTTCGTGTACTGGACCTCGTCGAGCAGGACGAAGAGGTCGACCCCCGCGACGAGGTCGAAGTAGCCCTTCCACGGGATGTAGTTGGACTGGACGATCGCGACGCGGCGGCCCGCGCCCGCGGCGCCGTCACCCGGCAAGCTCGCGCTCCTGCTCCTGCTCGCGCTCGGTGTGCTCGACCGGCGCGCCGACGCGCTCGTCGACGACGAACAGCGGGCGCTCCTTGACCTGCTCGAAGACCTTGCCGATGTACAGGCCCGTGATGCCGGTGCTGACGATCGTGAAGCCGCCGATCGTCAGCGTGAACACCGCCAGGCTCGTCCAGCCCGGGTAGCTCGCGCCCGTGAGGTTGGCGATCGCGAAGTAGGCGGCCGCGAGGATGCCGAGCGTGGAGATCGCGAAGCCGAGGTAGACGACCCACCGCAGCAGGACCGTCGTCTGGAAGAAGACGCCGTCGAGCGCGTGGCGCACCAGGCGGCCGAAGCTGTAGGACGACTCGCCGTGGCCGCGCTCGCCGTGCTCGTACTCGACCTCGGTGTGCGCGAAGCCGAGCCAGTTGAGGATGAAGAGGTAGTGGCGGTCGCGCTCGCCGAGCGCGAGGTACGCCTGCGCGACCTTGTGGGAGATCACGCTGAACGTCCCGTAGTCGCCCTGCAGGTTGCTGTTCGTGAAGGCGTTCATCAGCCGGAAGTACGTGCGCGCGGCGATGCGCCGGAACGGCGACGCGCCACGGCGCCGGCGGCGGCCGAAGACGATGTCGTGGCCCTCGCGCGCGCGGCCGTACAGCAGCGGGATCTGCTCGGGCGGGTCCTGCAGGTCGCAGTCCATGACGGCGATCCAGCGCCCGCGCGCCTCCATCAGGCCGGCGGTGATCGCGGCGTGCTGGCCGAAGTTGCGCGACATCCGGACGGCGCGCACGCGCGGGTCGGCCTCGGCGATCGCGCGCAGCTTCGGCCACGAGCCGTCGGGGCTGCGGTCGTCGACGAAGATCAGCTCGACGCCGCCTTCGATCCCCTCGGTGGCGGCCATGACGCGGCGGTGCAGCTCCTCGACGCAGCCCGCGCAGCCGTAGACGGGCACGACGACGCTGAGCTCGAGCGTGGCCTGCGCCATCGGGCGCCTCAGCCCTGGCCGGACCGGTAGAGGCGCTCCTCGGCGGGGCGGTAGTACTCGTCGAGGCTCGTGACGACGCGCGTGTACCAGCCGAGCAGCTGCTGGACGCGGTCGGGCTGGGCGAGCACGACGTCGTCGCCGAGCGCCCGCACGTAGTCGATCTGCTGCTTGAAGAAGGAGCGCGTGTACTGCTGGTTGATGCCGACGCGGTCGCGGCCGGAGCGGTTGACGCCCGCCGCGTGCCACAGCGTCGAGTCGAAGACGATCATCGAGCCGGGCGCGCAGTCGACCGCCACCTCGGAAGCCTTCAGGTAGGCGTCGCTGGGGCGCTCGGGCCGCTGGTGGGTGCCCGGGGCGACGAGCGTGCCGCCGTTGGCGGGGGTGAACGCGTCGATCGTCAGCAGGGTGTTGATCGAGGCGAGGTACCCGTCGAGGTAGCGCGGGAAGTCGCGGTGGTAGCTCTGCTGGAACGAGCCGCGGCCGTTGGACTCCGCCGGGTCCTTCGACGGCAGGATGAACCCGTTCTGCAGGTGGAGGATCGCGGTCTCCGACACGGTCGCGTCGACCACCGCCAGGATCTCCGGCAGCGCGATGAGCTCGAGCAGCGACGGGTCGTAGGCGCCCATGTTGCGCAGGACGCCGAGCTCGCCGGCGCGGGCGAGGCGCTCCTCGCCGATGTCGTCGCGGATCGCCTGCTGGACGGCGTAGAGCTTCTCGCGGATCTCCTCGCAGCGCTCGGGCGTCAGGACGCCCTCGACGACGGCGCAGCCGACGTGGCGCACCGCGCCGAGCGTCACCTCGAGCCAGTCGCCGTCCTCCCGGCAGTTCACCTTGATGACGGACATGGCTGCGAGGCTAGCGTCAGCCCAGCTCGAGCGCCGAGAGGTCGAAGCGGGCGTCGCTGCCCTTCGACGCCCCGATCTCGAAGCGCGCGGCGTCCGGCAGCTCGGGCAGCTCGACGGTGACCTCGCCGCGACCGGTGGCGCCGAGGACGGGGCGGTCGCCCTCGCCCGGCTCGAGGTGGAAGGTCAGCGGCGCGCCGTCGACGCGGACGGCCTCGCCCACCGGCGTGCGGTCGACGCCGTCGGTGACGCGCAGCTCGAACGCGTCGTCTGCGACCGCGCGGGCCTGCACGCCGAAGCGCGGGCCGTCGGCCAGCGTCGAGACGAACACCTCGGCGGTGCCGCCGCGCGGCAGCTCGACGGTGACCGAGCCGCCGATCGAGCCGACGTCCTGGCGGGTGCGCAGCGACGAGAAGTCCGCGGGCGTGTCGCGCAGCGTGAAGCCGTCGGCCGTCGGGCACCAGAAGCCGCCGCCGAGGTGGCCGCGCCAGCCCGCGTCGTCGGAGCCGAACGGCCCGAAGCACTCCTGCACCCACGGCGCCGGGTCCGGGCCCGGGATCCGCTCGCGCCCCCCGTCGGGGAGGCCGGGCACCGGCCGGTACTTCAGGCGCATCGCCTCGTTGAGCTTCCAGAGGTAGTTGTCCTCCTGGGTGCCGCCGGCGGAGTTGATGAGGCTGATGACGAGCGCCTGGTTGAACGGGAACACGCCGTCGTAGCGGCGGTTCAGGATCCCGTCGACCACCCAGCGCATCTCGCCGCCGGCCGCCAGCGTCGCCGACATGTTCACCCAGACGGGCGAGATCGACCTCGTCTCGCCCGGCACGCTCAGGTCGCCGTAGAACGGGTGGTAGACGGCGCGGGTGCGGGCGAACTCGCGCAGCTCCGGCGGCACCGTGCTGAACGACGCGGCGGCCGCCACGTCGAGCTTCGGCCGCGGGAAGTCGAGCAGCTTCCCGGCGGAGACGAGCTGGCCGAGCGCGACGACGGCGACGACCGCGCCCGCCGCGAGCGTCGCGGGCCGCGTCCCCCGCCTGGACGCCGACCGGTAGGCCAGCGCGACGAGGAAGGCCAGCGCCCACATCGCGCCGAGCGACTGGTTCTGCGTCGCGCCGTAGATCTTGCGCGCCCACATCGCGCCGCCCAGCGCCATGACGCCGAAGAGCACCAGCAGCACGGCGGTCTGCACCTCGACCTCGCCGCCCATGAGGCGCCGCAGCGAGATGCGCCCGCGCAGCGCGCCCGCTCGCCGGGCTGCCACGGTGGCGATGCCGATCACGAGGACCGCGCCGAGCAGCATCCACAGCCAGGTGGCGATCCACTCCTGGAAGAAGAGGCGGACGTAGGTCTCGAAGTCGCGGCTCAGCTCGCAGCACCCCTGCGACGACGGCGTGCCGAACATGAAGTGCAGCGCCCAGCCGTCGGTGGCGAGCGCCGAGAGGGCGATCACCGTGCCGACCACCGCGATCATGCCCGCGCAGTACGTCAGGAACGTGCGCCACGGCGTGACGCGCAGCAGCGCGGCCACGCCGAGCCAGATCCCCGCCGCGACCGGCGCGCTGAGCGACGTCTGCTTGGAGAGGAAGCCGGCCGACAGCAGCAGCACCGCGCCGGTCATCGCGCGTCGCGATCCGCGCGCCGCCCACGGCACGCAGAGCAGGCCCGCCATCGCGAAGCACCAGGTCAGCATGTCGGGCCGGTCGGTGTAGAAGTAGGCCGGGCTGACCGCGGCGGCCACCGCCGCCCACAGGAACGCGCCGACGCCGAGCCCCTCCGCCCAGGCCAGGGCGCGCTCGCGGCCGCGCAGGCCGGCGGTGCGGCGCGCGGTGTGCGCGAGCAGCAGCACGAACCCGAGCCCGGCCAGGCCGTTGATGAGCGACGGCCAGCCGCGCCACAGGTGGACGTGGTCGAGCAGCCCGGTCAGCACCGGCAGCACCGGCGGATAGCCGAGCGACGTGTAGCCGTCGTCGGTGTCCTGCCAGAGGAAGTCCGGCGTGCCGAGGTACAGCGACTGGCCGTCGATCGCGGCGGCGTCGAAGACCGGCCAGCCGGGGACGTCCACGCCGGCCGGGTCGGCCGTGCCGATCAGCCGCGCGAGCGAGACCACGAGGCCGACGAGGAACGCGAGCGCGACCAGGCCGAGCGCCGCCGCGCGGGCGACGGCGAGCCAGCGGTCGGCGGCGGGTCCGCGGTCCGCGGCGACTGCCGTCGAGCGCTGGGCTTCGGCGGAGGCGTTCGGCGACATCGGCGGTGCAGCATAGGGGCCGGGGTGCGCCGCTCCCTGCTATCCCTCTCAGGATGCCGACCAAGGAAGAGCTCGAACGCGCGGCGCCCCGCGACCGCGGCGGCGAAGTCCACCTGCGCTCCGCGCCGCAGCTGCGCGAGTACGAGGCGGCGGCCGACCGGATCGCGGCGGACCGCCCGGGTCGGCTGCTGGACTGGGGCTGCGGCTACGGCCAGATGTCGCACCTGCTCAAGGCGCGCAGGATCGACGTCACGTCGATCGAGTGGCACCCGGACGCGCCGCCGGAGGGCGAGGTCGTGCGCTCCGAGCGGTTCCCCGACGTCGAGCTGACGCGCACGCCGGAGCCGGTGAAGCTGCCCTACGACGACGGCTCGTTCGACGCGGTGCTCTCGATGGGCGTGCTCGAGCACGTCCACTCGCCGGAGGGGAGCCTCGACGAGCTGCACCGCGTGCTGCGCCCCCGCGGGCGGCTCTACGTCTACAAGCTGCCCAACGAGCGCTCGTACCTGGAGCGGATCGCCAAGCGCGCCGGCTTCTACTACCACGGCCAGCTCGAGAACGACCGGCTCTACACGCTCGACTCGGCGCGGCGGATCGTGGAGGAGCACGGGTTCCGCGTCGAGGAGCTGCGGCTGGCGAACATGCTGCCGCTGAGCCTCACCGGCGAGGCGGGCGAGCGCCTCGCCCCCGCGATCTGGTCGGCCAACCGCGCGCTGGCGCGCGTGCCCGGGCTCAACCGGTTCGCCACGAACGTCGAGC
>DASTRJ010000050.1:0-12605 GCA_035761245.1 Capillimicrobium sp. | reverse complement strand
AGAACGCCGCGGGGTTGCGGACGAGGTCGGCCGGCTCCGGCGCGCGCGGCGGCGCCTCGTGGCAGGAGCACTCGGCGTCGTCGGGCAGCTCGCCGAGGTCGAGCACGAGCAGGAGGTCGCGCGGCAGCCGCCCGTCGGCGTCGAGGCGCACGGGAACGGGGTCGAGCCCGTTGACGCGCCCCTCGGCGCGCCGGAACGCCTCCGCCGGCCAGAGCGCGGTGAAGAAGCCGCCCGGCTGCGTCTCCGTGACGGCGACCGGACGCAGGTCGCCGTCGTCGCCGCGGGTCGTCGCCCAGATCGCCACGGCGAGGTGCGCGGGCGTCTCGCGCCCGGCCTCGTCGACGACGCGGCCGGCCAGCAGCGGCCGCTCGCCGGTGGCGGGGAGCGCGGCGGGCTCGAAGGCCGGGACCTCGACCGCGGCGACCTTCAGCGGGATCGGCTTGGCGATCTGCTCGGCCGCGAGGGTGCGGGTCAGGACGGTCGTGCCGTCGGGCGCAGAGACGGTGAGGTCGACCGAGCCGACCGGGCTGCCGTCGCCCTCGACGTCGATCCGGATCGCCCACGCGCCGTCGTCGCCGACGCGCGCCGAGCCGCCGGTCGCGAGGCGCAGGGTCTCCTTGCCGTCGCCCTCGGCGAGGCGCTGCTCGACGACGAGCGACGCCTGCACCAGATATCCGGCTGCCGGCGGCTTCCGTGCCGCGGCCGTCACCACCGTGCCTCGCAGATCGACGGTCATCCGTGCCGCCGTTCTGCCGCGTTCCCCGCCGAAAGCGGCATGCCCTGCACCTTCCCTTCAGTGTCCGTACTTCGTTGAGCGGTTTGCCGACCTAAGCACATTGAGGGCCCGCGAAGCAAGCCCGGCTGTCCGACGGCGGCGTTCGCTACGTGCCGGTGCGGCCGGCTCGCGGCGGCGAGTGCTCGACCAATCCCGTCTTGTACTCGCTGCGTCGCAGGCTGCCCCAGGGCACGAGCTCGATCCGCGTGCGGACGACGAGCGCCGCCCGCAGGCGATCGGCGATCGCGCCGGCCAGCTCCTCGGAGCTCTCCGTCCCGCGCGCCAGCTCGACGGTCACCGGCAGCGGCGGCTCCTGCTTGACCCCGGGCGCGGCGGGCCGGACGACGACGTGCCCGCTCACCCGCGGGGCGAACTGCCCGACGACCTCGCGGATCGCGGACGGGAACACGTTGACGCCGCGGACGATGAGCATGTCGTCGGTGCGGCCCACGCAGCGGATCCGCGGCCCGGTCCGCCCGCACGGGCACGCGCGCATCCGCACGGTGACGTGGTCGCGGGTGCGGAAGCGCAGCAGCGGCGCGGCGCGATGGCGCAGGTGGGTCAGCACGAGCTCGCCCGAGGCGCCGTCGGCGAGCTCGACCGGCGCCTCGCTCTCCGGGTCGATCAGCTCGACGTGCACGAAGCCGCGCGCCCCGAGGTGCATGCCGTCCTGGGCCTCGCACTCGCCCCACAGCGACACGCCGACGTCCCCGATGCCCATCGCCTCCGTGACGCGCGCGCCCCAGCCCTCCTCCAGCCGCGCCCGGAAGGCGCGCTCGCCCCCGCCGGGCTCCCCGGCGACGAGCACGCGTCGCACGCTCGATCCCGGGAGGTCCAGTCCGTGCTCGGCGGCCCACTCGGCGACGTGCGCGGCGTACGACGGCGTCAGCACGACCGCGTCGGGCCGCAGCAGCTCGATCGCCCGCGCGAGCCGCTCGGTGTTGCCGGTGCCGAGCGGGACGTGGCAGAGGCCGATCCGCTCGAGCGCCTGCAGCGCCGCGCCGGCCACGAACGGGCCGGCGGCGTAGGTCGAGACGATCCGCTCGCCGGGCGCGACCCCCGACGCCGCGTAGCTGCGCGCCGACCCCGTGACCCAGGCATCGAGGTCGCCGGCGGTCAGCGGGATGTAGCTCGGCGTCCCGGTCGTCCCGCTCGTCGAGTAGATCCGGACGATCTCGCCCGGCGCCGCGCACAGGTGCGAGCCGATCGGGTTCTCGCGGGTGCGGGTCTGCCGCAGCTCGTCCTTGTCCGTGAGCGGAAGGCGGGCGATCTCGCGCAGTCCGCCCGCGTCGGCCGCGGACGCGACCCCGGCCGCGGCGAGCTTCTCGCGGTAGAACGCCGAGCGCTCGAGCAGGTAGGCGAGCTGGACGCGGTAGGCCTCGTCGTCGACGGCGAGCTGCTCCGCCCACGGGCGGGTCTCGACGCCGGGCGCGAGGATCACTCCAGGGCGTCCTCCGCCGCCGGCTCGTAGCGGATCGCCTCCTCGGCGTGATGGGCCATGACGAAGCCGATCGGGTGCCGGCGCTCCTCGGCGAGATGCGCGAGCAGCGACGCGGTGCGGGCGAGGATCGGCACCGCCTTGACCGTCGTCGCGTCGAAGCCGAGGTCGAGCATCACGGCGGCGATCGGGAGCGAGACGTTCATGGTGAGCGGCCGCCCCCACGCCTTCGCGGCGGCGTCGCGCAGCGCGCGGGCCAGCCCGACGTACGTCGCGCTGACGCCGCGCTCGTCGGCGAGCTCGAGGATCCGCTCCGCGCGCGGGTCGAGCGGCTTGTGGACGGGATGGCCGAACCCGGGCAGCTTGCCGCCGGCCGCGCGGACCTCCTCGGCGAGCTCGCCGGCGACGACGTGCGCCGGGGCGCCGGTGGCCAGCCGCGCGTGACCGCGCTCGAGCAGCACGGCACACTCGTCCGCGGTGCCGAGGATCACGGGCCCGCAGCCGAGGATGCCCGCCGCGACGGCGCCCTGCAGCGAGCCGGGGTCGGCCGCGAGCGTCATCCGCGCGGCGACGTTCGTCGGCATCATCCCGTGCTCGGCGATCGCCACCAGCAGCACGTCGAGGAAGAAGCGCTGCTCCTCGGTCGGCTCGCGGCCGGTGAGCAGCAGGTGGAAGTACTCGGTGAAGCTGAGCCGGCCCATGAGGTCGCCGGTGAGGTCGCGCCCGCGGACCTCGACGCGGTCGGCGTAGGCCTGGCTGATGTGGCTGACGGGCTCGGCGCCCTTTCCGAACTGCATGAGGGCGGCGACGCTAGGGCGTGACCGCGCGGCGGTCAAGCGACGCGCGGGCTCCGCCCGCGGGTGATCGGTCGGGTAGCGTCTGCTCATGCCGCTCCTCGAGGCGAACGGCATCCGGCTGATGGTCGACGACGCCGGTGCGGGCGAGCCGCTCGTGCTCGTCCACGGCAGCTGGGACGACCGCAGCGTGTGGGGCCTCGTGCGCGACGAGCTCGCCCGGTCGTTCCGCGTCGTCGCCTACGACCGCCGCGGTCACACCGACAGCGAGGACGGCGCCGAGCCGGGCACCCGCCGCGACGACGAGGACGACCTCGCCGCGCTCGTCGAGGTGCTCGGCGCCGCGCCCGCGTACGTGGTGGCGAACTCGTTCGGGTCGTCGATCGCGCTGGGCATGGCGGTGCGCGCCCCGGAGCTCGTGCGCGGGCTCTGCCTCCACGAGCCGCCGCTGATCGGGCTGCTCGAGGACGCGCCGATCGGCGATGCGCTCGGCCCCGTGATCGACCTCATCGAGACCGGCGAGCACACGGCGGCGGCGCAGCGCTTCGTCGACGAGGTCGCGCTGGGCCCGGGTGCGTGGGAGGCGATGGGCCCGGAGGACCGCGCCGTCATGGTCCGCAACGCCCCGACGTTCGCCGAGGAGCTTCGCGACCCCGCCGCGTTCGGCGTGGACCTCGATGCCGTCGCCGCCCTGCAGCGCCCGGTGCTCCTGACGCGCGGCGACCGGAGCCCGCCGTTCTTCGAGCCGATCGTCGACATCCTGGCGTCCACGCTCCCGCGCGCCGAGGTCCGCACCATCCGCGGCGCGGGGCACGTCCCCCATGTCACGCACCCGGCCGAGTACGTCGCCGTCGTGCGCGACCTCGCCGCGACGACGCCCTGAGCGGCCGGGCGGCCGCCGCGGCTACGCCTCGACCAGCCGGCGGATCCGCTTCGCGCTGACCTGGCCCTTCGCCCCGACCGCGGGCGCGAGCTGCGCGACCCGGAGCTCCTGCAGCAGCCACGGCACCTCGCGGACCTCCGCCGGCAGGCCGGCGTAGCCGCCCGGGGTGCTCTCGAGCCGGCGGCGCCAGCTCTCCTCCAGGGCGTTGATCGCCCGCTGGCGGTCGAGGTCCCCGGCGACGTTCGACGGGAGGCGCTCGATGCGCTTGAGCACCCCGCGCAGATAGCGCTCGACGTCGCCCAGCCGCGACGCGCCGGTCGCCGCCACGAAGCCGTTGAACAGCAGGCCGCCGACCTGGCGCGCCATGTCGAGGCGCGCCTCCTGCACCTGCGGCGCGACGAGCAGGTCGAGCTGGCGGTCGACCTCGCGCCAGAGGCCGAGGATCCGCGCGACGTCGCGCGCGATCGCCAGCGTCGTCTCGGCGAGCGACCCGGCCACGTGCTCGCGCAGCCGCTTGAAGCCGGCCTCGTCCCAGGCCGGCGCGCCCCCGCCGGCCATCAGCGCGTCGACCGCGGCCACGGTGGCGTCGTCGATCACCGCGCGCACGCTGCCGTGCGGCGCCGCCGCGAGCGCGAGCTGCTCCGTCGTGGCGAGCCGGCCCTGCACCCACTTCGCGACCGGCGGCACGGTGAGCAGCAGCAGGCGCCGCGTCCCCGCCCACATCGCGGCCGCCTGCTGCGCCTCGTCGTCGAACGCGCGCACGCCGACGGAGTCGCCCTCGTCGACGAGCGCCGGATACGCGCGCACGGCGTCGCCCGTGCCCGGCAACGCGACCACGCGCGGCAGCGCGCCGAAGCGCCACGACCGCTCGCCGCTGCGCTCCACCGACGCGCTCGCCGCGGTCAGCTCGGCCTGCAGCCGTGGGCGCACCTCCGCCCGCAGCCGCTCGAGGTCCAGCCCGCTCGCGACCACGCGCCCGCCGTCGTCCTCGACCGAGAACGTCATCCGCAGGTGCGTCGGCAGCTTCGTCACGTCGAAGGCCTCGCGCCGCACCGTCACGCCGCGCACCTCCTCGAGCTCGCGCGCCAGCGCGTCGACGAGCGGCTCCGTGCGCGGTCTGAGCCGCGCGAGCACCTCGGCCGCCGTCTCGGGCACCGGCACGAGCCGCGTCCGCAGCTCCTTCGGCAGGCCGCGCAGGAGCGCGGTCACGAGCTCGAGCCGGAACGCGGGGACGAGCCAGTCGAAGCCGATCGGGCGCAGCCGCGGCAGCACGCGCAGCGGGACGTGCACCGTCACGCCGTCGGCCGCCGAGCCGGGGTCGAAAACGTAGCTGAGGCGCAGCTCCAGGTCGCCCTGCTTCCAGATCTCCGGCCGGCCCGGCCCGGAGAGCGACGCGAGCGCGTCCGGGTTGACGACGTCGGCGCGCGTGAACGTCAGCAGGTCGGGCCGGCGGCGCCGCTCGTCCCTCCACCACCGGTCGAAGTGCGCGGCGGAGATCGCCTGCTCGGGGATGCGCTCGTCGAAGAAGCGGAACCGCGCCTCGTCGTCGACGAGGATGTCGCGCCGCCGGGCGCGGTGCTCCAGCGCCTCGACCTCCTCGAGCAGCGCGGCGTTGTCGCGCAGGAACGCGTGGCGGCCGTCCCAGTCGCCCTCGACCAGCGCGCGGCGGATGAACAGCTCGCGCGAGAGCGCCGGGTCGATGCGCCCGTACGGGACCGTCCGCCCCGCCACGATCGGCAGGCCGTACAGCGTGACCCGCTCGGTCGCGACCACGGAGCCGCGCCCCTTCTGCCAGCGGGGCTCCGAGTACGAGCGCTTGACGAGATGCTCGGCGAGCGGCTCGACCCACGCCGGGTCGACGCGCGCGGCCACGCGCCCCCACAGCCGCGACGTCTCCACCAGCTCGGCCACCATCACCCAGTCCGGCGGGCGGCGCGCGAGCCGCGAGCCGGGGAAGATCGCGAACCTCGCGCCGCGCGCGCCGACGTAGTCGGCCCGGCCCTTCGCCCGCTCGTCGCGCAGGCCGACGTGCGACAGCAGCCCGGCCAGCAGCGCCTGGTGGATCTCGCGCGGCTCGGCGGGCTCGCGGTTGATCGTGATCCCGATCGACTTCGCCGCGCCGCGCAGCTGGCCGACGAGGTCCTGCCACTCGCGCACCCGCAGGTAGTGCAGGTACTCGGCCTTGCAGAGCTTGCGGAACTGGTTGCCGGAGCGCTCGGCGCGCTGCTCGCGCAGGTAGCGCCAGAGGTTCAGGTACGCCATGAAGTCCGACGCGTCGTCGGCGAAGCGGGCGTGGAGCTGGTCGGCCTGCGCCCGCTGCTCGACCGGGCGCTCGCGCGGGTCCTGGATCGACAGCGCGGCGGCGATCACGATGACCTCGTCGGCGCAGCCGAGCCGGTCGGCCTCGAGCACCATCCGCGCCATCCGCGGATCGACGGGCAGCGCGGCCAGCCGGCGGCCCAGCGGCGTGAGCGAGCCGCTCGCGTCGAGCGCGCCCAGCTCGACGAGGAGGTTGACGCCGTCGCGGACCTGGCGGCGGTCGGGCGGATCGAGGAAGGGGAAGCGCTCGATGTCGCCGAGGCCGATCGCCGCCATCTGGAGGATCACGGCGGCGAGGCTCGTGCGCAGGATCTCCGGGTCGGTGAACCGCGGCCGCGACTCGAAGTCCTCCTCGGAGTACAGCCGGATGCAGACGCCCTCGGCCACGCGCCCGCAGCGGCCCTTGCGCTGGTCGGCCGACGCCTGCGAGATCCGCTCGATCGGCAGCCGCTGCACCTTCAGCCGGGCGCTGTAGCGGCTGATCCGCGCGGTCCCCGGGTCCACGACCGACCGGATGCCCGGCACGGTCAGCGACGTCTCCGCGACGTTCGTGGCGAGCACGACCCGCGGGCGATCCCCCCGCTGCCAGACGCGCTGCTGCTCGCTGGTCGCCAGGCGCGCGTAGAGCGGCAGGATCTCGACGCCGTCGCCGAGCCGGCCGCCGAGCGCGTCCGCGGTGTCGCGGATCTCGCGCTCGCCGGAGAGGAACACGAGCACGTCGCCGCGGCGCTCGGCGAGCAGCTCCTCGACGGCGTCGCCGATCGCCTCGGTGGGATCGCGGTCCTCGACCGGGCCGTCCGCGTCGTCCTCGGGGTCCTCGCCGGACGAGGGCTCGGCCGACAGCGGCTGGTAGCGCACCTCCACCGGGTACGTCCGCCCGGAGACCTCGACGACGGGAGCGTCCCCGAAGTGCTCGGCGAAGCGCTGCGGGTCGATCGTCGCCGACGTGATCACGAGCTTGAGGTCCGGCCGCTTCGGCAGGATCTGGTGCAGGTAGCCGAGCAGGAAGTCGATGTTCAGCGACCGCTCGTGCGCCTCGTCGACGATGATCGTGTCGTAGCGGCGCAGGAGCCGGTCGTGCTGGATCTCCGCGAGCAGGAGCCCGTCGGTCATGAGCCGGACGAGGGTGTCGCGGCTCGAGCGGTCGTCGAAGCGCACCGCGTAGCCGACGGTCTCCCCCAGGCCGACGCCGAGCTCGTCGGCGATCCGCTCGGCGACCGTGCGCGCCGCCAGCCGGCGCGGCTGCGTGTGCGCGATGGCGCCGCGCACCCCGCGGCCCAGCTCGAGGCAGATCTTCGGCAGCTGCGTCGTCTTGCCCGAGCCGGTCTCGCCCGCGACGACCACGACCTGGTGGTCGCGGATCGCGGCGAGCAGCTCGCCGCGATGCTCGCTGACCGGCAGCTCCGGCGGATACGCGATCGCCGGGACCGCCGCGCGCCGCGCCCCGATCCGCGCCTCGGCGCGCTCGACCTCGGCGGCGAAGCTCGTCAGCGCCTCGCCGCGCGCGTCGGCGTCGTCGAGCCGCCGCAGCGCGTCCAGGCGCCGCGTGAGGCGGTGCTCGTCGCGCAGGGTCAGCTCGCCGAGGCGACTGCGGAGGTCGGCGGTCGCGGACATCGCGATCGCACGATAGGCGCGCACCCGGGTCTGCCGCCGGGGCGGGCGAGAAACTCCGGGCGCGCCGCGGTGTTCCGACACGCGCTCCAGCGCCACCGCCCCGCCGACGACACGAACACGGATGTCCCGCCGTCTCCTCCTCGCCGCCCTCAGCCTGCTCGCCGCGCTGCTCGCGCCCGCGGGCGCCGCGATCGCCTGCCCGCCGGAGCACTGGGTCGCCACGTGGGCGGCGTCGCCCGGCGATGCGCGCGTCCCCGGCTTCGAGGACCAGACGCTGCGGATGATCGTCACGCCGCATCTCGGCGGCGAGCGGCTGCGCGTGCGGCTCTCCAACCGCTTCGGCACCCAGCCGGTGACGTTCGACGCGGTCGCCGTCGGCATCCGCCTCGCCGGCGCGTCGCTCGTGCCCGGCAGCGGGCGGCGCGTGAGCTTCGGCGGGCGGGGGCGCGTCACGGTGCCGCCGGGCGACGACGTCGTGAGCGACCCGGTGGCGCTCTCGTTCGACGCCTTCGAGCCGCTGGCCGTGTCGCTGTCGATCGAGGGCGAGAGCGGCCCGGCGACGGAGCACCTCGTCGGCCAGCAGACGTCGTACGTGTCGGCGCGCGGCGGTGGCGAGCACGTCGACGACGAGTCCGGCGACCCGTACACCGCCGAGACGACCGCCCGGTACTTCCTCACCGGCGTCGACGTCCTGGCGCCCGCCAGCCACGCGGCCGTCGTCGCCTTCGGCGACTCCTACACCGACGGCTACCTCGGCTCGCCGTCGCCGCTGGCGCCCAACACGTCGGGCCTCGACCTCGACGGCCGCTACCCGGACCTGCTCGCCCGGCGGCTGCTCGAGACCCCGGGCGCCCCGCGCCTGGCGGTCGTCAACGCCGGGATCACCGGCAACCGGCTGCTCGCCGCCGGGATCATCCCGCAGCACGGCCCCGCCGCCGTCGACCGGTTCGAGGCCGACGCGCTCGGCCAGGCCGGCGCCACGCACGTCCTCGTCCTCGCCGGCACGAACGACATCGGCGCGCGGTCGGCGACCGCGGCCGAGATCGCGAGGGCGCTCGCGCAGCTCGTCCGCGAGGGCCACGACGCCGGCCTGCGGGTCCTGCTCGGCACGATCCCGCCGGCACGCGGCGCGCTGTCCGACACCTACGGCGACGCGGAGGCCGACGCGATGCGTCGCGAGGTCAACGCGTGGATCCGCACGAGCAGCGGCGCCGACGCGGTCGTCGACTTCGACCTCGCGCTGCAGGCGCCCGGCAACCCCGACCGCCTCGCCGACCGCTACGACTCCGGGGACCACCTCCACCCGAACCTCGCCGGCTACCAGGCGATGGCCGACGCGGTCGACCTGGCGATGCTCGAGGCCGACGTCCCGAGCGTGCGGGTCGGGCTGCGCCAGCGCGACCGCCGGGGGCTGCGCCGCGCGCTGGTGCTCGCCGACGGCCGCCGGGTGGGCGTCATCCGCCGGCCGCGTCAGCGGCTGGCGGTGCCGGTCGGCGCGCACGGCACGGTCGTGCGGATGCGCGTCAGCCGGAGCGGCCGCCCGCCGGTGTGGCGGACGCTGCGGCTCGGGCCCTGCTGACGCCGCGGCCCCCGATGCCCTCGGCGACGTCGGCGGTGCGCAGGCGATCCTTGCGGCGCAGGAACGGCCGCTCGACGAAGCGCATGCTGAGCCACGCGACGGCGAGCGTCCCGCCCCAGAAGACGACGTCGCGGATCGCCTGGCTGTCGGTGCGCCACTCGACGAGCCACAGGATCGGCACCTGCCACAGGTACATCGCATAGGAGATCCGGCCGATCTGCGGCAGCGGCGGCAGGCGCAGCAGCCGTGAGAGCAGCGCGCGGTCGGACGTGACGAGCCGGGCGAGGACGAGCGCGGTCGCCAGCACGACGACCGGGACGGGGACCATCGACCCCCAGCGGTCGTACAGCTCGGCGGCCAGCACGAAGCCGGCCAGCCCGGCGACGGCGAGCACGCTGAGCGCGCGGTCGAGCGCCGGCCGCAGCCGGTCGCCCCGGTGCAGCGAGAGCAGGAGTGCGAGCGCGCAGCCGCACAGCAGCTCGCCGAAGCGGGCGTCGGGGCGGAAGTAGGTCTGGGCGACGCCGAGCCCCCGCTGCGGGTCGGTCTCGAGCAGCCAGAACAGCGACAGGCAGGCGAGCGCGGCGAGCGCCGTGCCGGCGGTCAGCGCGCGGCGGTCGACCCCGCGGCGCAGCAGCCACACGAGCACCGGCGGCCACACGAGGTAGAACTGCATCTCGACCGCCAGGCTCCACACCGGCGTCAGCGCGCCGAGGTACTGCACGCCCTCGTTGAGGATCGCGAGGTTGCCGGTGTAGGTCAGCGCGACCGCGACCGACTCCCACCACTCCGGCCAGGTGCCGAACTGGGCGAGGTGCACGCCGAAGGGCGACAGCACGACGAGCATGGCGACGAGCGCCGGGTAGAGCCGCAGCATGCGCCGCTCGAAGAAGCGCCCGAGCGCGACGGTGCCGGTGCGGTCGAGCTCGCCGACCAGGATGCCGGTGATGAGCATCCCGCTGAGCACGAAGAAGACGTCGACGCCCCAGTAGCCCTCGCGGACGAGGGTCACGTGGAACGCCATGACGGCGAGCACCGCGAGGGCGCGGACGCCGTCGAGCTGGTCGATCTGGGAACGGGCGGCCGGCGGCAACCGGCTTCACCCTAGGGCCTACGGCGTGGCGCGGCGGTCCCGCTCGACGTCGCGGCGCGCCTGCCGGAGCTCGTCGCGGACCTCGTCGGGGACCGCGTCGCTGTCGATGAGCGCGTCGAGCGAGCCGGCGGCGCCCCGCTGCAGGATCCGCTCGAGCTCGCGGTCGTACTGCCGCTTGGTGATCTCGCCGGCGTCGAGCCGGCGCTGGAGGCGGTCGAGGTCGCGCTGCAGCTGCTCGGCGTCCTGCTGGAGCCGCTCGGCGCTGTCCTTGAGGTCGTCGATGGCGCCGCACCCGCCCGCGGCCAGCGCGACCGCGACGACGGGGACGGCGATGAGGGATCGGTGAAGGCGCATGGCGGCGGGCAGCCTCTCACGGCGATCGGCGGTTCGGCGTCGTCCGAACGTCGCGCGCTATGCGGCGAGCGGTGTGGCGGCGGCGCGGCGCTCGAGCTCGGCGGCGGCGTGCTCGCGGCCGCCCTGCTCGAGCCCGGCGAGGGCGGACTCGGCCTCCAGCCAGCGCCGGCCGTGGCGGCGGACCGACAGCCGGAGGCGGCCGCCGAGGTGCTGCAGCGACCCTGGGACGGCGCGGCGCTCGGCGGGCAGCGGCACGGGCAGCACGTGGGCGAGGCCGGGGTCCGCCTCGCCTTCGAGCTCGACGGCGTAGCGCGCCGCGCGCCCGCGGACGCGCCAGACGCCGTCGCGCACCTCGGCCGTCACGGGCGACGTCACCGGGTTGCCGAGCCGCAGCACGCGGCCGCCCGCGCGCACGACGACAGCGGTCGCGGTCAGCCGTCCCGGGCCGAGGCCGACCGCGCCGCCGGCGAAGGCGACGCACAGGTCCTCGTCTTCGAAGTCGGCGGCGTGGCCCCACCACCAGCGCGACGGGAAGCCGACGGGGCTCCAGTTCTTCTCCGCGTACAGGCGCGCGCCGCGGAGGCCGACGCGCTCGCCGCCGAGCACGGCGTGGCCGGTCGCCCGGCCGCCGAGCGCATGCGGGTGCCAGTACTGGTCCAGCCCGGGCAGCGCGTGGGCGATGCCGAGGCCGCCGTACGCGCGCGTCGACGGCCACCCGCGCACCCCGTCGAAGCGGACGCGCAGCCGCGCGTCGGGGCCGAGGTCGACATCGAGCCCGTGGGCGTCGGCGCGCAGCGCGTCGCCGGCGCTCACCGCGTAGCGCCGCAGGCCGGCGTGGGCGACCGGCAGCACGGCGTGACGGACGAAGCCCCCGGGGTGCGCCGCCAGCCCGACGAGCGCCCACGGATGGCCGAGGCGGTCGCGGTTGACGCCGCACAGCACGATCACGGCACGGCCCGCCGCCGCGTCGGTCAGCCGCCAGAAGAAGCCCTCCATCGCGACGCCGTGCGCCCGCCGCAGGTCGGCGAACGGCAGGTCGGCGCCGGTGGCGCGGAAGCGGTGCAGCACGAGCCGATCATGCCAGCCCGCGGAGCGAGGCCGTCTGCGGCGTCGGGCGGAAGCAACGTCAGCCACGTGCCCACACCGGACGTCCTCCGAGTTTGCGACGCAGAGCGTCCGAAACTCGGAGCACCCCCGGCCCCCAGCGACGCCTGTCGAGCCCAGACGCCAGAGCGGCGCACAACTCGACCACGACCGCGAACGGAGCGCGCGCACGCTCGCGCCCTCCCCTCCCTTCGTCGCCCTCCAACGCCGCCCGCGCCCGGCACGCTCACTGGAGCGGAGCGCCACACGCCCGCCCCGGCAGCCGAGATCAGCCGCGCGCCCCGGCCCCGGCCCCGGACTCGGCGTCCTCGTCGTCAGGACGCGGCACCACGAGCACCGGGCAGGCGGCGTGGTGGATCACGTGGTCGGAGGTCGAGCCGAGCACGACGCGCCGCGGGGTGCCCCAGCCCCGGGAGCCGCAGACGAGCAGGTCCACCTCGTGCGAGAGCTGCTCGAGCGCCCGGCCCGCGTGCCCCTGGACGACCTCGCCGGTCGCCTCGACGCCGAGCACCGAGAGCGCCTCGTCGAGCGAGCTGCGGGCGTCGTCGCCGAGGTCGCCGGCCAGCTCGATCCAGCCCTCGACCTCCTCCGGCGACAGCGGGAACGCCTCCGGGGGCACGAGCGCCCAGCGCAGGCGCAGGCGCGCGCCGAGCTC
>DASTRJ010000049.1:0-8521 GCA_035761245.1 Capillimicrobium sp. | reverse complement strand
TAGGCGCGACGGTCGATCAAGCCGAGGCGTGGAAATCTGCCTCGACCTCAACTTGAGGTCGATGGCTGTTCAGGCTGGTTGACCCTCGTTGAGCGCATTTGCAGGCGTTTTGTGGTAGGCGCGGCGGCACCCCCGAGCGGGTCGCCGGGGGTGTCCAGTGGCGGCTGACGGCCGCGCCGCGCCGCCCCTACGCCCGCGCCGAGAGGACGCCGTCGTGGATCTCCTGCAGCGACCGCACCGGCGCCTCGCCGACCCGCGCCGCGCGGATCGCCCGCGCCGCGGCGTACCCGCCGGCGAGCGTGGTGATGCACGGGATGCCGCGGGCGACCGCCGCCCGCCGGATCTCCCAGCCGTCGCTGCGCGCGCCGGAGCCGGTCGGCGTGTTGATGACGAGGCTGACGTCGCCCGCCTCGATCCGGTCGACCACGTGCGGCGAGCCCTCCCCGATCTTGTTGACCGTCTCGACGGGGACGCCGTAGCTGCGGATCGCCTGCGCGGTGCCGCGCGTCGCCACGATGCTGAAGCCGAGGTCGCTGAGCAGCATCGCGATGCCGATCGCGGCGGCCTTGTCGCCGTCGGTCAGCGACAGGAAGACCGCGCCCGACTGCGGCAGCGCCGAGCCGGCCGCCGCCTGCGCCTTGGCGAAGGCGGTCGGGAAGTCCTCGGCCACGCCCATGACCTCGCCGGTCGAGCGCATCTCCGGCCCGAGCACCGCGTCGGCGCCCGAGAAGCGGTTGAACGGCATGACCGCCTCCTTGACGGAGACGTGCGACCCGGCCATCGGATCCTCGGGCAGGCCGAGGTCGGCGATCCGCTCGCCGAGCATGATCCGGCACGCCATCTTGGCCAGCGGCACGCCGATCGCCTTCGAGACGAACGGCACCGTGCGCGACGCGCGCGGGTTGGCCTCGATGACGTAGACCGTGCCGCCCGCCACCGCGAACTGGATGTTGATGAGCCCGACGACGCCGAGGCCGAGCGCGATGCCCTCGGTCTGGCGGCGGATCTCGGCGAGCTGCTCGGCGGCCAGCGAGTGCGGCGGCAGCGCGCAGGCCGAGTCGCCGGAGTGGATCCCGGCCTCCTCGACGTGCTGCATGATCCCGCCGATCCAGACGGTCTCGCCGTCGCAGAGGGCGTCGACGTCGACCTCGATCGCGTTCTCGAGGAAGCGGTCGAGGAAGATCTCGCCGGCCGGCCTCGTGCGGTCGAAGTAGTCGGCGAGGTCCTCGAGCGAGTAGACGATCTCCATCGCCCGCCCGCCGAGCACGTAGCTCGGCCGCACGAGGAGCGGGAAGCCGACCTCCGGCGCCTCGCCGAGCGCCTGCTCGACCGAGTGCGCCGTCGCGTACGGCGGCGCCTGGAAGCCCAGCTCGGCCAGCAGCGCGCCGAAGCGCCCCCGGTCCTCGGCGCGGTCGATCGCGTCGACGCTCGTGCCGAGCAGCGGCACGCCGGCCTCCTGGAGGCCCGCCGCGAGCTTCAGCGGGGTCTGGCCGCCGAACTGGACGATCACGCCCTCCGGCTTCTCGACCTCCACCACGCCGAGGACGTCCTCGAGCGTGAGCGGCTCGAAGTAGAGGCGGTCGGACGTGTCGTAGTCGGTCGAGACCGTCTCCGGGTTGCAGTTGACCATCACCGCGTCGCGACCCGACTCGCGGACGGTCATCGCCGCGTGCACGCAGCAGTAGTCGAACTCGATGCCCTGCCCGATCCGGTTGGGGCCCGAGCCCAGGATCATCACCGACGGCCGGTCGCCGCGGTCGACCTCGTGCGCCGCCTGGCGCTCCCAGCCGGAGTAGAAGTACGGCGTCGCCGCCGGGAACTCGGCCGCGCACGTGTCGACCGACTTGAACGTCCGCTCGCCGGCGAAGACCGCGTCCGGGTCGCGCGCCGGCTGCTCGAGCTCGCGCAGGAACCAGCGGTCGATCCCCGTCCGGGCGTGCAGCTCGTCGATCGACGCGCCGCGCCTCAGCGCCTCCAGCAGGACGTCGTAGCGGTCCCAGGAGGGCCGCTCGAGGCGCTCGAGCAGCTCCTCCAGCGGACCGTCGACCTTGGCGGCCGCGTCCAGCTCGCGCGAGCGCATCGCCTTCAGGAACGCCTGGCCGAACGTGCGGCCCATCGCCATCGCCTCCCCCACGCTCTTCATGTGCGTGGTGAGCTGGTCGTCGACGCCCTGGAACTTCTCGAAGGCGAAGCGCGGCCACTTCACGACGACGTAGTCGATCGTCGGCTCGAAGGCGGCCGGCGTGAGGCGGGTGATGTCGTTGTCGATCTCCTCGAGCGCGTAGCCGACGGCGAGGCGCGCGGCGATCTTGGCGATCGGGAACCCGGTGGCCTTCGAGGCCAGCGCGCTCGACCGCGAGACGCGCGGGTTCATCTCGATGACCAGCACCTCCTCGGTCGCCGGGTTGACCGCGAACTGCACGTTCGAGCCGCCGGTCTCCACGCCGACCGCCCGGATCACCTTGAACGCCTGGTCGCGCAGCACCTGGTAGAGCCGGTCGGGCAGCGACTGCTGCGGGGCGACCGTGACGGAGTCGCCCGTGTGGACGCCCATCGGGTCGACGTTCTCGATCGAGCAGACGATCACGCAGTTGTCGTTGCGGTCGCGCATCACCTCGAGCTCGAACTCGCCCCACCCGAGGACGGACTGGTCGAGCAGGATCTGGCCGATCGGCGAGGCGGCGATGCCGCGCGCGGCGATCGTGCGCAGCTCCTCGCGCGTGTGCGCGACGCCGCCGCCCTGGCCGCCGAGCGTGAACGCCGGGCGGATGATGATCGGCAGGCCGATGTCCTCGGCGACCTCCATCGCCTGGTCGACCGACGTGGCGATCGCGCTGGCGGGCATCTTCAGCCCCGCCTCCTCCATCGTCTGGCGGAAGAGGTCGCGGTCCTCGGCCTTGCCGATCGCCTCGTAGTTGGCGCCGATCAGCTCGACGCCGTGGCGCTCGAGCGTCCCGTCCTCGTACAGCGTGCGCGCGAGGTTCAGCGCGGTCTGGCCGCCGAGCGTCGGCAGGAGCGCGTCCGGGCGCTCCTTGGCGATGATCTGCGTGACCGGGCCGGGCAGCAGCGGCTCGATGTAGGTCGCCGTCGCGAACTCGGGGTCGGTCATGATCGTCGCCGGGTTCGAGTTGACGAGCACGACCTCGTAGCCCTCCTCGAGCAGCACCTTGCAGGCCTGCACGCCGGAGTAGTCGAACTCGGCCGCCTGGCCGATCACGATCGGCCCCGAGCCGAGGACGAGGATCTTGTGGATGTCGTCCCTACGCGGCATTGGCGATCTGCTCCAGGAAGCGGTCGAAGAGGTACAGCGAGTCGTTCGGGCCGGGGCCGGCCTCGGGGTGGTACTGGACGGTGCCGCCCAGGACGTCGAGCAGCGTGAGCCCCTCGACGGTGCGGTCGTAGAGGTTGAGGTGCGACAGCTGGGCGGCGCCGAAGTCGGTCTCCCAGCGCACGGGCTCGTCGGCGTCGATCGTCCTCGCGCCGCCCGGCCCGAGCACCGCGAAGCCGTGGTTCTGCGAGGTGATCTCGACCTTGCCCGTCTCGAGGTCCTTGACGGGGTGGTTGCCGCCGCGGTGGCCGAACGGCAGCTTGTAGGTCTCCAGGCCGACCGCCCGGCACATGAGCTGATGGCCCATGCAGATGCCGAACGTCGGCCGCTTGCCGATCAGCTCGCGCACGGTCGCGACGACGTGGTCCAGGGCGGCCGGATCGCCGGGCCCGTTGGCCAGGAAGAACGCGTCGGGGTCGCGCGCCAGCAGCTCGCCGGCGCTCGACCCGCACGGATGCAGCTCCACGCGCGCGCCCCGCGCGACGAGGTTGTCGACGATCGAGCGCTTGATGCCGGTGTCGATCGCGACGATCCGCGGGCCGTCGTTGTCGCCGCCGAGCAGGACCGGCTCGCTCGGCGTCACCTCGCAGGCGAGGTCGAGCCCGGCCATCGGCTCCTCGGCCTGCACGAGCGCCATCGCCTCGTCGGTCGCCATCGTCCCGGGGAAGATGCCGCCGCGCATGGAGCCGCGGTCGCGCAGGTGGCGCACCAGCGCGCGCGTGTCGACGCCGGTGATCGCCGGCAGCCCCTGCGACGCCAGCCAGTCCAGCCAGCCGCCCTCGGCGCCGGGCGCCTCGGCGTGGTTGATCGCCGAGCGCATCACGACGCCGCGGGCGTGCGCGGCGCCGGACTCCATCGCCCGCTCGCGCACGCCGTAGTTGCCGATGTGCGGATAGGTGAAGACGATGATCTGGCGGCGGTACGAGGGGTCGGTCACCGACTCCTGGTAGCCGGCCATGCCGGTCGTGAAGACGACCTCGCCGGTGGTGTGGCCGCCGGCCCCGACGGCCTCGCCGTCGAAGCGCGTCCCGTCCTCCAACAACACGTAAGCGGTCACTTGATGAGCCTCTGGATCGTCTTGAACTCGTCCGTCCCGGCGCCGCCGAGCAGCTCGAACAGCGCCATCTCCACGCTCGTGCGCCGGCCGCCCGCCTCCTCGATGCGGCGCAGGCCGACCTCGCGGTTGGCCGGCGTGCGCGAGGAGACCGCGTCCTGGACGACCTGCACCTCCGCGCCGGCGGCCAGCAGCCGCGCGGCCGACTGGTGCACGCAGATGTGCGTCTCGATCCCGCAGACCAGCACCTGGTCGCGGCCGGCGAGGTCGAAGCCGTCGGCCTCGGTCGCCGGGAACGCGGTCTTCTCCAGGCGGTCGACGCCGTCGAGGTGCTCGGCCACCTCCGGGATCGTCGGGCCGAGGCCCTTCGGGTACTGCTCGGTGACGATCATCGGCAGGCCGAGCGCCCGGGCGCCCTGCACGAGGATCGCGGTCGCCCGGGCGACCTCGTCGAAGCGGTCGATGACCGGCCGGAAGCCCTCCTGCACGTCGACGACGAGCAGCGCGGTCCGGCCGCGCTCCAGCAGCGGGGCGCTCATGCGGCGCTCACGGCGAAGGACCGCTCCCGGTAGGCGACGTTGCCGGCGGCGACGGTGAGCAGCACCCGGCCCTCGAAGGTCCGCCCGGCGAAGCAGCAGTTCTCCGAGCGCGACTCGTAGCCCGCCTCGCCCACCTGCCAGCGGGCGGCGAGGTCGACGAGGCAGACGTTGGCCGGCTCGCCGACCGCGATCCGCGGCGTCGGCAGGTCCATGAGCCGCGCGCCGGCCGTCAGCCGCTCGACGACGAGCGCCAGCGGCAGCACGCCCGGCTTGACCAGCTCGGTGTAGACGGCCGCGAACGCGGTCTCCAGGCCGGTCGTGCCCATCGGCGCGGCCTCGAACGGCACGTCCTTCTCGTCGCGCGCGTGCGGGGCGTGGTCGGTGGCGATGCACTCGAGCGTGCCGTCGCGCAAGCCGGCGATGACGGCCTGGCGGTCGGCCTCCGTGCGCAGCGGCGGGTTCATCTTCATGCGCGTGTCGAGCGACAGCACCGCCTCGTCGGTGAGCAGCAGGTGGTGCGGCGAGGCCTCGCCCGAGACCTTCGCCCCCGCGGCCTTGGCGGCGGCGACCGCCTCGACCGACTCGCGTGCGCTGAGGTGCTGGAAGTGCACCCGCGCGTCCTCGTCGAGGGCGAGCGCCGCGTCGCGGGCGACCATCGTCGACTCGCTCAGCGACGGGATCCCGGCCAGGCCGAGCCGCGCCGAGACGGCGCCCTCGTGCATGACGCCGTCGCCCGACAGCGACGGATCCTCCTCGTGCAGGGCGATCACGCCGCCGACGAGCTTCTGGTAGCGCAGCGCCTTGCGGAGCATCCCCGCCTCGACCACCGGCTTGCCGTCGTCGGTGAAGCCGAGCGCGCCCTCGGCGCGCAGCTCCGCCATCTCGGTCATCACCGCGCCGCGCAGGCCGACGGTGATCGCCGGCATGAAGCCGACGGGGATGCGGGCCTCGCGTGCGGCCTGGTCGCGCAGCGAGCGCAGCAGCGGCGCCGAGTCGAGCACCGGGTCGGTGTTCGGCATCGCCACGACGGCGCAGTAGCCGCCGGCGGCCGCGGCGCGAGTGCCGGTCTCGAGGTCCTCCTTGTGCTCCTGGCCGGGGGTGCGCAGATGCACGTGCGGGTCGACGAAGCCGGGGAACAGGTGCCGCCCCTCGCCGTCGACCTCCTCGGTGCCGGCGGGCGCCTCCGCGCTGCCCGGCGCGGCGATCTCGGCGATGCGACCGTCGCGCACCACGACGTCGTGCGGCGCGTCGATCGACGCGTTCGGGTCGAGCACGTGCGCGCGGCGGATGACGAGGTCGGCCGGCGGTCCGTCGATCGAGCTGAGGCGCGGGTCGTGCAGCGCGGTCATGCGAGCACCGGCCCCGGCGTCGCGGGCGCCGGCGCGCCCGAGCGGGCGCCGGCGAGGATCTCGTAGAGCACCGCCATCCGGACGACGACGCCGGCTTCGACCTGCGCGGTGATGACGGCCTGCGGCGAGTCGACGACGTCGCCGGAGAGCTCGACGCCGCGGTTGACCGGCCCTGGGTGCATGAGCACCTGGCGCGGGCTCAGGCGCCGGCCGTTGACCTGGTACTGGGCGACGTACTCGCGCAGCGACGGGACGAACGCGTCCTGCATGCGCTCGTTCTGCATCCGCAGCGTGTAGACGACGTCGGCCTCGCGCAGGTCCTCCAGCGAGAAGCGCACGTCGCAGCCGAGCGCCTCGATCCCGCGCGGGATGAGCGTCGGCGGGCCGCAGACCGTCACGTGAGCGCCCATCTTCGTGAACGCCTGGATGTCGGAGCGCGCGACGCGCGAGTGCTCGACGTCGCCGACGATCCAGATGCGCTTGCCGTCGAGCGAGCCGATCCGGCGCGTGAGCGTGAAGACGTCGAGCAGCGCCTGGGTCGGGTGCTCGTGCTTGCCGTCGCCGGCGTTGACGATCGACGCCGCCGTCCAGCGCGAGACGAGCGCGGCGGCGCCGGCGTGCGGATGGCGGATGACGATCGCCGCCGGGTCGTAGGCCGAGAGCGTCTGGACGGTGTCCTTGAGCGACTCGCCCTTCTCGACGCTCGAGCCGCTCGGGCTGAAGTTCGTGACGTCGGCGCTGAGGGTCTTGGCGGCGATCTCGAAGCTCGACCGGGTACGCGTCGAGTTCTCGTAGAAGAGGTTGAGCACGCGCCGGCCGCGGAGCGTCGGCAGCTTCTTGATCTCGCGGCCGGAGACCTCGGCGAACGAGGCGGCGCGGGCGAGGATGCGCTCGATGCCGTCGCGGTCGAGGTCCTCGATCGAGAGCAGATGGCGCATCAGGCGAGAGCCTCCTCGAGCTCGGAGATGGTGACCTCGTCGACGCCGTCGAGCTCCTCGACGCGCACGTTGACGCGCTCTGAGCGGGCCGTCGGGAGGTTCTTGCCGACGTAGTCGGGCCGGATCGGGAGCTCGCGGTGGCCGCGGTCGGCGACCACGGCGAGCTGGACGCGCGCGGGGCGCCCGTAGTCGAAGAGCGCCTCGATCGCCGCGCGCACGGTGCGGCCGGTGTAGAGCACGTCGTCGACGATCACGACGGTGCGCCCGTCGACGTCGAAGTCGAGGTGCGAGGCGTGGACCTCCGGCTCCTCGGTGCGCGTCTCGACGTCGTCGCGGTAGAAGGAGATGTCGACGTCGCCGAGCGGGACGTCGGCCTCGAGCAGGTCGTCGACGAGGCGCTTCAGGCGGGCGGCGAGGAAGGCGCCGCGGCGGTGGATCCCCACCAGGGCGAGCTCTTCGGGCTCGGCGTTCTTCTCGACGATCTCGTGCGCGATCCGCACGAGCGTGCGGCGCATGTCGTCCCGATCGAGGACGATCTTGTGGTCTGGCATCTGTCCGTCCTTCCTGGCCTCACGGGACCGGGTTAAAGGAGCTGTGCTCCGAGCGTACCAGCGCCTCCGGCGCTTCCACGGCGACGGCGAGCGGGCGTAGGATCGGCGCTGACCCGATGGACACGCATGTCTCCCGTCAGCCCGCGACGCTCGCCTCGCGCCTGGAGGCCGCGCGCCGGCGCCGCTTCGTCGGCCGGCGAGCCGAGCTCGAGCTGGTCCGCGAGGCGCTCGCCTCCGACGATCCGCCGTGGGCGGTGCTCTTCGTCCACGGGCCCGGCGGCGTCGGCAAGTCGACGCTGCTGACGCGGATCGCCGAGGAGGCACGGGCGGCCGGCGTCGACCCCGTCCGGATCGACCAGCTGCCCTTCACCGACGGCATGCCCAACGAGATCCTCGTGCAGGCGGGCCACCGCAACGCCTACGACCATGCGCTGCGGGCGGCGGGCGCACGGATCGTTGACGTGGGCACGCAGGGGTATCCCGGCGGCGGCCGCACACACGCCTGGCAGGTCGAGGCGGCGATCGGGCCGCAGACCGTCGGCATCGCGGTGCCGTTCCAGAACGCCCCGGGCACGGTCCCGCTGAAGCAGGTCTGCGAGATCGCGCACCGACACGGACTGGCGGTGATCGTCGACGCCGCCGCAGCGCTCCCGCCGAAGGAGAACCTGCGCCGGTTCATCGCGGACGGGGCCGACCTCGTCGCCTACAGCGGCGGCAAGGCCATCGGCGGACCGCAGGCGAGCGGGATTCTCTGCGGGCGGG
>DASTRJ010000048.1:0-5826 GCA_035761245.1 Capillimicrobium sp. | reverse complement strand
CTGCGCGAGGACCAGGCGACCGCGGACCGCTGGCAGGCCGAGGCCGACCGGCTGCACGCGGAGATCTGCGAGCGCGGGGTCGACGAGCGCGGCGTCTTCACGCAGCACTACGACACCGGCGCCCTCGACGCCAGCGCGCTGCTCATGCCGCTCGTGCGGTTCCTGCCGCCCGAGGACGAGCGGATCCGCGCGACGGTGCTGGCGATCGCCGACGAGCTGACCGACGAGGGCCTCGTGCTGCGCTATCGCGTCGACGAGACCGACGACGGGCTCGACGGCGAGGAGGGCACGTTCACGATCTGCTCGTTCTGGCTCGTGTCGGCGCTCAGCGAGATCGGCGAGCACCGGCGGGCGCGCGACCTGTGCGAGCGGCTGCTGAGCTTCGCCTCGCCGCTGCACCTGTACGCGGAGGAGATCGACCCGCGCACCGGCCGCCACCTCGGCAACTTCCCGCAGGCATTCACGCACCTGGCGCTCATCAACGCGGTCATGCACGTGATCCGCAACGAGGACGCGCTGGCGTCGGCCGAGCAGCCGGTGACGGCGGCGACGGGCGAGACGGGGTTCGCGAGCGACGTCGTATGAGCCTGCGCCTGACCACCGTCGCCGACGCCGAGGCGGTCGCCGCCCATGCCGCGGGCGTCGTCGCGCACCTCGCCAACGAGGGCAACCCGGCACGGCCGTTCCATCTCGCGCTGGCGGGCGGCACGACCCCCGAGCGCTGCCACGAGCTGCTGGCGCCGCTGGTGCGCGACTGGCGCCACGTGCACCTGTGGCTGAGCGACGAGCGGGCCGTGCCCCCGGACGACGACGAGTCGAACTTCAAGATGATCCGCCGGTCGCTGCTGGACCGGATCGACATCCCGGAGGGCAACGTGCACCGCGTGCTCGGCGAGCTCGGGGCGGACGCGGCGGCCGACGCCTACGAGCACGAGATCCACGAGCACGTCGTCGGCGGGCCGGACGGGGTGCCGCTGTTCGACGTGGTCATGTGCGGGATGGGACCGGACGGGCACACGTGCTCGCTGTTCCCCGGCCATCCCGCGCTGGAGATCGCCGACCGGATCGTCGCGCCGGTGCACGACTCGCCGAAGCCGCCACCGGACCGGGTCACGTTCACCCTGCCGCTGCTGCACGCGGCGACGCGGCTGCTGCTGCTCGTCGCGGGCGAGGGCAAGCGCGACGCGCTCGACCGGGTGCGGGCGGGCGCCGACCCCGAGACGCCCGCGTCGCTGCTGCGGCTGGGCGCGCTCGAGGTGGTCGCGGATCGCGCCGCGGCGCCGGACGCCGCGGCGGCGTAGGCGCCGTCAGGCGTTGAAGTCCTTGTCCCGGCCCTCGCCGGGCCAGGGGGCGAGCAGGAGGAGGATCTGGCTGTCCTGCAGGGCCCGGACCTCGCGCCGCTCGTGCGGGTCGAAGTGGGCGAGGAAGCCGGCGGTCGCCTGGGTCGTGGTGCCGTCCTGGGCGATCTCCACCTCGCCGTGATGGACGTGCAGCCAGGCGTGCTCGTAGACCTCGTGATCCTGCAGCTCCTCGCCGGCCGGCAGATGGATCGCGATCGCGCGGGCCGCGCCGTCGTCGGAGCGCAGCACCTTCGGCTGATGGGCTTCGACGTCGAGGTCCGAGAGGTTCCAGGTGTCCATGGCCGAGATGTACCCGGCCGCGTGGAGACGAAGCGTCGTGGGCGGCTCGTCTAGGGTGCCGCGCCATGCGGATCGAGGGCAGTGGAGCACTGGTGGTCGGCGGCGCGTCGGGCCTCGGCGAGGCGACGGCGCGGACGCTCGCCGCGCGCGGCGCGCGGGTCGTGATCGCGGACGTCAACGAGGAGCGCGGCGCGGCGGTCGCCGGCGAGCTCGGCGAGGGCGCGGCGTTCGTGCGCACGGACGTCACCAAGGCCCAGGAGGTCGAGGCGGCGGTCGCCCGCGCGGCGCAGGCGCCGGGCGGCCTGCGGATCTCCGTGCACTGCGCCGGCATCGGCTGGGCGGAGCGGACGGTCACCTCGCGCGGCGCCCACGCGCTGCAGCCGTTCGAGACCGTGATCGCCGTGAACCTGATCGGCACCTTCAACGCGCTGCGGCTCGCGGCGGCGGCGATGGCCGGCAACGAGCCCGACGACGAGGGCGAGCGCGGCGTGATGGTCAACACCGCGTCGATCGCGGCGTTCGACGGCCAGATCGGCCAGATCGCCTACGCGGCCTCGAAGGGCGGCGTCGTCGGGATGACGCTCCCCGCGGCCCGCGACCTCGCCCGCTCCGGGATCCGCGTGTGCACGATCGCGCCGGGTCTCTTCGACACGCCGCTGCACGCGGCGCTGCCCGAGGAGGCGCGCACGGCGCTCGGCGCGTCGGTGCCGTTCCCGCCGCGGCTCGGCCGCCCGGAGGAGTACGGGGAGCTGGCGGCGCACATCGTCGAGAACCGGATGCTCAACGGCGAGGTGATCCGGCTCGACGGGGCGCTGCGGATGGCGCCGAAGTAGGGCCCGCCTGGCGCTCGGCGCGCCCTGTGGGTGGCGGGGTGCGACCGGGTTCGTGCTCGACGAGGGAGTGACGAGGTCGGCCTGCTGGCGCTCAGCGCGGTTCCGCGCGCCATGCCCCGCCCGCCCGCGCCGCGCGCAACGTGAACGTCCGCTCACCCCGCGTGAGAGCGTCGGATCGGACGCTCGTCCCGGGACGGTGCCGCGCGAAGGGATGAACGTCCGTTCACCCCGCCTGGCGCCGTCGGATCGGACGCTCGCCGCGCGCGCGAAGGAGTGAACGGCCGTTCAACCACCACAACGGTGGCGCAGCGGACGCTCGACCCCCGGGGCCAGGCGCCGCCTCCGCGCGCACCGCGCTGAGCGCCGCGCGGACCACACCCTCACTCGCTCATCGAGCACGAACGCCGCCGAGGCCGCCACCCAGAGGCTGCGCGGGGCGCCACGCCACGCGCCTGCCCTACGACAACGCCGCCAACCCCGGCCGCGACGCCCGCGCCCGGACCGTGCGCACGGCCTGCGCGAGCCGCCGCACGGCCTCGTCGAGCGCCTGCTCGTCGAGCCGCGAGTACGACAGCCGCACGGACGTCGTGCCGGTCGGCTCGGGCGTCATCACGCCGCCCGGGATGAACGTCACGCCGCAGCGCACCGCCTCGGTCAGCAGCGCGCGCTCGTCGATCGGCTTGCGGAACGTCACCCACAGGTGATGACCGCCGACCGGCCGCAGCAGGCGGACCTCGTCGCCGAGCCGCCGCTCGACGCTGTCGATCAGCGCCGCGCAGCGCTGCGCGTACGTGGGGTTCGTCGCCTCGAGCAGCCCCTCGTGCGAGCCGCCGGCGAGCCAGCGCTGCGCGAGATGCTGGTCGAGGCTCGACGAGTGCATGTCGGTCTGGAGCTTGAGCCAGCTCATGCGCTGGCGGACCGGGCCGCTGCCGGCGATCCAGCCGATCCGCAGGCCGCCGCCCATCGTCTTCGAGAGCGAGTCGACGTAGATGACGTGGTCGGGGGCGAGGTGACGCAGCCGCCGGCGCTGCTGGCCGTCGAAGCGGATGGTCGCGTAGACGCCGTCCTCGAGCACGAAGAACGAGCGCTCGCGCGCGAGCTCGAGCAGGCGCTGCGCCCGCGCCGGCGACAGGTCGGCCCCCGTCGGGTTCTGGCACGAGCTCTGGACGGCCACGAGCTTGACCTCGTGCCGGGCGAGGATCCGCTCGAGCGCGTCGACGTCCATGCCGTGCTCGTCGACCGGCACGCCGAACACTCGCGCGCCGGTCGCCTGCAGCGAGCTGAGGATGCCGATGAACGTCGGCGACTCGCACACGACGACGTCGCCCGGCTCGATCGTGGCACGGCAGACGAGGTCGATCGCCTGGCGCGCGCCGGTGGTCACGAGGATCTCGCCGGCGGTCTGCGCGAAGCCCGCCTCGCGCCCGCGCGCGGCGATCTCCTCGCGCAGGCCCTCGACCCCCTCCGCCTCCACGTAGTCGAGCGCGTAGCCTCCGAGCTCGGTCAGCACCTCGGTGCTGAGCCGGGCCAGCTCGGCGGCCGGGTAGTTGGCCGGGTCCGGCGCGCCGGTCGCGAGCGAGAGGATCTCGGGGTCGCTGGGGATCATGTACGTCGCGAGGAACATCTCGCTGGAGAACGACGAGCGCACCTCGGGCAGCACCGCGCTCTGCCAGTCGACCGGGTCGCGATCGGGCGCGGGCGGCACGGAGCGCACGAACGTGCCGCGGCCGACGGCGGCGGTGACGTAGCCGAGCTCGGCGAGGCGCCGGTAGACGCGGACCGCGGTGAGGTGGTTGATCGAGGCCTCCTCGGCGAGCGCGCGCGTGGTCGGCAGCTTCTCCCCGGGCTCGAGGTCGCCGGCGTCGATCGCGGCGCGGAAGCGCTCGACGAGCTGCGAGGTCACCGACACCTCGCCGCCGCGATCGATGTCACTCAAATCGACTTTGTAGGACATTGCATGACCTCTCTTCGGCCTGCATCCTCTCCCATGCCGGACACGAAGTCAATCAATGTCCCACAGGAGCACCGCCGCCATGGACCTCACCATCCGCCTCGCCACCGACGCCGACGCTCGCGCCGTCGCGGTGCTCGCCGCGGTCGACTCCCAGGAGGTCCCGGCCGGCCCGCTCCTGCTCGCCGAGGTCGGCGGCGAGCTCTGGGCCGCCGAGTCGGTCACCGGCGGCGGCTCGATCGCCGACCCCTTCCGTCCCACCGCCGACATCCGAGAGCTGCTGCGCGAGCGCGCCCGCCAGCTCGCCGCCGCTGATGCCGGGGCGTCGCGCGGCTGGACGTTCCCACGCCTGCGACGGCGCGCGATCGCCAGCGGCTGACCCGCGCACCACGTCGCCCGCGCGGCGGCGGCGCTGGACGAGCGGACGTCCCTCCCGCTCGTCCAGTGCGGCCGCCGCGCGGGCCCGTCGATCAGTCCAGCTGATCGATCGCTTCGCCAAGTCGTCTTCGACTTCTCGGTCTCCCACCGTCATCATCGTCCGCATGGAGCTCCGTCATCTTCGAACGCTCGACGCGATCGCCCGGCACGGGAGCTTCACCCGCGCCGCCGAGGAGCTCCACCTCGCGCAGTCCGCGCTCTCGCAGCAGGTCCGCCGGCTGGAGGGCGAGCTCGGCGTCGAGCTGCTGCGGCGCACCAGCCGCCAGGTCGCCGTCACGCCCGCCGGCCAGGTCGTGCTCGACTACGCCCGCCGGGTGCTGAGCGAGGTCGACGGCCTCCAGGCCGAGCTGCAGGAGCTCACCGGCGTCCTCAGCGGCCGGGTGGCGATCGGCGCCATGTGGCCGACCGGCAACTTCCACCTCCCGAGCGTCCTCGGCACGTTCCACGAGCGCCATCCGGGCGTCGAGATCCACATGCTCGAGGACACCGCCGATCGGATGCTCGACATGCTGCGCACCGACGAGCTGGACCTGGCGTTCGCCTCCGTCGACCCGGACCGTCTCGGCGACGAGTTCGCCGCGACGGTGCTGTTCGAGGAGCAGATCCTCGTCGCCATCGCGCCCGGCCATCCGCTCGCCGAGCGCGAGCACGTCACGTTCGACGAGCTCGCGGAGCAGACGCTGATCGCCTACCGCGACGGCTCCGAGCTGCGGCGCCGCCTGGAGTGGGCGATGGGCGAGGCCGGCCACACGCCGCGCAACAGCTTCTACTGCACCGAGATGGCCGCGGTGCGCGCCCTCGCCAGCCATGGGCTCGGCGTCGCCGTGCTCCCGCAGTCGATCGTCGCTCAGGAGGGCCCGCCGATCGTCGGCGTGCCGATCGGCCCGGAGCCGCTGACGTGGCCGGTCGCCATCATCTGGCGCGGGCGCCGCCGCCAGCCGCCGGCCGCGAAGGCGTTCCTCGC
>DASTRJ010000047.1:0-17829 GCA_035761245.1 Capillimicrobium sp. | reverse complement strand
GCGCTCGCCGGGGACGGGCCCGCGGGACAGCCCGGCGAGGACGACCGCCTCCAAGGCTTCGAGAGCGCCGTCGGCGGCAGCGGCGACGACCGCCTGACCGGGACCGCGCACGGCGACCGGCTCGCCGGCGGCGACGGCGAGGATCGGATCGACGGGCTCGCCGGCGACGACGGCCTCGACGGCGGCCGGGGACGCGACCGCCTGCGCGGCGGAGCCGGCGACGACGGGCTCGACGGCGACGCCGGGCCGAACCGCCTGAGCGGCGGCCCGGGAGGCGACTGGTTCACCGAGCCGCTGGCCGCCGACCACCTCTCGTGCGGGCCGGGGACCGACGCGCTGGCGAACCCCGCCGCGCTCATCCGCGTCGCCCCCGCCTGCGAGCGCCTGCGCTACGCGTTCGCCGGCCGCGCCGTCGACATCGGCCTCGACCCACACCCGCGCGCCGCCTCGCCGGCCGCCGTGCGCCTGCGGATGGGCTGCCCGCGCTTCGAGACGATGGACGGGCTCTGCCCGATGCGCCTCACCGGCGTGCTCGAGCTGCGCTCGGCCGGCCGCCCCCACGTCCTGCTCGGCTCCGCGCCGCAGCGCTGGACGCTCGACGGCGACGACCGCCCGGTGCACACCGGGGCGACGATCCCGCTGACCGCCGCGGGCCGCCGCCTCGCGGGACGCCCGCGCGGGGTCGAGGCCCGCGTGCGCCTGACGCTCGGCTCGCTGGAGCCGATGCGCTGGGTGACGCGGGTCCGCGTCGGCTAGCGAGCGGCCACGGCGGGCCGCCCGTCGCCCTCGAGGCGCAGCGGCAGCCCGTACATCGGGAAGACGCGCTCGGTGTCGAGGAAGTAGTTCAGCCCGCTGATCCGGCCGCTCGTGATCTCGACGACGTGCAAGGCCCACGCGTAGTAGCCGTCGCCGTCGGGGTCGCGCCGCCACTGGGCGAACGCCGGCAGCCCGTTCGTCGACGCCACCGGGCGGATGCGCGACCCCTGGCACGCGATGCCCGCGCCGAGCATCCACTCGTGGATCTGATCGGCCCCGACGAGCCAGTGGTCGTAGGGCGGCATGACCTGCGTCGCGTCCTCGTGCAGGAGCGCGACGAAGGCGTCGATGTCGTAGCGCTCGAACGCGTCCAGGTAGCGCTCCAGCAGGTCGCGCTGCTCCTCGTCGCTCGGGTCGTACGGGTCGCCGGCCTCGGCGTCGCTGGCGGCGAGCGTGGCCCGCGCGCGCTGCAGCGCGCTGTTGACCGACGCCACCGAGGTGTCGAGCAGGTCGGCGACCTCGTTGGCGCGCCAGTTGAGCACGTCGCGCAGCAGCAGCACGGCGCGCTGGCGCGGCGGCAGCATCTGCATGGCGGCGACGAAGGCCAGGCGGACCGTCTCGCGCGCCTCGGCGAGCGCCGCGGGGTCGCCGCTGTCGGGCAGCACCTGGCCGTCGGGCATCGGCTCCAGCCACGGGAAGTCCGGGTTCGGCTCCGCGACGGGCCCGGCGGCGAGGCCGGCCGGGCCGAGGTCCATGGGCCGGGCGCGGCGCTGGCGCCCGTTGAGCAGGTCGAAGCAGACGTTCGTGGCGATGCGGTACAGCCAGGAGCGCAGCGACGACCGGCCCTGGAACCGCTCGAGCCCGTTCCACGCGCGCAGCATGGTCTCCTGGACGGCGTCCTCGGCTTCGAACGCCGAGCCCAGCATCCGGTAGCAGTAGCCGGTGAGCTCGGAGCGGTGCTGCTCCAGCAGCGCCTCGGCCTGGACGGTGGCGGCGAGGTCGGGCGTCATGCGATCCGATCCTACGCCGCCGGGCCGACGCCGTCAGGCCGATGGCGCGAGCGCGCGCACGACGCGGCCGACCGCCCGCTGGAGCCCGACGGGGATGTGCGCGAGGTAGAAGAAGTCCTCCGGGAACTCCGCCATCAGCCGGGCCGCCTCCCTCAGCGAGGGCTGCCCGTCGATGTCCAGCAGCGCCTCGAAGACCTCGGCGATGCGGTGGCCGGGCGTGAACGTGGCGGTGAAGTGCGCCTCCTCGCCGGTGTGGTTGACGAAGGTGTGGGGAGCGCCGGCCGGGACGGTGAACGAGCCGCCGGCGTGGACGACCTGCTCGTGGCGGCCGAGGCGGACGGTGATCGCGCCCTCGAGGACGTCGAAGCGCTCGGTGGACCGCAGGTGCCGGTGCAGCGGCCCGGCGCCGCCGCCGGGCGCGACCCAGCTCTCGCCGATGAGGACGTCGGGGTCGTCGGACGGCAGGAACCGGCCGCGGAAGCCGAGCGACGTCTCGAACGGCTCGGGCAGCTCGTCGGCGGCGGCGAGCGCCTGCGCGAGCGCGGATGCTGGTGCGGGGCTGGTCGGGATCATGGGCGATATGATCAAGCCCCTGAACTAACTTGTCAAGTGTCTGAACTATCTCTCCCCCACATCGGCCAGCTGCTGCGCGACGCGTACGCCCGCTTCGAGCACGAGCTCATGGCCGCCACGCCGCCGTGGGACGGCGCGCCGATGCGCCCCACCCACAACCACGTCCTCCGCCATCTCGACGCCGACGAGCACGGGACGCGCGCCAGCGTCATCGCCGAGCAGGCCGGCCTCACGCGGCAGGCGATCACGCAGATCGTCGACGAGCTGGAGGCCGCCGGCGTGGTCACGCGCATCCCCGACCCCGACGACGGTCGCGCCAAGCGGATCGTCTACACGGAGCGCGGTCGCGAGGCGTTCGCCGCGAGCCGTCAGCGCATCGCCGCGATCTCCGATCGCTGGCGGGCCGAGGTCGGCGACGAGGCGTGGGAGGCGCTGACCGCGGCGCTGCGGGAGCTGACGGGCCGGTAGCGCTTCCCGCCGGGCGAGCGCGGCGCTAGCGTCTGCGGGGATGGCCCCCCGGATGATCGCGGAGGCGCTGCCCGACCTCGCCGACGAGACGCTGTTCCCGCGCTTCTCCGAGAAGAAGCTGCACTGGCTCGGCAAGCGCGGCGAGCGCCGGTCGTACGCCGCCGGCGACGTGCTCTACGAGCAGGGCCAGCGCGACGCGCCGTTCCACGTGCTCGTGTCCGGCTCGGCGGAGCTCGTCGACCACCGGCCCGGCAAGGAGGTCCTCGTCGCCCGCGCCGACGCGCGCACGTTCCTCGGCGACATCGCGATCTTCACCGGCGAGCCGACGATCTCGGCGGCCGTCGCGGCCGAGCCGACCGAGACGATCACCGTCGAGCGCCCCAAGCTGCGCGCCATGCTCGCCGAGTGGCCCGAGCTGGGCGAGTTCGTCCTGCGCACGATGATGGCCCGGCGCTCCTGGCACGAGCGCGAAGGCCACGGCATGCGGCTGATCGCCTCGCGCTCGTCGCGGCGCGCGTTCGAGGTCCGCGACCTGCTCGAGCGCAACCTGCTGCCGGTGCGCTGGTACGACGTCGACCGCGACCCCGAGAGCCAGAAGATGCTCGACTGGCTCGGGCTCACGCGCGACCAGACGCCCGTGCTCGTGCGCAACGACGCCGTGCTGCCCAACCCCTCGGCCGCCCAGGTCGCGCGGACGCTCGGGCTGCGCGCCGAGGTCGACGGCGAGCGCTTCGACCTCGTGGTCATGGGCGCCGGCCCGGCCGGCCTCGCCGCCGCCGTCTACGGCGGCTCCGAGGGGCTGCGGACCTTCGTCGCCGAGGCGTGGGCGCCCGGCGGCCAGGCCGGCACGAGCACGCGCATCGAGAACTACCTGGGCTTCCCGAGCGGCATCTCCGGCACGGAGCTCGCCCGCAAGGCGACGCTGCAGGCCCGCCGCTTCGACGCGGTCTTCTCGAGCTTCCACAGCGTCGTCGAGCTCGCCCACGGCCCGGACGGGCTCGTGCGCCTCGACCTCGACGACGGCCAGCACGTGCTCGCGCGCAGCGTGGTCGTCGCCACCGGCGCGCGCTGGCGCACCCTCGACGCCGAGGGCGTCGAGCGCTTCACCGGCGCCGGCGTCTACCACGCCGCGATGGCCACCGACGTCGCGCGCTGCCGCGGCGAGGACGTGATCGTGGTCGGCGGCGGCAACTCCGCGGGCCAGGCCGCCGTCCAGCTCTCGCGCGTGGCGCGCAGCGTGCGGATGGTGATCCGTGGCGAGGGGCTCGCGGCGACGATGTCGCGCTACCTCGTGGACCGCATCGAGCACGCGCGCAGCATGGAGGTCCTCACCGAGCACGAGGTCGTCGGCATCCACGGCGACGAGCTCGTCGAGGAGGTCAGCCTGCGAGACCGGCGCGACGGCAGCGTGCGGCGCGTCGGCGCGACCGCGGTCTTCGTGATGATCGGCGCCGAGCCGTGCGTCGAGGCGGTGCGCGGGATGCTCGGGCTCGACGAGGCCGGCTACGTGCTGTGCGGCAAGCGGGCGGCCGACTGCGCGAGCCCACTGCGCTGGCCGCTGGGCGACCGCGATCCGCACCTGCTGGAGACCGTCCGGCCGGGCGTCTTCGCCGCCGGGGACGTGCGGGGCGACGCGAGCAAGCGGGTCGCCGGCGCGGTCGGCGACGGCGCGCTGGCCGTGCGCTTCGCGCATCAGGTGCTCGACGCCTGAAGGGGCAGTCGCAGCCGCAGCTCGGGGCCGCCCTGTCCGCCGGCCCGCCGGACGCGTAGGCGGTCGCGCGGGCGGGGAGCCGCGACCCGCTCCCCGCCGGCGTGGGCCGATCAGTCGACGAGCGTGAGCCGGGTGCGGCGCACCATGTCGCCGCCCTGGTCCGCCGGGCAGTCCTGGCGGGCGATGAGCGTCGCGCGGCCGGCGGGGAACTTGCTCTGCGGCGGGGTGAAGCGCAGCCGGAAGCCGCCGGTCGAGCGGTCCACCTTGCCGGTGCCGACGGGCGCGCGCCAGCGCTCGCCCTCGGAGCGGCCGGTGATCGTCACCCGCACCCGGTTGGCGCAGCCGGCGCCGACGACCCACGACTGGCCCTGGATCGTGGCGGTCTCGCCGAGCGTCAGGCGCGACGGCTTGACGGTGAGCGAGGGATCGACGGAGGCCGAGGCCGGGACGGCGGCGGCGAGGGCCGCGACGACGGCGGCCGAGAGGATGGCGGTACGCATGAGACCGCCGATCTTAGATCCGGGGGCGGCGGCAGCGCGCCGCCGCCGGACGCCTAGCGGATGCGCAGGCCGGCGGCGCGGCGCAACGTGAACGGCGAGCCGTCCTTGCCGCTCTCGCACCGCATCCGCGCGACGACGGTCCACTCCCCCGGGCCGATCTTCGCCGCGGTCGGCGTCCAGCGGCGCAGGAAGCGCCCGTCGCGCCGGACGCGCACGACGCCGATCGGCGCGGCGTTCTGCACCGACTCGAGCGTGAGCCGCACGCGGCGCGAGCAGTTCTCGAAGACCGGCCAGCGGCGCCCGCGGATGACGACCGGATCGCCCAGCCGCACGGTCGGCGGCTGCACGCTCAGGCGCGGGCCCGCGGCGGCCTGCGCCTGCGCGTCGGCGCCCGCCGGCGCGGCGGGCACGAGGGCGGCGGCGACAGCGACCGTGGCGAGGACGAGGCGGCGCATGGGCGCGATGCTAGGCGATCCGCCCGTCGCCGTCTCGAAGCTGCTGCAGCAGCCCGATCCACGCCTCGCTCGCGGTCGGATACGACGGCACCGCGTGCCACAGCGCCTCGAGCGGCACGCGGCCGACGATCGCGACCGTGGCCGCGTGGACGAGCTCCCCGACCGCCGGCCCGGCGAACGTCGCGCCCACGAGCACGCCGGCGTGCGCGTCGGCCACGAGCTTGGCCCGGCCCGCGGCGTCGTCGCGCAGCAGCGAGACGCCCGCCACGCCGGCGAGGTCCACCTCGGCCGTGCGCACCCGCAGGCCGGCGTCCACCGCGGCCGCCTCGGTGAGGCCGACCGACGCCACCTCGGGATCGGTGAAGCTCACCTGCGGCACCTGGCCGTGGTCGGCGGAGGCGCGGAAGCGGGGGGCGTCGACCGACGTGCCGCGCGCGCGGGCGGCGATCACGGCGCCGCAGATGCGGCCGTGGTACTTGCCCATGTGGGTCAGCAGCGCCCGCCCGGAGACGTCGCCGACCGCGTACAGCCAGTCGCCGTCCACCCCGCACACCGCCAGGTGGTCGTCGGTCTCGAGGTAGCGGCCGCCCTCCAGGCCGATCGTCTCCAGTCCGAGGTCGCTCGTCCGCGGCCGGCGGCCGGCGGCGACGACCAGCTCCTCGACCACGAGCTCCTCGCCGTCCACGACCAGCGTCACGTCGCGCCCGCGCGGGACGCCCTCCCTGATGCTGTCGACCGGCCCGCGGCGCACCTCCTCGACCGAGGCCTTCGTCCGCACGTCGATCCCCAGCTCCGCGAAGCGCGCGGCCACGAGCTCGCTCGCGAACGGCTCGGTGGCCCCGAGCAGCCGCTCGCCGCGCTCGAGGACGACGACCTCGCGGGCGCCCAGGCCGTGCAGCCACACCGCCGCCTCGCAGGCGACCACGCCGCCGCCGAGGATGGCGACGCGCTCCGGCACGCCCTTGAGGTTCGTCACGTCGCGGGCGGTCCACGGCCGCGCCTCCGCCAGGCCGGGCACCGGCGGGATCGCCGCGGTGCTGCCGGTCGCCAGCACGACGGCGTGGCGGGCCGTCAGGCGCCGCTCGCGCCCGTCGTCGCTCGTCACCACGACCGTCCGCTCCCCGTCGAGCCGCCCCCGGCCGCGCAGGACGGTGAGCCCGATGCCCTCCGCCCAGGCGAACTGCGAGCCGTCGTCGTGGTAGTGCGTGAAGCGGTCGCGCCGGTCGAGCACGGCGTCGACGTCCAGCTCGCCCGTCACCGCCTCGCGCACGCCGCCGACCTCGCGCGCCGTGGCGAGCACCTCCACCGGCCGCAGCAGCGCCTTGCTCGGCATGCACGCCCAGTACGAGCACTCGCCGCCGAGCAGCTCGGCCTCGACGATCACCGTCCTCAGCCCGCCCTCGTGCGCGTACTGCGCGGCGATCTCGCCGGGCGGTCCGCCGCCGACCACGATGACGTCCCAGGCATCCTGCGTGTGCGGACTCATGCGCGCGAGGGTACGCGGGCCAGATGACCACCACCACGACGGCAGCGGCGTCCGGGACCTTCGCGATCGGCGGCGACCTCGAGGTCAACCGCCTCGGCTTCGGCGCGATGCGCATCACCGGGAAGGGGATCTGGGGGCCTCCGCCCGACGTCGACCAGGCGATCGCCGTGCTGCGACGGCTGCCCGAGCTCGACGTCGACTTCATCGACACCGCCGACTCCTACGGCCCGTACGTCTCCGAGGAGCTCATCCGCGATGCGCTGCACCCGTACGACGGGATCGCCGTCGCCACGAAGGCGGGCTTCGTGCGCACCGGGCCGAGCGCCTGGCACATGCTCGGCAGGCCCGAGTACCTGCGCCAGGAGTGCGAGATGAGCCTGCGCCGGCTCGGCGTCGACGTCATCGACGTCTGGCAGCTGCACCGGATCGATCCCGCCGTTCCGCGCGAGGAGCAGTTCGGCGTCATGAAGGAGCTGCAGGACGAGGGCAAGGTCCGCCACCTCGGGCTCTCGGAGGTCACGGTCGAGGAGATCGAGGCGGCGCGCGAGGTCATCGAGGTCGCGACGGTGCAGAACCGCTACAACCTCGTCGACCGCAGCGCCGAGGACGTGCTCGAGCACTGCGAGCGCCACGGGATCGGCTTCATCCCGTGGTTCCCGCTCGCCGCCGGCGAGCTCGCCCAGCCCGGCGGACCGGTCGCCGCGGCGGCCGAGGCGCATGGCGCCACGCCCGGCCAGGTGGCGCTCGCGTGGCTGCTCCAGCGCAGCCCGGTGATGCTGCCGATCCCGGGCACGGGCTCCGTCGAGCACCTCGAGGAGAACGTCGCGGCCGCCGGGCTGCGGCTCGACCCGGAGGAGATCGCCCGGCTCGACGCGGCGGCCGCCGCGGCCTAGAAGACGATCGCCTGGCGGACCGCCTCGCCGCGCGCGAGGCGGTCGAAGCCCTCGTTGACCTCGTCGAGCGACAGCCGGTGGGTGAGCAGGCGGTCGACCGGCAGGTGCCCGCCGCGGAAGAGGTCGATGAACCGGGGCAGGTCGCGCGCCGGCACGCTCGAGCCGAGGTACGACCCGCGCAGGGTGCGCTCCTCGGCGACCAGCGAGACGGCCGGGATGGAGAGCATCCGGTCGGGGTGCGGCAGGCCGACGGTCACCGTCACGCCGCCCCGGCGCGTCGCCGCGTAGGCGTCGGCGAGCACCTTCTCGCTGCCGACGGTCTCGACCGCCTTGTCGGGCCCGCCGCCGGTGAGGTCGCGGATCTCGGTGACGGCGTCCGGCCCGGCCTTGACCGCGTGCGTCGCGCCGAGCTCGCGCGCCAGCTCGAGCTTCGCGTCCACGACGTCGACGGCGACGACGGTGCTCGCGCCGGCGGCGACCGCGCCGAGCACCGCGGCGAGGCCGACGCCGCCGAGGCCGAACACGGCGACGCTGTCCCCCGGCGCGACGTGGGCGCTGTGCAGCACGGCGCCCGCGCCGGTCAGCACCGCGCAGCCGAAGACGGCCGCCACGTCGAACGGCAGCTCGGACGGGACCTTGACCGCGGAGCGCTCGGAGACGACGACGTGGTCGGCGAACGCCGACACGCCGAGGTGGTGGTGCAGCGGCCGGCCGTCGAGGTCGCGCCAGCGGCGCCCGCCTCCGAGCAGCTCGCCGGCAGCGTTGGCGGCGGCGCCCGGCTCGCAGAGCGCGGCGCGGCCGCTCAGGCACGGGGTGCAGTGCCCGCACGACGGCACGAACGTCATGACGACCCGATCGCCGACCGCGATGTCGGTGACGCCCGGGCCGACCTCGACCACCTCGCCGGCCGCCTCGTGCCCGAGGACCATCGGCATGACGCGGGGGCGCGAGCCGTCGATGACCGAGAGGTCGGAGTGGCACAGGCCGGCGGCGCCGATCCGGACGAGGAGCTCGCCGGGCCCTGGGCCGTCCAGCTCGAGCTCCATGACCTCCAGCGGACGCGTCTCGGCGTACGGCGCCGGGAGCCCCATCTCGCGCAGCACTGCTCCTCGCACGTTCACGCCGCGGAACCCTACGCGAGCGCCGCGCCCTTGCGCCGGTTGCAGGGCGCGCACAGCACCTGCAGGTTCTCGACGGTGCTGGCGCCGCCGAGCGCCACCGGGATGACGTGGTCGTACTGCAGGTCGAAGTCGCCGCCACAGCTCACGCAGCGGCCTCCGTCGCGCCGCCAGACGGCGAGGCGGACCTCGCGCGGGATCGGCTCGCGCCCTGCTTGCCGGCGCACGGCGGCCCCGGCCTCGGCGGCGAGCGCGGCGTGCGCGCGCTCGAGCGTCCGCCGCCGGCGCCGGTCGCGCTCACGGACGAGCGCGAGCACGTCGGCGGCGGCCAGCCCCTCGTCCTCCCAGTAGACGCGGTCCTCGAACCACCACCACGTCCGGCCCCCGTCGTGGAAGAGCGCCACCGGCTCGCGACGCTGCGCCGCCGCCATCGCGCGCATCCGCCGGCCCGGCCACGCGGCGGTGGCGACCCGCTCGCCGCGGACCAGGAACCAGCGGCGGCCGGCGAGCGACCGGGTCGACTCGAAGCGGGCGTCGGGGCACTCGCGCAGCACCGCCCGCAGGCTCCCACCGCCGGCCGACGGCGTGCAGGAGATCGTGCAGCCAAGCGAGATAGCGAGATCCCAAGTGCTTGAGGATCATTGACTTTGCCATTCCGCCGCAGTTAGCGTCGTCAGCGTCCGAGGCCCCGGGTGTGGAGCCGGGGCGGTCAATCCCATGGAAGGAGGGTTCCGATGCGGAACCTCACCCGCGCCGCGCTCACCGCGGCCTGCCTGACCGCGGCGCTCGCCGCCGCTTCCGCGCCGGCGCACGCCACGCGGATGTTCACCTCGCCGTCGAAGACCACCCTCGCGGCGGTCGGCACGACGATGTCGATGACGACGCCGAGCTTCGAGGTGCGCGCCGGCGGCATCACCGTCTCCAAGTGCAACAGCGGCTCGATGACCGCGACGCTCGCCGACAACGGCAGCTCGAGCGGTCAGGTCGACATCGTCTTCACCTCGTCGACGTTCTCGAGCTGCACCGCGCCGGTGACGATGACCCACAACGGCATGACGCTCTCGACGCAGGCCGCGTCGGACCCGTTCAACGGCGCAGTGACGGACATCAGCGTCACCGCCGGCTCGGTGCAGTGCACCGGCGATGCGCGGGACTCGTACATCGACCCGACCGGCACCGGCTACGTCTACTGGCGCAACAACGGCAGCAACAACGCCGAGATCGAGCTCCAGAACGGCGGCCCGCTGTCGAGCTCGCTCGGCACGTGCACGGTCGACGGCCGCTTCACGCTGGGCGGCGCGACCGGCGGCAACCTGACGATGGGCTAGCGCCCGTCGCGCCGCGCGCGGTCCGGGGCGGGCGCCGTTCGCCCGCCCCGGGGAGCGCGAGTCGCTAGCTCAGGCGCTCGACGAGCATGGCCTCGCCCTGGCCCTGGGCGACGCACATGGTCTCGAGGCCGATCGTGCCGTCGATGGTCTCGAGGTCGTTGAGCAGGGTGGTCATGATGCGCACGCCCGTCATGCCGAACGGGTGGCCGAGCGCGATCGCGCCGCCGTGCGGGTTGAGCTTGTCGTAGTCGAAGCCCACCTCCTCGGCGATCGGGATGACCTGGGCGGCGAACGCCTCGTTGAGCTCGTAGACGTCGACGTCGCCGATCGTCATGCCGGCGCGGTCGAGCGCCTTCTTGATCGCCCCGATCGGCGCGACGCCCATGTACTCGGGCTCGTTGCCCCACGTGGCAGCGGTGATGATGCGGGCGCGCGGCGTCAGGCCGAGCTCCTTGGCCTTCGTGTCGCTCATGACGAGCGCGGCGGCCGCGCCGTCGTTGAGCGGGCACGAGTTGCCGGCGGTCACCGTGCCGCCGGGGCGGAACGCCGGCTCGAGCGACGCGAGCTTCTCGAGCGTCGAGGACGGGCGCGGGCCGTCGTCCTTGGAGACGACCGTGCCGTCGGCGAGCGTGACGGGCGCGATCTCGCGATCGAAGAACCCGCTCTCCTGGGCGGCCACGGCGCGCTCCTGCGAGCGCTGGGCGTACTCGTCCTGCGCCTCGCGGCTGACGCCGTACTTCTCGGCGACGTTCTCCGCGGTCAGGCCCATGGCGATGTACGCGTCCGGCTGGCCGGGCTCCTTGCCCTGGAGCTTCTCGTTCTGGTCCTCGGGGTGGGCGGCCTCCTGCGCGGCGTTGTAGCGCGAGACGAACTCGACGCCGCCGGCGATGTAGACGTCGCCCTCCCCCGCCTTGACCGCGTTGGCGGCGTGGCGGATCGCGTCGAGGCCGGACGCGCAGTAGCGCGAGACGGTGACGCCGTTGGTCTCCTGGCCGAGCTTCTCGCTGAGGAGCACGGCGATGCGAGCGATGTTGTTGGCCTGCAGGCCCTGCGGCAGGCCGCACCCGGCGAACACGTCCTCGACGAGCTTGGGATCGACGCCGGGGTTGCGCTCGAGCAGCTGGTCGATGATGAAGGCGAGGGTCTCGTCGGGACGCAGCGAGGCCAGCGAGCCCTTGAAGGCCCGTCCCACGGGCGTCCGGACCGCGTCGACGATGACGGCTTCGGGCATGAGGATGTCCTTTCGGTGAGAGAGCCCGGCGGTCGCACACCACGGGCAGGTTTATCCCCCGGCGGTCGCACTCCACGGGGCCTACGCGGCGGGAGCATACCCGCTGTGTTGACTCGCGAGTCAACACAGCGGACACGGCCGTCTCCGGCGCCCGATGCGAGACATCGTGCCCCGGCGGACTTCCATCCGACGGGCCTCCTTGGGACAATGCCGTCGAGGTACCGACGACGTGACCACGGACACCGCCCCCCAGTACTCCTCCCGCGCCGAGCAGCTGCGCGCCTCGCCGCCGATGTTCCGCTGGCCGTGGCTCGACAAGCTCTCGCGGGTCCACCACACGGTCCCGCTGTACATCTTCATCCCGGCGATCGCCGCCCTGCTGGTGCTCGGCGTGCCGGACATGGGCGCCGGGCGGATCGTGCTGGCCCTCGCGGGCGGCTACGTCTTCTGGACGCTCTTCGAGTACTGGCTGCACCGCCTGGTCTTCCACTTCGAGCCGGACCACGGGATCGGCGCGCGCCTGCACTGGATCATCCACGGCGTCCACCACGACCACCCGAACGACCCCAAGCGGCTCGTCATGCCGCCCGCCGTGAGCGTGCCGCTCGCGCTGCTGATGTTCGGGCTGTTCGTGCTCGTCTTCGGGACGCCGTTCGCGTACCCGTTCACGGCGTCGTTCCTGGCGGGCTACCTGGTCTACGACATGCTGCACTACTACCTGCACCACCACCGGCCCAAGAGCGCGCTGGGCCGCCGGCTGCGGGAGCTGCACATGCGCCATCACTTCCAGGACGACAGCGTCGGCTACGGGATCAGCGCGCCGTGGTGGGATCGCGTCTTCGGCACGCACTACCGCCGCAGGCGCGAAGGCCGGTCGTAGCGGCCCCGCCGCTCTGGACCAACTGGTCCGGCGACCAGCGCTGCGCGCCCGGCCTGATCGCCGCGCCCGCCGACGAGGCGGAGGTCGCGGCCGCGGTGCGCCGGGCGGCGCGGCACGGCGCGACGGTCCGCGTCGCCGGCTCCGGCCACTCGTTCGGCGACATCGTCTGCACCGGCGGGCACCTCCTCACGCTGCGGCGCATGAGCCGCGTGCTCGACGCGGACCGCAGCTCCGGGCTCGTCCGCGTGCAGGCCGGCATCACGCTCCACGCGCTCGGCGAGGAGCTCGCGGGCCGCGGGCTGGCGCTCGAGAACCAGGGCGACATCGACGCCCAGACGCTCGCCGGCGCGCTCGCGACCGCGACGCACGGCACCGGCGAGCGCTTCGGCAACCTCTCCTCGCGGGTCGCGGCGATGCGGCTCGTCACCGCGGACGGCGAGGTCGCCGAGCTCGACGGCGGTGACGAGCTGCGCGCCGCGCGCGTCGGCCTCGGGGCGCTCGGCGTCGTCACCGAGGTCACGTTGCGCTGCGTGCCCGCGTTCACGCTCGAGCGCGTCGACGAGCCGATGGCGCGCGACGAGGTGCTCGACCGGCTCGACGAGCTCGCCGGCGCGCACGACCACTTCGAGCTCTTCGCCCTCCCCTACGCCGATCGCGTCCTCGTGCGCCGCTGCACCCGCGGCGACGGGCCGCCGGGCCCGCGCGGCGGCCTGACCGAGTGGGCGCAGGGGCACGTCGAGAACGAGGTCCTCGCGCTCGCCGGCCGGGTGGCGCGGCGGGCGCCGCGCGTGGTGCCGCGGATGAACGCCTCGCTCATGCGCCTCGTCACCCGCGACGTCGTCGTCGACCGGTCGCACCGCGTCTACGCCAGCCGCCGCGACGTGCGGTTCACCGAGATGGAGTACGCGGTGCCGCGCGAGCACGCGCGCACCGCGGTCGAGGGCGTCCTCGCGATCGTCGAGCACGAGCGGCTGCCGATCGCCTTCCCCATCGAGGTGCGGTTCGTGGCGGCCGACGACGCGCTGCTCTCGCCCGCCGCCGGGCGGGCCACGTGCTACGTGGCGGTCCACCAGCACGCCGGCGAGCCGTACGAGGCGTACTTCCGGGCGGTCGAGGCGCTCATGACCGGCCTCGGCGGGCGGCCGCACTGGGGCAAGCGCCACACGCAGACCGCGGAGACGCTGCGGGCGCGCTACCCGGGCTGGGACGCGTTCGGGGCCGTCCGCGACCGGCTCGATCCGCAGCGCCGCTTCGCCAACGCGTACGTGCGCCGCGTCCTGGGCCCCTAGTCGCCGGGGGCCGGCTCGCGCTGCGGCTCGATGCGCGTCGGCGGCGGATGCTCGCGGTCGCGGCGCACGCGCGGCTCGCGCCCGGGCGGCTGGCTGATCGGCCCGACGTCCGGCGCCTCCGGGATCGGCCGCGTCACCGGCTCGCCGGGGACCACCGTCAGCCGCTCGCCGTAGTGCTCGATCTCGAGCGGCTCGCCGTCGCTGGTGATCGAGTAGGTCGCGTCCTCGCGCGTGACCTCGACCTTCATGATCGTCCCGCGCGAGGAGACGCGGAACGTCAGCCGCAGCAGGTCGAGCGGCAGCCGCGGGCGGAACGTCAGCGTGTGGTCGTACTCGCGCAGCCCGCCGAGCCCGCTGACGGCCGCCGTCACGGCGCCGGCCAGCGACGCCATGTGGACCCCGTCCTGGGTGTTGTGGGCGAGGTCGTGGATGTCCATGAGCGCCGCCTCCGCGAGGTAGTCGTAGGCCAGCTCCACGTGCCCCACCTCGGCGGCGATCACCGCCTGGGTCGCGGCCGACAGCGACGAGTCGCGGACCGTCAGGCGCTCGTAGTGCTCGAAGTCGCGGCGCTTCTCGTCGAGCGTGAAGCGCTGGCCGCAGAGGTGCAGCGCCAGGACGAGGTCGGCCTGCTTGACGACCTGCTTGCGATACAGCTCGAAGTACGGGAAGTGCAGCAGCAGCGGGTAGTCGTCCTCGCTCATCGCCGCGAAGTCCCACACGTCGTGCTCGAGGAAGTCCTTGTCCTGCGGATGCACCCCGAGCTCCTCGTCGTACGGCACGTAGATGCGCTCGCACGCGGACCGCCAGGCGACGACCTCCTCGTGGACGACGCCGAGCTTCCCGGCGGCCTGGCGGTGGCGCTCGGCGGCCTCCGCGGCCGCCCCGAGGTTCCAGGCGGCCATGAGGTTCGTGTAGACGTTGTCGTCGACGAGCGCCGAGTACTCGTCGGGCCCGGTGACGCCGTGGATGTGGAACATGCCGTCGGCGCCCCAGTGGCCGAGGTGGATCCACAGCCGCGCGCTCTCGACGAGCAGCTCCAGGCCCTCCTTGGCGAGGAAGTCGTCGTCGCCGGTGGCGGCGACGTAGCGCTCGACCGCCCAGGCGACGTCGGCGTTGATGTGGAACGCCGCGGTGCCCGCCGGCCAGTAGCCGGAGCACTCCTCGCCGTGGATCGTCCGCCACGGCATCGTCGCGCCCCTCAGGCCCAGCATCTTCGCCCGCTCGCGGGCCAGCGGCAGGATGCGATGACGCCACTTCAGCGCCTCGCGCGCCGCGTCGGGCAGCGTGTGCATGAGCACCGGCAGCACGAAGCACTCGGTGTCCCAGAACGCGTGGCCGTCGTAGCCGGGGCCGGTGAGGCCCTTGGCGGCGATCGCACGGCCCTCGGCGCGCGCCGCCGCCTGGAGGAGGTGGAACTGGGCGAAGCGCAGCGCCTGCTGGATCTCCGGGTCGCCCTCGATCTCGACGTCGGCGCACATCCAGTAGTCGTCGAGGTACGCGCGCTGGCGCTCGGCCAGCTCGTCGAAGCCCTGCGCGAGCGCGCTCTCCAGGCTGGCGTCGACCTGGTCGCGCAGCCAGTCGATCGACTGGTGCGCCGACCAGTGGTAGGCCAGGAGCTTCGTGAGCACGACCGGCCGGCCCGGCTGGAGCGCCACCGAGAGCGTCACCCGGCCGAGGTCGGGCTCGGACTGGGTGAGCGTCGCGACCTCGCCGTCGGCCTGGATGGTGTGCTCCATCCCGGAGGCGAAGCTGATGCCGCTGCGCTTCGTCTGATGGGCGAGCACGACCCGCAGCCCGTGGTCGATGTGCAGCTTGCTGTCGAGCACCTCGCCGAGCGCCTTGCCGGCGCGCGGGTCGGCGCCCCGGGGCCGGTCGGCCTGGTTGGCGTGCAGGTTCGACTGGATCGCCACGCGCAGCGGCCGCTCGAGCGCCTCGACCTCGTAGGAGATGGCCGCGACGCTGCGGTCGACGAACGAGACGAGGCGGCGGCTGCGGACGCGGACGGCGTGGCCGGCCTCCGAGCGCCAGATCGCGTCGCGGGTGAGCATCCCGGTGCGGAAGTCGAGGACCCGCTCGTGGTGCTCGAGCGTGCCGCGATGGGTGTCGAACGGCTCGTCCTCGACGAGGAGCCGGATGATCTTGCCGTCGGTGACGTTGACGACCGCCTGGCCGTCCTCGGCGAAGCCGAAGCCGCGCTCGCCGTACTCGAGCGGATAGGACTCGTAGAGCCCGTTGAGGTACGTGCCCGACAGCCCGCGCGGCTCCCCCTCGTCGAGGTTGCCGCGCAGCCCGAGGTGGCCGTTGGCGAGCGCGAAGATCGACTCGGTCTGGGCCAGCATCTCCGGCTTCAGGCGCGTCTCGCGCACGCACCACGGCTCGGGCGGGAAGGTCTCGAGGTCGAACCGGTGCCCCATCAGCCCAGCAGCTCCCCCAGGTCGTCGACGACCACGTCGGCGCCGTGCTCCTTGAGCGCCTCGGCCTGGCCGACGCGGTTGACGCCGACGACGCAGCCGAAGCCGCCCGCCCGCCCCGCCTCGACCCCGGCGAGCGCGTCCTCGAAGACCGCGGCGGCGCTCTTGTCGACGCCGAGCTCCTCGGCGGCGCGCAGGAACGAGTCCGGCGCCGGCTTGCCCTTGAGGTGCTCCCGCTCGATCGTCACGCCGTCCACGCGGACCTCCAGCCGGTCGGCGATCCCGGCCGCCTCCACGACCGCCTTGCAGTTCGCGCTCGAGGAGACGACGGCGGTGCGCAGGCCGGCCTCGCGCACGGCGTCGAGGAAGCGGACGGAGCCCGGGTACGGCTCCACGCCCTGCGACTCGATGATCTGGTTGACCAGCACGTTCTTGCGGTCGCCGAGCTCGCGGACCTGCGGCTCCGCGAGCTGGATGCCACGCGACTCCAGGAAGCCGCGCACGCCGTCGTAGCGCGGCCTGCCGTCGACGTAGGCGTCGTAGTCGTGCTGCGTGAACGGCGCGTAGCCCGCGCCGTCGCGCTCCTGGAGGTACGCGTCGAACATCTGCTTCCAGGCCGCGAAGTGGATCTTGGCCGTGGTGGTCAGCACGCCGTCGAGGTCGAACAGGCACGCCGTGATCGAGTCGGGCAGCCGGATGGTCGTCACAGGAACGTCTTTCCCTCACCGCGGTAGGTGGGCACGTGGGCGCTGATGGTGTCACCTTCGACGAGCAGCAGCGAGTCGAACCGCTCGCACAGCTCGCCGGCCTTCGCGTGGCGCAGGTAGACGCGGTCCCCGACGGCCAGCCGCTCGGCGGCCCGGCCGGTCAGCGGCGTCTGGACCTCCCCGGCGCCCTCGAGCGGGTCGAGCCGCAGGCCGGCGGGGAGCGCCGCCACCGGCAGCCGGGCCCGATCGGCCGCGCCCGAGGCGAGGTAGCCGCCCCCGAGCGCGGTCACGGTGCGCGGACCCGGCCGCCGCACGACCGGCAGCGCGAAGAACGCCGCCGGCCGCAGCGCGAGCGCGCGGTACTGGTCGAAGAGCGCGGGGGCGTAGAAGCCGGATCCGGCGGTGACCTCCGTGACCGCCGGCTCGCGCGCGGTGAGGTGGACGCTGCCGGTGCCCCCGCCGTTGACCAGCAGCGGGACGCCGGGGCCCGCGACCGCGCGGACGGCGTCCACCACGGCGGCGCGCCGCTCGCGCAGCTCGGCGACGGAGCGGCGCTGCATCCAGCCGATCGCGGCGGCGCGAGCGCGCGACGGCGGCGCGTCGCCGACGCCGGCGACCTGGGCCTCGTAGCCCATGACCCCGGCCAGCGTGAAGCCGGGCCGGCGCAGGACGTCGCGGGCGAGCGCCGCGGCCTGCTCGGGCGTGCGGACCGGCGAGCGCTTCGCGCCGATCCGGACGCGGCCGCCGAGGACCCACCAGGACAGGTCGACGTCGAGGCAGACGCGGGCGCCGCCGGCGTGGCGGGCGATGAGGTCGAGCTGCTCCGCGCCGTCGACCATGAGGATCGGCTCGCGGGCGGCGTCGACGCGCTCGTCGCGCGCGGCGCGCAGCGCGGCGAGCGCCGCCCGGTCGGCGGTCGGGTAGGCGAGCAGGAGGTCGTCGAAGCCGTCCTCGGCGAGCCAGAGCGACTCGGCGAGCGTGAACGTCATGAGCCCGCGGAAGCCGGGGTCGAG
>DASTRJ010000046.1:0-11842 GCA_035761245.1 Capillimicrobium sp. | reverse complement strand
GCGCTGAGCATGCGCCGGTCGCGCAGCGCGACGTCCGCGACGTCGCCGATGTCGACCCCGTCGACGAAGATCATCCCGCTCTGCTCCGGGTCGGCGAAGCGCGCGCCGCGCTCGTCGATCTCCAGGGGCAGGCCGTTGGCGCCCTTGAAGATGTTGTCCGCGTCGATGCCGACCGCCTCGGCGAGCTGGCCGTGCAGCCGGATGCGCTTGAAGTCCCCGTGGAACGGCATCACGTAGCGTGGCTTGACGAGGTTGAGCATCAGCTTCATCTCCTCCGCGTAGCCGTGGCCGGACGCGTGGATCGGCGCGTCGCGGGTGGTGATGACGTCGCAGCCGATGTGGAAGAGGCGGTCGATCGTCTCGTTGACCGCGCGCTCGTTGCCCGGGATCGGCGTCGCCGAGAACACGACGGTGTCGCCGGCGCGCAGCTCGACCTGCGGGTGGTCGCGATGCGCCATGCGCCGCAGCGCCGACAGCGGCTCGCCCTGCGACCCGGTCGAGCAGATCACGAGCTTGTCGTCCGGGTAGTCGGGGATCTCGCGCGCCGGGATGATCGTCCCCATCGGCGCGTCGATGTGCCCCAGCGAGCGCCCGATGTTCGTGTTCTTGCGCATCGAGCGGCCGATCAGCGCCACCTTGCGGCCGAGCGCCGCCGCCGCGTCGATGACCTGCTGCACGCGATGGATGTTCGAGGCGAACGACGTGACGACGATCCGCCCCTCGCAGCGTGAGAAGACGCGCTCGAGCTCCGGGCCGACGTTCGACTCGCTCGGCGACCAGCCCGGCCGGTCGACGTTGGTCGAGTCGCCGCAGAGCAGCAGCAGCCCCTCCTTGCCGAGCTCCGCCAGCCGCGGGATGTCGGCCGGCACGCCGTCGACGGGCGTCTGGTCGAAGCGGTAGTCGCCGGTGACGAGCATCGTCCCGAGGTCGGTGGTCAGCGCCACCGCCGCTGCGTCCGGGATCGAGTGCGTCATGTGGATGAGCTCGAGGTCGAACGGGCCCAGCTCGAGCTTCTCGCCGGGATCGACGTCCTCGAGGTCGACGTCGCGCAGCCGGTGCTCGTCGAGCTTCGAGCGGGCCATCGCCATCGTCAGCGGGCGGCCGAAGACGGGGATGTCCTGGCCGAGCTCGCGGAGGATGAACGGCAGCGCGCCGAGGTGGTCCTCGTGGCCGTGCGTGATGACGATGCCCTCGATGTCGTCGGCGCGGTCGCGCAGGTACGCGAAGTCCGGGAGGACGAGGTCGATGCCCATCATGTCGGCGGTCGGGAACCGCAGGCCGGTGTCGACGACGACGATGCGGTCGTCGTACTCGACGACGGTCATGTTCTTGCCGATCTCGCCCAGCCCGCCGAGGGGCAGGACGCGCAGCGTGCCCGCGGCGCTCACGAGGCGCTGGCTGCCTTCAGGACGCCGTGACGCTCGAGGACGGCCCGGATCTCGGCGCGCTCCTCGTCGCTGGCCTCGACGAGCGGCAGGCGCAGCCCGCCGGTGCGCAGCCCGATCATCTGGAGCGCGGCCTTCACCGGGATCGGGTTCGTGGTGACGCCCATGACCGCGTAGATCTCGCGCAGCGACGCGTCGATCTCGGCACGGTGCTCGGGCTCGTCGACCATCCGGCGCATCTCGTCGCCGACGATGTGGCTCGCGACGAGGATGCCGCCGGCGCCGCCCATCTCGAGCGTCTGCAGGAAGCTGTCGTCGTTGCCGGCGTAGACCTCGAGCCCGTCGATCGGGGCGAGGTTGGCGTTGTTGGCCTGCTTGACGCCGATGACGTGCTCGAGCTGGCCGAGCTCGGCGAGCAGGTCGTTGGGCACGTCGATCGCCGAGCGGCTGGGGATGTTGTAGAGCAGGATCGGCTTGTCGGTCGCCTTGTCGATCTCCGCGTAGTGCGCGAGCAGCCCGCGCCGGTTGGGGCGGTTGTAGTACGGCGTCACGGAGAGCGTGGCGTCGACGCCGAGCTCGGTCGCGCGCTCGGTGAGGTGGACGGCGTGGCGGGTGTCGTTGGAGCCCGTGCCGCCGATGATCGTCATGCCCTCCGGGCGCTCCTGGACGGCGAGCTCGATGACGCGGAGGTGCTCCTCGTCGTTGAGCGTCGCCGCCTCGCCGGTGGAGCCGCAGACGACGACGCCGTCGCTGCCGTGCGCCGCGAGATGGCGCAGGAGCGCGACGAACGCCTCCTCGTCGACGTTGAGGGCGTCGTCGAAAGGCGTGACGATCGCGGTGATGACCGTGCCGAGAGTTCCCACGAAGTGCAGTATCTCAGCGTCGGCCGCCGAAGGCCCGCCGGCTCCGGCGATAGCGTCGGGCGGATGACCGGCACGGACGCGACGACTCTCGCCGTCGAGGTGGCGCGCGTGCGCTTCCAGACCGACGACGGCGGCTTCGCGGTGCTCGACGCCACCACGGACGACGGCGAGCCGGTCGTCGTCTGCGGGCCGCTCGGGCACGTCCACCCCGGCGACGCCATGGAGGTGCGCGGCGACTGGCGCGAGCACCCGAAGCACGGGCGGCAGTTCCACGCCTCGGCGGTGCGCGTGGCGGAGCCGACGAGCGACGCCGCGCTGCTGGCCGTGCTGTCGGCGATCAAGCACGTCGGCCCCACGGGCGCGGCCTACCTGCTCGAGCGCCACGGCTCCAGCGTGCTCGAGGTCGTCGACGCCGACCCGCACGCGCGCCTGCGCGAGGTGCCGGGGATCGGCCCGATCCGCATCGGCCCGGCGGTCGAGGCGTGGCGCGAGGCGCGCGCGCTGCGCGCGGTGCGGCTGTTCCTCGACGGCCACGGCGTGCCGGCGGCGGTGGCGGCGCGCGTCATGAAGGCGCTCGGCGCCGGCGCGATCGAGGTGCTCACGGTGGACCCGTACAAGCTCACGGAGCTCGACGGCGTGGGCTTCGCCACCGCCGACGCGCTCGCGCAGGCGCTCGGCCTGGCCGCCGACGACCCGCGGCGGCTGGCGGCCGGCGTGGTCCACGCGCTGCGGGAGGCCGAGCGCGACGGGCACTGCCACCTGCCGCGCGAGGAGCTGCGGGCGCGGGCGCGGCGGCTGCTGGGCGCCGATCCGGACGCGGCGATCGAGCAGCTCGCGCTCTCGGGCGCCGTCGTGCTGGTCGACGGCGACCGCGTGGCGGGCGCGCGGCTGCACCGCACCGAGACGCGGCTGGCCGAGCGCATCCGCGCGCTCCTCGACGCCGGGCCCGCCTTCGACGGTCCTCCCCCACGCCGCCCCGAGCGCGGCGGCTTCGTCCCGACCGACCTGCAGTGGCACGCGGTGGAGCGCGCGCTGGCCGGCCGGCTGTCGATCCTCACCGGCGGCCCGGGCACCGGCAAGACGGCGACCCTGCGCGCGCTCGTCGACGTGCTGCGGGCTCGGAAGCTGCGCGCGCGCCTCTGCGCCCCGACCGGCAAGGCGGCGCGGCGCATGGCCGAGGCCACCGGCGCGGACGCGTCGACGATCCACCGGCTGCTCGGCTGGCAGCCCGGCGAGGGCTTCGAGCACGGCCCGGACGACCCGATCCCCGGCGCCGACGTGCTGATCGTCGACGAAGCGTCCATGCTCGACGTGGTGCTGGCCGGGGCGCTCTTCGGGGCGGTCGGCGACCGGACGCACGTCGTGCTCGTCGGCGATCCGGACCAGCTCGCCCCCGTCGGGCCCGGGCGGGTGCTCGACGACCTGCTCGCCTCGGAGGAGGTGCCGGTGACGCGGCTGACCGAGGTCTTCCGCCAGGCCGCGCGGTCGCTCATCGTGCGGACGGCCCACGCGGTCAACCGCGGCGAGCCGCCGCCGCGCGCCGCCGACCTGGGCGACGACGTCGAGCGCGACTTCTACTTCGTGCGCCGCGACGGGCCGGCGGCGATCTTCGCGGAGGTCGTGTCGCTGGCGGCCGAGCGGCTGCCGTCGCATCTCGGCGTCGATGCGCGCGCCGACGTCCAGGTGCTCGCGCCGATGCACAAGGGGCCGGCGGGGATCGACGCCTTCAACGAGGCGCTGCGCGCGCGGCTGAACCCCGACGGCCGCCCCATCCCCGGGACGGGCCTGCGCGTCGGCGACCGGGTCGTGCAGACCCGCAACGACCACGAGCTGCAGCTCATGAACGGCGAGGTCGGCGTGCTCGTGGACTTCGACGCGGAGGAGCGCAAGGCGATGCTCGCCGCCGACGATGGGAGGATGCTCGCGCTGCCGGAGCGCGCGCTCGACACCCTGCGGCTCGCCCACGCGATGAGCGTCCACAAGGCGCAGGGCAGCTCGGCGCCGGCGGTCGTCGTCCCGATCACCAACGCCCACCGGATCATGCTGACCCGCAACCTCGTCTACACGGCGCTCACCCGGGCGGAGCGGATGTGCGTGTTCGTCGGCGAGCCGCGCGCGCTCGACGCCGCGCTCGGCCGGATCGACGCACGGCTGCGCCACACGCGCCTGAAGGAGCTGCTGCAGGCATGACCGAGCCCGAGCCCCTGTTCTTCGAGGACGCCGCGGCGTTCGAGGCGTGGCTGGAGGAGCATCACGAGACCGCCGGCGAGGTCCGGGTGCGGATGGCCAAGAAGCACACGGGCATCCGGTCGCTGGACTGGGCGAGCGCCGTCGACGTCGTGCTCGGCTTCGGCTGGATCGACGGCCAGAGCCGGCGGATCGACGACGACTGGTTCGTGCAGCGCTTCACGCCGCGGCGGCCCCGGAGCACGTGGTCGAAGATCAACCGCCGCAAGGCCGAGGCGCTCATCGAGGCCGGGCGCATGCGCCCGCGCGGCCTCGCCGAGGTCGAGGCGGCCAAGGCCGACGGCCGCTGGGACGCCGCCTACGACGGCCCGGCGACCGCGAGCGTGCCCGACGACCTCGCCGCCGCGCTCGACGCGGCCGGTCTGCGCGAGGCGTTCGACGAGCTCGACGGGCGCAACCGCTACTCGATCCTGCACCGCGTCCAGACCGCGAAGAAGCCGGAGACGCGCACCCGGCGGATCGAGAAGTACGTCGGGATGCTGGCGCGCGGGGAGAAGCCGTACCCGTAGCGGCGCGGCGGGGCCTGCTCCGCGCCGCGGCGGCTGTCGTCTCAGCGCCGGAGAGCGACCTCAACTCGACAATGGCCGCGCGGAGGAGCGCCGGGCGGCCCGCGCCGAGGGATGCTCGGCGCCCGCGCCACGCCGCCGGCGACGCCCTAGCCTCGGTGGATGAAGCGCATCGGCTTCCTCTCCTTCGGCCACTGGCAGCCCCACCCCGCGTCGCAGACCCGGACCGCCCGCGACGCGCTGACCCAGACGATCGAGCTGGCGGTCGCCGCCGAGGAGCTCGGGATCGACGGCGCCTTCGTGCGCGTGCATCACTTCGCCCGGCAGCTCGCCTCGCCGTTCCCGCTGCTGGCGGCGATCGCGGCGCGCACGAGCCGGATCGAGATCGGCACCGGCGTGATCGACATGCGCTACGAGAACCCGCTCTACATGGCCGAGGAGGCCGCCGCCACCGACCTCATCAGCGACGGGCGGCTGCAGCTCGGCATCAGCCGGGGGTCGCCGGAGCCGGCTCTCCGCGGAGCGGAGGCCTTCGGCTACGTGCCCGCCGACGGCGAGACCGACGCCGACCTCGCGCGGGCGAAGGCGGCGCGCTTCCTGAAGGCGATCGAGGGCGCGGGCGTCGCCGCGTCGGATCCCGCGATGACCGGCTCGTCGGCGCGGCTGGCGATCCAGCCGCAGTCGCCGGGGCTGCGCGAGCGGATCTGGTGGGGCTCCGGCACCCGGCAGACGGCGCGCTGGACGGCCGAGCAGGGGCTGAACCTGATGAGCTCCACGCTGCTGACCGAGGACACGGGCGTGCCCTTCGACCAGCTGCAGGCCGAGCAGATCGCCATGTTCCGTGCCGCGTGGGCCGACGCCGGCTGGGAGCGCGAGCCGCGGGTCTCGGTGAGCCGCAGCGTCATCCCGGTCGTCAGCGACCTCGACCGCCAGCTCTTCGGCCGCGAGCGGGCCTCCGAGGACCAGATCGGCTACCTGGACGGCGGCGTGGCCCGCTTCGGCCGGCAGTACGTCGGCGAGCCGGACGTCATCGCCGAGGAGCTCAGCCGGGACGCGGCGGTCCGGGACGCCGACACCCTGCTGCTGACCGTCCCGAACCAGCTCGGCGTCGAGTACAACGCGCGGATGCTCGAGACGATCGCGCGCCACGTGGCGCCGGCGATCGGCTGGCAGCCGGCGGCGGCGCTCGGCGGTTGACAGCGGCGAGCCGCGGCATCGACGATCCCGACATGGCGTACGACGAGGACCTGGCCAACCGCATCCGCGAGCTGATCGCCGACGAGCGCGACGTCACCGAGCAGCGCATGTTCGGCGGCCTGGCGTTCCTCGTCGGCGGCAACATGGCCGTGGCCGCCAGCGGCGAGGGCGGCGTGCTCGTCCGCGTCGACCCCGAGGAGGGCGAGGCGCTCGCGGCCCGCGATCACGCCTCGCCGATGGTGATGCGCGGGCGGGAGATGCGCGGATGGCTGCGCGTCGACGCCGACGGCGTGCGCACCAAGCGTCAGCTCGAGCCCTGGGTCCGTCGCGGCGTCGCCTACGCCCGCGCGCTGCCGCCGAAGTCGTGATCGCCCCCGACGACCCGCGGGCCGGCGACGTCCGGGCGCTGCTCGCCCGGCACCTCGCGTTCGCGCACGCCAACAGCGAGCCGCGCGACGTCCACGCGCTCGACGTCGACGCGCTCACCGACCCGTCGGTCAGCTTCTTCAGCGCTCGCGCCGACGGCGAGCTGCTCGGCGTCGGCGCGCTCAAGCGCCTCGACGCGACCCATGCCGAGATCAAGTCGATGCACACCGCCGAGGCGGCGCGCGGCCGCGGCATCGGGCGCGCGATGGTCGAGCACCTGCTCGGCGTCGCGCGCGAGCGCGGCTTCCGGCGGGTGAGCCTCGAGACCGGCTCGGGCGAGGCGTTCGCGCCGGCCCGCGCGCTCTACGCCAGTGCCGGCTTCGCGCCCTGCGGCCCGTTCGGCGACTACGCCCGCAGCGAGGCGAGCACGTACCTGACGCTCTGGCTGGACGGACCGCCGCGGCTCGCGCTGTCGTGGAGCGGCGGCAAGGACTCCGCGCTGGCGCTGCAGGCGCTGCGCGCGGCCGGCGTCGAGCCGGCGGTCCTCCTCACCACCGTCGACGAGGAGAGCGCGACCGTCGCCCACCACGGCGTGAGCGTCAGCCTCCTCGAGCGCCAGGCGGCGGCGGTCGGCGTGCCGCTGACGACGGTGGCGATCCCGGCGCGCCCCTCGAACGGCGTCTACGAGCAGCGACTGCGCGCCGCGTTCGCCGCCGGGCCGCTCGCCGAGGTCGACGGCGTCGCCTTCGGCGACCTCTTCCTCGAGGACCTCCGGGCCTACCGCGAGGCGCGGATGTCCGAGGCGGGGCTGCGCGCCGAGTTCCCGCTCTGGGGTCGCGACACGGCCGTGCTCGCCCGTGAGTTCATCGCCGACGGCTTCGCGGCCACGCTGGTCTCCGTCGACGGCGACCAGCTCCCCCACGCCCTCCTGGGCCGCGCGTTCGACGCCGGCCTGCTCGCCGACCTGCCGCCGACCGCCGACCCGTGCGGCGAGAACGGCGAGTTCCACACGTTCGTCACGGGCGGGCCGGTCTTCTCCGCGCCGATCGCGGTGGCGCCGGCGCAGCGCCGCACCGACGGCCGCTTCGCGTGGCTCGCGCTCCGCTGACGCGCCGTCGGCGTCGCCGCGGACGCCCGGTCCGTCACCCGGCGAGCCGGTAGCGCACCGGCTCGGGACCGCCGTTGGCGAGCAGCACGGTGGCGCCCGCGACCTCGCCGGGATGGACGAGCGTCGTCGAGAACAGCAGGCGGCGCCGGCCGCCGGGCAGCGCGACCGACCGCGACGGCGCAACGGCTCTGGCCGTGACCGTGAGGTTCTGCGGCGACGGCTCCGACGGGAGCAGCAGCGAGGCGGTGGTCACCCGCTCGGGACCGAGCGTGACCGAGAACGCGAGGCTCGTCGCGCCGGGCGGCAGCGCGATCGGCACGTAGTGCAGCGCCAGCCCGTCGATCGACGCCCGGCGCGGCCGTCTCGTCGGCGACCACGGCGGCTGCCGCTCGATCCGGGCGTGCTCCATGCGGAACAGGTCCTGCGAGAACGCCGTCAGCTCGGCGGTCAGCGCGGCCTGGCCTCCGACGACGTCGGTGAAGATCTCGAGCTGGCGGCGCGCCGGCGGCGGGTAGGACCCACGCGTCTCGGCGCCGAGCCGCTGGAGGAGCCGCGGGAGCGCCCGCCGGTCGAGGCTCATCAGCCGCGCCCACCACACGAAGCCGCGGTAGCACGGGTCGCATTCGCTGTAGGCGCTGTAGAGCGACTGCGACACGTGCGCCAGCCAGTCGCCGAACCTGCGCTCCAGGACCGGGTCGGTGTAGTCGTGCTCGGGGTCCTCGATCCCCAGCTCGCTCGTCCACTGCGCGGTCGCCGCGTTCGCGGTCGCCTCGCGCAGCCACGGCGACAGCGGCGGCGCGTAGGCGTACTGCACGAGGTGGAACATCTCGTGGCCGACGGTCGTCACGAGGTGGATGAGGTTGCCGTCGCCGACGACCAGCCGTGGCGAGATCGCGACGAAGCTGCCCCCGCCGCGGCAGCGCGCCCACGGCGCCGTCGCGTCCGTCCTCGGCCCGAGCGCCACGAGGTAGACGTCGGGCCGCCGGTCGGGGCCGGCGCAGTCGCGCCGCGGCGCCCGGAATCCGCGGAAGGTGGCGCACCGTCCCTCGAGGATGGGCGGGCAGAAGCGCGGGGATCGGTAGTAGGCGAGCGCCTGGTCGGCGGCGTCGGCCGTCCACTCCACGTAGTCGGGCACGCGGTCGCGATCCACGTCGACGTCCGGCGGCGCCGACGGACCCCGGCGCACGTAGTGCACGACGACCGAGCGGCCTCGGACCGGTCGCGCCTCCGGCACGCCGTGGTAGCCCGGCTCGGCGTCGGGATCGGTCGGCCTGAGGCCGGGCTGCCCGAGCGCCACGCCCGCGTCGACCGCCAGGACGGCGAGCGCGACGGCCCCCGTCAGCGCGGCGCGCCGCATCGCCTCACCGGCAGGAGCCGACCGGCGTCGCATCGCCGCTGTTCGCCGCGATCGCCGAGCGAGGCTTCGGGAGCGTCGCGCCTCGCAGGGTCGCGTGGTCGAGGTCCGCTCCGGCGAGGTGCGCGCCGGTGAGGTCCGCCTCGGAGAGATCCGCGTAGGACAGGTCGGCGCCGGAGAGGTCGGCGCCGGTGAGGTCGGCCCGCTGCAGGATCGCCCCCGACAGGTCGGCGCCGCTCAGCCGCGCCTTCACCAGCCTCGCGCCCACGAGCAGGGTCTGCCCCGCGCGCAGCCGCGTGCCCGCCACGCCCGACAGGTCGGCGCCGGAGAGATCGCCGCCGGCGAGGACGGCACACGTCAGGATCGCTCCGCCGAGGTCCGCGCGCGTGAGGCGCGCGTCGGTCATCCTCGCCGAGGCGAGGTTCGCCTCGCCGAGGTCGGCGCCGACCAGCTCGGCCGCCCGCAGGTCCTTGCCGCCGAGGTAGAAGCCGTGCAGATCGCGGCCCGAGAGATCCGCGCCGCGCAGGGTGTCCGCGAGGGTCAGGCTGAGCCGGAACGCCTGGCGGTCCGCGGCCTTGCCCCGCTCGCGGTCGTCGTGCTCGGCGCGGGCCTGGATCGCCAGGGTGACGATCGCCACCAGCGCGCTCGTCCAGAGCGCCTGGCCGAGCGCGATGCGCCCCTGCTGGTCACGCCGCGACGGCCACCACAGCACGACGCCCGCCACGACGCACGCCACCATCACGCCGAAGCCGATCCAGAACAGCAGGCTCACGGGCCCTCAGCACTCGTCGAGATGGAAGACCTCGCGGATCGCGCACGGCAGCGGGCGCTGCGAGTTCGTTCCCACCCGCGCCTGCCAGCGGGCGTCGGACCGCCGCCGGATGAACGTGAAGCGCTGCGCGCCCGGGTCCTCCGGCACGATCACGAACGCCGCCAGCGCGTAGCGCGCGCCGCGGTAGCGGCAGACCCGCGGCCGCAGCCGCAGGAGCGGGCCCCTGACGTCGCGGGCGCGCAGGCGGCGCGGGTAGTCGGCGATCAGGGCGCGGCGGAGCTGACCGAGCTGCTGGGCGCCGACGGCGTCCCGGCATCGCGGCTCGGCCGCGCCGGCGGGCGGTGGCGCGGCCGCCGACACCGCGAGGCCGCCCGCCACCAGGAGCGCGATCGCCGATGCCCGGCGGTTCGTCACCGTGACCGGCGGCGGCTCCATGGGCGCACGCTAGGCCCCGGGCCGGGCGCCGCGCCGGGCAAGTTCCTCCCACTATCGGGGTATTGGCTGCTCGTGCCGCGCCAGGCCGATCGCCGCCACCGGCAGCGCCACGATCACGACGAGCGCGACCGTCTGCGCGATCGCGTCCCCGGTCGAGAAGCCGTCGAAGTGCGTCACGTGGAACACCAGGTGCAGCACCTGGCCGACGAGCCACGCTCCGCACAGCGGGATGACGAGCGCGCGCGCCGGCCGTACCGCGGCCCAGGCGAACAGCAGCCCGAACGCGAGCTGGAAGCCGCCGATGTCGGTGACGAGGTGCTGGTTGTACGGCGGGAGCATCTCGACCCACGCCCCACCGAGCGGGAAGTCGTCGTAGAAGGACCGCGGCGCGAAGCTCGCCTGCAGGCCCACCGACAGGGCGCCGAAGGCCAGCGCGGCCAGGACGGCGCGCAGCAGGGTCGACGGCCGATCGCGAGCGGTCACGCGCCCGGCTCCGCGTCGGCGACGGCCGTGAGCTTCTCGGGATTGCGGATCACGTCGATCGCCACGATGCGGCCGGCGTCCACGGTGAACGCCATGACGGTGAGATGCCCGTCGGCGTCGCGGAACACGAGCCCAGGCGCCCCGTTGACGTCCGCCACCCGCGCCTCCTGCGGCGGGCGCCTCGCCAGGGCCAGGTTGATCTTCGCGACCCGCTCCGCGCCCCGCTGCTCCTTGCGCGAGGCCGCCACCTTGCCGCCGCCGTCGCTGCGCCACACCACGTCGGGGTCGAGGATCTGCACGAGCCGGTCGAGGTCGCCCTCCAGGCACGCCGCGGCGAACGCCCCGACCAGCTCGAGCTGCTCGGCGCGGGTCGGCGGGAAGCGCGGGCGGCCCTCCTCGACGTGACGGCGGGCGCGCGAGGCGAGCTGGCGGACCGCCGCCGGCGAGCGCCCCACCACCTCGGCGACCTCGTCGAACGAGAGCCCGAAGACGTCGTGCAGCAGGAACGCGCTGCGCTCGGCCGCCGAGAGCCGCTCGAGCACCACCAGCAGCGCCATGCTCACCGACTCGTCGAGCGTGACCCGGTCCGCCGGGTCGGCGCCCACGGCGTCCTCGACGAGCGGCTCCGGCAGCCACGGCCCGACGTAGCGCTCGCGTCGCGCCCGCGCGCTGCGCAGCGCGTCGAGGGCGATCCGGCTCACCGTCGTGGTCAGCCACGCCCGCAGGTCGCGGATCTCCTCCGGGCGCTCCTGGCGGCGCAGGCGCAGCCACGCCTCCTGGACGGCGTCCTCGGCCTCGGCGAGCGAGCCGAGCGTCGCGTAGGCGACGCGCAGCAGGTGCGACCGGTGCTCCTCGAAGGCCGCCGTCAGCTGGTCGCGGTCCGCAGCCATGCCGAGAAGGTGGTCGTGCCCCGGACGTCCGGGGCGTCGGTGGTCAGTGCCCCGGAGCGCAGCGCGCGCCCGACGCCGCCGGGCAGGGGCAGCCGGAGGATCGCCGCGCGCCGGCGGCGCGCCTGGCGCCAGGCGCGGGCGAGCTGGCGCGCGTCCTGGACCTCCGGGCCGGCGACGTTCACCCGGCCGCGGCGCGGCGGGCCCTCGACGACGTCGGCGATCGCGCGCGCGGCGTC
>DASTRJ010000045.1:0-4515 GCA_035761245.1 Capillimicrobium sp. | reverse complement strand
GGTCACCCACCGCGAGGCGCTCGCCGGCCTGCTCGCCGACCCGCGGATCTCCACCGGCGTGCTGTCGACCGGGGGCCGCTCCGGCCGCCCGTTCGCGATGCGGATCAAGAACCGCCGCGGCCGCGTCGTCAGCGCCCAGTCGCCGTACCACTACTGCTACAAGCCGAGCGGCTCGTTCCTCGGCGTCCTGAAGGTCGCGCCCGCCGACCGCGCGACGCTCGCCGCGCAGGACGAGCGGCTCGCCGAGCTGGTCGTCGACCCGCCGGCCGAGTGGCGCACCGAGCTGGCCTACAAGGAGATCCGCTGGCGCCACTCGCTCGCGCGCTCGGTCCTCGGGGCCGAGGAGCGCGCCGCCGCCGACGGCGCCGACGCCGCGCCCCCGGAGCGCGAGCCCGTCGACCTCTTCGAGCTCGAGCAGGTCGAGCTGCCGCCGGACGTCACCGCGGAGCTGCAGCGGCGGCTCCTCGCGGCGCCGGAGGACGCCGTCTCGCTGAGCCTCGTCGGGCTCGTCCGCGCCGGCGTGCACCTCAACAACAGCTACCTGCGCAACCTGTTCTGGGCGCGACCGCTGTCGCGCGACGGCATCGAGCGCGCCGCCGAGCGGATCGTCGAGTACGACGAGGACAAGGCGCTGCTGGACTCGGCGGTCAAGGGCGCCGACGGCTTCTTCACGACGTTCTTCGTCAGCCCGTACTCGCGCTACATCGCCCGCTGGTGCGCGCACCGCGGCTTCACGCCCAACCAGATCACCACGGTCTCGCTGATCGTCGGCATCCTCGCCGGCGCGGCGTTCGCCGTCGGGGAGCGCTGGGGCCTGATCGCGGGCGCGGTGCTGCTGCAGCTCGCCTTCACGCTGGACTGCGTCGACGGCCAGACCGCCCGCTACACGCGCCAGTTCTCCAAGCTGGGCGCGTGGCTGGACTCCGTCTTCGACCGCGCCAAGGAGTACGTCGTCTTCGCCGGCCTGGCGATCGGGGCCAGCCGCGCCGGCGACCCGGTGTGGGCGCTCGCGGGCGCCGCGCTGACGCTCCAGGTCATGCGCCACGCGTTCGACTTCTCGTTCGCGGCGTCGCAGCACGCGGCGATCGCCGCCGCCACGCCGCCGCCCGTCGAGGAGACCGGCGACGGCTTCGGCGTGCCGGTCGACCCGACCGCCGCCGGCGTCGCCGCCCGCGCCGCCGAGCGCGAGAAGGCGGCCGCGGCTGCCGCCGCGCGCAAGGTCACCACCGAGACCGCGGAGGAGCTCGAGGGCCCGCCGCGCGTGCCGCTGTCGCGCAAGGTGCTCGGCTACTGGCACAAGCTCGACCGCCTCGGCGCGCTGGTGTGGCTGAAGCGCATGGCCGTCTTCCCGATCGGCGAGCGCTTCGCGGCGATCTCGATCACCGCGGCGATCTGGTCGCCGCGGGTGACGTTCACCGTCCTGCTCGCCTGGGGCGCGTTCGCGACGCTCTACGGCATGGCGGGCCGGGTCCTGCGGACGCTGGTGGCGCGCCGATGAGCTCGGTCGCCGGCGCCACTGCCACCGCCCCGCCGCCGCCGACGCCCGAGCGGTCGGCGATCTGGGGCTACCGCGACGACGGCCCGCTCGCCAACGCGATCGGGCGCTCGATCGGCTGGCGCATCCCCGTGCCGCCGATCGCGCTCGTGCTCGCGGGGCTCGTCCCGCTGCTGGTCTCGATCGCCGTCGAGGGCGACGACGCCTCCGACGCGGCGGCCGGCGCGGCGATCGCGTGGATGGTGCTGATGGGCTCGCTCGCCAGCGGCCGGCGCCATCAGGACGCGCTGCGCTGGGCCGTGCCGCCGATGCTGCGGGTCGCCGAGTTCGCGTCGATCCTGTGGATCGGCTCGCTGGACGGGGCGCTGCCCGCGGCGTTCGCGTTCCTGTGCGTCGTGTCGTTCCGGGTCTACGACCTGGTGTACCGGCTGCGCTACCGCGCGTCGAAGACGCCGGACTGGCTGGTCGCCGTCGCGCTCGGCTGGGACGGCCGCATCCTGCTCGCCTTCGTGCTGCTCGTCGCCGGCCTGCTGCCGGCGGGCCTCTACGTCGCCGCGGCGCTGCTCGCGGCCGTGCTGGCGGGCGAGAGCGTGCGGGGCTGGGTGCAGTTCCTGCGGGCCCAGCGCCGGCCCGTGCTCTACGAAGACGAGGAGGACGAAGCCGCATGATCGGGCTCGTGCTGGCCGCCGGGTGGGGGAGCCGCCTGGCGCCGCTCACCGACGCGCTGCCGAAGACGCTGCTGGAGGTCGACGGGGATCGCACGATCCTCGACGTCGCCCTCGGCAACCTGAAGTCGGTCGGGATGGAGGACGTGGTCGTCGTGACCGGCTTCCGCTCGGACGTGCTCGAGGATCGCAAGGCCGCGCTGGAGCGCCGCCACGGGCTCAAGCTCGAGATGCTGTTCAACCCGAAGGCGCTCGAGTGGAACAACTGCTACTCGCTGTGGTGCGCGCGCGACTACTTCGGCGAGGGTGTGCTCATGGCCAACGGCGACACCGTCCATCCGGCGTCGGTCGAGGAGACCCTGCTGGCCTCGCGCGGCGACTCGGACCTCGTCATCGCCGTCGACGAGTCGCTGCCGGTCGCCGACGAGGAGATGAAGGTCCAGGTCTCCGACGAGGGGCTGCTGACCCGCATCACGAAGATCATGGACCCGGCCGACGCCGAGGGCGAGTACATCGGCGTGACGCTGATCGAGCCGCACGCCGGCCAGGCGCTCGCCGACGCGCTGCAGGCGACCTTCGAGCGCGACCCGAACCTCTACTACGAGGACGGCTTCCAGGAGCTGGCCGACCGCGGCGGCCGCGTGAAGATCGCGCCGATCGGCGACGTCGACTGGGTCGAGGTCGACGACCACGACGACCTGGCGAAGGCCAGGGAGGTGGCGTGCCGCTGCTAGCGCGCATGGTCGGCACGCCCCTGGCCATCGACATCCGGGCCGGGGCGGTCGAGGCGCTCGCGCCGCTGCTCGCCGACCGGCGGATCTCCAGCGGCGGGCACGTCGGGGTCGTCGTCGGCCCGGGGCAGGGCGAGGAGATCGCCTCGATCCTCCGCCCGCAGCTGGGCAACGCCGACATCTGGCAGGTCGACGGCGGCAGCGTCGAGAGCTCGATCGACCTCGCCAAGCGGCTGCGCCAGGGCTTCTACGACGCGCTCGTCGGGATCGGCGGCGGCCGCACGCTCGACACCGCCAAGCACGCGGCCACGCTCACCGGCCTGCCGATGGTCGCGGTGGCGACGAGCCTCGCGCACGACGGGCTCGCCTCGCCCGTCGCCTCCCTCACCGAGGCGGGGCGCAAGATGTCGTTCGGCGTCCAGATGCCGATCGCCGTCGTCGTCGACCTCGACTACGTGCGGCGCAGCGCGCCCGAGATGCGGCGCGCCGGCATCGGCGACGCCGTCTCGAACCTCTCGGCGATCGCGGACTGGCGGCTCGCCGAGCGCGTCCGCGGCGAGCTCGTCGACGGCCTGGCCGTCAGCCTCGCGCGCACCGGCGCGCTGGCGGTCATCGACCGCACCGACACGATCGACGACGACGCGTTCCTCGCCGCGCTCGCCGACGCGCTCGTCCTGTCCGGGCTCGCGATGGCGGTCGCCGGCTCGAGTCGCCCGTGCAGCGGCGCGGACCACGAGATCCTGCACGCGATCGACCATCTGCACCCCGGCACCGCCGGCCACGGCGAGCTCGCGGGCCTCGCGGCGCTCTTCGCCTGCCACCTGCGCGGCGATCACGACGCCTTCGGCCACATCGACGCCTGCCTGAGCCGCCACGGGCTGCCGCGCGCGCCCGCCGACGTCGGGCTCACCGACGACCAGTTCGCCGAGGCGGTCGTGCACGCGCCCTCGACCCGCCCGGACCGCTACACCGTGCTCGAGCACCTCGACCTGCCCCCCGAGGAGGTGCGGCGCCGTGTCGACGCGTACGTCGCGGCCCTCGATCGCTGAGCTGCGCGCGGTCGGCCAGCCTCCGTCGATCTTCGAGCGCAACAGCGGGGAGCACTGGGCCGGGCGGCTCTACGTCCGCCGGATCTCGCCGTACCTCACGCGGCTGCTGCTGCGCACGCCCATCACCCCGAACGGCGTCACCTGGCTGATGATCCTCAGCGGCGTCGCCGCGGCGGCGGTGCTGACGCTGCCGGGCATCTGGCCGGCGGTCGGCGCGGTGCTGCTCATCCAGGCGCAGATCCTCTTCGACTGCTGCGACGGCGAGCTCGCGCGCTGGCAGGAGCGCAAGTCGCCCGTCGGCGTCTACCTCGACCGGCTCGGCCACTACGTCACGGAGACGGCGCTGCCGATCGCGCTCGGCATCCGCGCCGACGGCGGGTGGGACCAGCTCGGCGGCTACACCACGCTGGGGTTGCTCATCGCGGTGCTCGTGCTGCTCATCAAGGGCGAGACGGCGCTCGTCACGGTCGCGCGCGTGGAGGCCGGGCTCGGCCGCGCCGAGGACACCGTCGCGGTCGCGGCGCCGCGCGTCTCGCTGCTCGGGCGGCTGCGTCGCCTGGCGGGCCACCTGCCGT
>DASTRJ010000044.1:0-4383 GCA_035761245.1 Capillimicrobium sp. | reverse complement strand
CCACGAGGGCGTGGCGGTGGCGGGCATCAGCATCTCGGGGCCGGAGCACCGCGTGACGCGCGAGCGCGTCGCGGAGCTGGGCGCCGCGGTGCGCGACGCCGCCGAGCGCGTCTCCCGCGGGCTCGGGTACCGCGGCGCGTTCCCACCGGATGCCTGACGCCCACCACGGCACCCACGACTACGTGGACGACCCGCGCAACGAGCGCATCCTCGTCTGGGTCGACGGCGAGCTCGTCCCGCGCGAGCGCGCCGTCGTCTCGGTCTTCGACTCGGGGTTCGTGCTGGGCGACGGCGTCTGGGAGGGGCTGCGCGTGCGGCGCGGCCATCCCGCCTTCCTCGAGCAGCACCTCGACCGGCTCGAGCAGGGCGCCCGGGCGATCATGCTCGACGTCGGGATGAGCCGGGACGAGCTGGCCGCGGCGATCTACGCGACGCTGCGCGCCAACGACATGACCGACGGCGTCCACGTGCGGCTGATGGTCACGCGCGGCGTCAAGCGCACGCCGTACCAGGACCCGCGCGTGACGGTCGGGCCGGCGACCGTGGTCATCATCGCCGAGCACAAGGAGCCGCTGCCGTCGACGCTGCGGGACGGCATCGCGCTGTTCACCACGCACGTGCGCCGCGCGACGCCCGACACGCTCGACCCGAAGCTCAACGCGCACAGCAAGCTCAACGACATCGCCGCGTGCATCCAGGCGTACACCGCCGGGGCCGACGAGGCGCTCATGCTGGATCCGCACGGCTTCGTGGCGACGTGCAACAGCACGCACTTCTTCGTCGTGGTGGGCACGCCGGAGCAGCCGGAGGTCTGGACCTCCGACGGCCGGTTCACGCTGGGCGGGATCACGCGCGCGAACGTGCTGCGGATCTGCCGCGCGCACGGCATCCCGGCGCGCGAGACGACGTTCAGCCTCACCGACGTCTACAGCGCCCAGGAGGCGTTCGTGACCGGCACGTTCGCGGGGGTCGTTCCCGTGCGGATCGTCGACGGACGGGTCATCGGCAGCGGGCGGCGAGGCCCCGTCGTCGAGCGGCTCCAGGGGCTGTACCGCGAGCTCGTCGACGCCGACGTCGCCGGCCGGGCCGCGCCGTGAGCGAGGCGACGCGCGTGGCGATGTGGTCCGGCCCGCGCAACATCTCGACGGCGATGATGCGTTCGTGGGAGAACCGCCCCGACACCGTCGTGGTGGACGAGCCGCTGTACGCCGCCTACCTCGCCCGGACCGGCGTCGACCACCCCGCGCGCGAGGCGGTGATGGCGTCGCAGCCGACCGACCTCCGGACCGCGATCGCCGCGCTGTCGCAGCCGCTGCCGCCCGGCAAGACCGTCCACTACGCCAAGCACATGTCGCACCACGTCTCCGAGGACATGGACCTCGGCTGGACGCTGCGCTTCCGCAACGTCGTCCTCATCCGCGACCCCGACGAGGTCGTCGCCTCCTACGTCCGGGCGCGCGAGTCGTGCGAGCCGCACGACATCGGCCTGCTGCAGCAGGCGTGGCTCGTGCGCTTCTGGGACGAGCACGGCGCGTCGCCGCCGATCGTCGACGCCGGCGACGTCCTGCGCGCGCCCGAGGCGCACCTGCGCTGGCTGTGCGACTGGCTCGGCATCCCGTTCACCGACCGGATGCTGTCCTGGCCGGCGGGCCCGCGCGAGAGCGACGGCGTCTGGGCGCCGCACTGGTACGCCGCCGTGTGGGCGTCCACGGGCTTCGAGCCCTGGCGGCCGCGCGCGATCTCGCTGTCGGAGCACGACGCCGCGGTCGCCCGCGCCTGCCGGCCCGCCTACGAGGCGCTCTTCGCCCGCCGGATCCGGGTCTGAGCCTGCGTTCGCGCACGAGTGGCGAGTTTCGCTCGCCTGGCGAGACGAATTCGCCACTCGCGCCCGGACCAGGTCGCCGCGGCGCGGCGTGGGCGCCGCCGGGGGCGCGGGTACAGTCCCGCGCCATGTCACGGATGGCCGCCCGCGCGCTCGCGCGCCTCACCGCGCTGCTCGCGCTCGTGCTCGCCCTCGCTCCCGCCGCCCGCGCGCAGGACGCGCCGCCCGCCGCCTGGGCGCCCGTCGCCGGCCTGAACCTCACCGAGCCGCAGCAGGTCTACGCCAAGGACGGCGTGCTGCGCGTGACGCTCGACGCCGAGCAGGAGACGATCACCGTCTCGGACTCGCAGATCGTCGCGCAGCCGTTCAACGGGAGCCTCGTCGGGCCCACGCTGCACGTCCGGCCCGGCGACGCCATCGAGGTGACGTTCCGCAACGCCACGCCGCAGGACACGAACATCCACTTCCACGGGCTGCACGTCTCGCCGAAGGGCCACGGCGACAACGTCTTCCGCAGTTTCTCCCCCGGCACCACCGTCCGCTCGCGCGTCGTGCTGCCGAAGGACCACTCGCCCGGCACGTTCTGGTACCACGCGCACTTCCACGGCCTCACCGAGCAGCAGCTCATGGGCGGCATGAGCGGGCTCATCGTCGTCGACGGGCTCCAGCGGCTGCTGCCCAAGGAGCTGCGCGGCATCGAGGAGCGGCAGCTGGCGATCCGTGACCTGCAGGTCGCCCCCGGCTCGCCCGGCTCCGCGGCGCTCGTCGGCTCCGAGATCGACCCGACGAAGGCCACGACCCGGCTGGTCAACGGGCTGCTGCTGCCGCGCACCACGCTGCGGTCCGGCGAGACGCAGCTGTGGCGCCTGGCCAACATCGGCTCCGACCTCTTCTACGACGTCGAGCTCGCGGGCCACCGGCTGACCGTCATCGCGGAGGACGGCTCGCCCGTCTGGCGCACGTACCGCGCCCGCCATCTCGTCATGCCGCCCGGCAAGCGCTTCGACGTGCTCGTCGAAGGCGGCGCGCCCGGCTCCTACGACCTGCGGACGCGGGCGTACCCGCAGGAGGGCTTCCAGCTCCTGCCGAGGACCGACCTGGCGACCGTCGAGGTCGTGCCCGGCGACGGGCAGGCCGCCGCGGCGGTGCCGCGCCGGCTCGACACGCCGGCGGGCCCGATCATGGACCGCCCGGCGGCCAAGCGCCGGACCTTCACGTTCAGCTTCGGCACCGGCAAGCAGTTCACCGCCCTCATCAACGGGCAGGTCTTCGACCCGGCGAAGACGAACGTCGCGCCGGTCGTCGACACCGTCGAGGAGTGGACGCTGCGCAACACCTCCGACGAGGAGCACCCGTTCCACATCCACGTCAACGACTTCCAGGTCGTCAGCGTCAACGGCAAGCGGTATCGCGCGCACAACCTGCAGGACGTGGTCACCATCCCCAAGCAGGAGCACGGCAAGCCCGGCGAGGTCGTGATCCGGATCCCGTTCGACGACTTCACCGGGCACTTCGTCTTCCACTGCCACATCCTCGGCCACGAGGACGCCGGGATGATGATGACCGTCCAGGTGCGCAGGAAGGGGCAGCGGCCGACCCCGCCGCCGGGCGCCCACGCCCACGCGCACCATCGCCTCCACGCCGCACCCGCCCGCCGCAGCGTCGCGGCGCGCGGGTCCACGCCGGCCTGGCTCTGCCGGCTGCGCGAGCGGCGCCTGATCTGAGCGCACGTAACGCCCCGGCATCCTGCGTCCAAGAGCAGGCATGGGGCAACCACCACACCGACCACCCGGATCCGGCCGGCGTCCCGGCGACCTGCGCCGGATCGCCACGGATCCCGACGCCTTCGAGGCGTTCTACCGCGAGCACGTCGAGGCGGTGCAGCGCTTCATCGCGCGCCGCGTCGGCGACCGCGAGCGCGTCGCCGACCTGACCGCCGAGGTCTTCCTGGCGGCGATCGCGTCGGCGAGCGGCTACCGGCGCGGGCGCGGGACGCCCGCCGCATGGCTGTTCGGCGTCGCCCGCAACGTGGTCGCCGACGACCGCCGCCGCGAGGGCCGCGAGCGCCGGGCGACCGGCGAGATCGTCGGCCGCCGGCTGCTCGCCGAGGACGACCTCGCCCGGATGGACGAGCGCCTCGACGCGGCGGCGCAGTCGCGGCGGCTCTACGAGGCGATGGACCGCCTGTCCGAGCGCGAGCGCGCCGTCCTCGAGCTCGTGGCGCTCGACGACCTGTCGGTCATCGAGGCCGCCGCGGTGCTCGGCATCCGCCCCGTGGCCGCGCGCGTCCGGCTGCATCGCGCCCGCCGGGCGCTGCGCGAGCGGCTCGAGGCGCGCCCCGGCGACGAGATCCCGACTCCTTCGACCGCACTGGAGGTCGCACCATGACCGGCACGAGCCTGTCCGACGATCGCTTCGAGGAGCGTCTGCTGTCCGAGCTGCGCGCCCACGTCGCCCGCGAAGCCGGCGCGCGGGCCGCCGAGGCGGCCACGCCGTCCGTCGGCCGGCGCGTCGCGCGCCCGCGGCGCCCGGCGCGGATCGCGCTCGCGGGCCTCGCGGTC
>DASTRJ010000043.1:0-16150 GCA_035761245.1 Capillimicrobium sp. | reverse complement strand
CTGGTGTTGTGCGACTGGCTCAACTTTGTCCTCTCGGGGCTGATCGCCGCCCTGGTGTTTCGCGGCTCGATGCAGGTCTGGATGGTATATGTCTTCAGCTTCCTTACCGGGGTGATCTCGGGGTTCGTCATCCCGGCGGCCAACCGCGACCGCTTCCGGATCGTGGGGCCCGACGAGACCGCGTCGAACCGCCTCGGCGCCGTCTTCGAGGCGACCGACCGGGCGTGGATGGCGGAGCGGCTGCCCGCCGACGACCACCTGTCGCCGGACGGCCGCGTGATGGAGGTGCTCAGCGAGCACCTCTGCCAGGGCTGGCTGGAGGGCTACCTGCTGACCGGCCGGCACGGGCTGTTCGACTGCTACGAGGCGTTCATCCACATCGTCGACTCGATGTTCAACCAGCACGCGAAGTGGCTGAAGGTCACGCGCGGCATCCCATGGCGGCGCCCGATCGCCTCGCTGAACTACCTGCTCTCGTCGCACGTCTGGCGCCAGGACCACAACGGCTTCTCGCACCAGGACCCCGGCTTCATCGACCACGTCGTCAACAAGAAGGCGGAGATCATCCGCGTCTACCTGCCGCCCGACGCCAACTGCCTGCTGTCGGTCGCCGACCACTGCCTGCGCTCGCGCCACTACGTCAACGTCATCGTCGCCGGCAAGCAGCCCGCGCTCGACTACCTGGCGCTCGACCAGGCGATCGCGCACTGCACGCGCGGCATCGGGATCTGGGAGTGGGCCGGCACCGCCGGCGACGGGGAGCCCGACGTCGTGCTGGCGTGCGCCGGCGACATCCCGACGCTCGAGACGGTGGCGGCGGCGGGCATCCTGCGCGAGCGGCTCCCCGCCCTCCGGATCCGGGTGGTCAACGTCGTCGACCTGATGCGCCTGCAGCCCGAGAGCGAGCACCCGCACGGCCTCTCCGACCGCGAGTTCGACGCGCTGTTCACCAGCTCGCAGCCGGTGATCTTCGCCTACCACGGCTACCCGTGGCTGATCCACCGGCTCACCTACCGGCGCACCAACCACGCCAACTTCCACGTCCGCGGCTACAAGGAGGAGGGCACCACCACGACGCCGTTCGACATGGTCATGCTCAACGACCTCGACCGCTTCCACCTCGTCATCGACGTCATCGACCGCGTCCCGTCGCTCGGCGAGCGCGCCGCGGTGCTGCGCCAGGAGATGGTCGACGAGCGCCTGCGCCACCGCGCGCACACGCGCGCGGTCGGCGACGACATGCCGGACGTGCGGGACTGGCGCTGGCGGGGGCGGCGATGAGGGCCTGGCTTGGATCGGCGGCGCACGGGGCAGGCTGAGGGCACCCGATCCGAGAGGTGCCGATGTTCCGTGACCGTCGCGACGCCGGGCGACGCCTCGCCGAGCGCCTCCATCCGCTGCGCGGCCAGCGAGCGGTCGTGCTGGCGCTGCCGCGCGGCGGCGTGCCGATCGCCGTCGAGGTCGCCCGGACGATCGGCGCTCCGCTCGACGTCCTCGCCGTCCGCAAGCTCGGCGCCCCCATGCAGCCCGAGCTGGCGATCGGCGCGATCGCGGAGGAGCGCTCGGGCCTCGTCGATCGCGCGTCGGTGCGTGCGCTCGGCATCGCCCAGGACGAGCTCGACCGCATCGTCGACCGCGAGAGCGCGGAGCTGGAGCGGCGGGTCGCGGTCTACCGCGAGGGACGTCCGCCGATCGACCTCGCCGGCCGCACCGCGGTCATCGTCGACGACGGGATGGCCACCGGCCTCACCGTGCTGGCGGCGGTGCGGGCCGCCCGGGCGCGCGGGGCCGCACGCGTGGTCGTGGCGGCGCCGGTCGCGTCGCCGTCGGCCATCTCGCTCGTCGCCCAGGAGGCCGACGACGTGGTCGTCGTCACCGCGCCGGAGGACCTGCGCAGCGTCGGCTCGTGGTACGACGACTTCGAGGCGGTCCCCGACGAGGACGTGCTCGCGCAGCTGCGCGCGGCGCGCGGGACGCCGCCCGGCGAGGCGGCGGCCGAGCGCGGCGTCGCGCTGACCGTCGACGGCGGGACGCTCCACGGCGATCTCACCGTGCCCGCGAGCGCGGCCGGGCTGGTGCTGTTCGCGCACGGCAGCGGCAGCTCGCGGCTCAGCCCCCGCAACCGCGCCGTCGCCCGCGCGCTCAACGGGCGCGGCCTCGCCACGCTGCTGTTCGACCTCCTCACCGAGCGCGAGAGCTCCAGCCGCGCCGCCGTCTTCGACATCGCGCTGCTCGCCTCGCGCCTGGAGGCCGCGACCCGCTGGGCCACCGCCGCGCCGGCCGCCGCGGGGCTGGCGGTCGGCTACTTCGGCGCGTCGACCGGCGCCGCGGCGGCGCTGTGCGCGGCCGCCGAGCTGGACGGCGCCGTCAAGGCGATCGTCTCGCGCGGCGGGCGGCCGGACCTCGCGGGCGACCGCCTCCCCGACGTGACGGCGCCGACGCTGCTGATCGTCGGCTCGCGCGACACCGAGGTGCTCGAGCTCAACCGCCAGGCGGCGCGCGCCCTGCGGTGCGAGCACGAGCTGGCGATCGTCCCCGGCGCCACGCACCTGTTCGAGGAGCCCGGCGCGCTGGAGGCGGTGGCCGACCTCGCCGGCCGCTGGCTGGTCGATCATCTGGCGGCGACGCCCGCCGCGTCGGCGCCCGTCACCGACGCTCCGGATCGGGGTACGTAGTCTCCCGCACCACCGCTGCGGGACGCTGCTGAGGGCGTTGTCGCGCCAGCTTGACGACGATCCTGGCCATGTCATCGGTCATCAGCGCACACCGCCGGACCGCCGCGCCCGCGTCGCTCGGAGCCGCACTCGCGCGGCGGCGGATCGACCACCGGATCGCTCGCATCGAGCGCGTGCTCGCCGCGTTGCGCGACCGCGCGCTGTACCGCGAGTCGCGCGGCGAGGTGCCGCGGCCGCTGCGCCAGGCCATCGCGGGCTTCTCCGCGGAGCTCGGCGAGCTGCGCCGCCGCCGCGCGGAGCTCTAGCTCAGCGCGGGCACGTTCTGCGGCAGCCGGGCGAGCGCGGCCTCGACCCCGGAGCGGTCGAACTCCGGGTCCTCGAGGGTTCCCGACAGGAAGGCGTCGTAGGCGGCGAGGTCGAAGTGCCCGTGGCCGGAGAGGTTGAAGAGGATGACGCGCTCCTCCCCCGCCTCCTTGGCCTCGAGCGCCTCGTCGATCGCCACGCGGATCGCGTGCGAGGACTCGGGCGCCGGGACGATCCCCTCCGTGCGGGCGAACTGCACGGCGGCCTCGAACGACGGGTTCTGGCGCACGGCGCGCGCCTCCACGAGGCCGGCCTTCACGGTCGCGCACAGCAGCGGCGCGTCGCCGTGGTAGCGCAGGCCGCCGGCGTGCACCGGCGGGGGCACGAAGTCGTGGCCGAGCGTGTACATCGGCATCAGCGGGGTGAGCCCGGACGTGTCGCCGAAGTCGTAGGCGTAGACGCCCTGCGTCAGCGTCGGGCAGGCCGCCGGCTCGGCACCGACGAAGCGGGTCGTCGCCCCCTTGCGCAGGTTGCGCCGCAGCCACGGGAACGCGATGCCCGCGAAGTTCGAGCCGCCCCCGACGCAGCCGATGACGACGTCGGGCTCCTCGCCGGCCATCTCCATCTGGGCGATCGACTCCTGGCCGATGACGGTCTGGTGCAGGCAGACGTGCGAGAGCACCGACCCGAGCGAGTAGTTGGCCTCCGGGTCCTGGGCGGCGACCTCGACCGCCTCGGAGATCGCGATGCCGAGCGAGCCGGTCGGGTGCTCGGCGTTCGCGCGGCCCGACTCGGTGCGGGTCGACGGCGAGCGGTGCACCGTGGCGCCCCACGTCTGCATCATCGAGCGCCGGTACGGCTTCTGGTCGTAGGACGAGCCGACCATGAAGACCTCGCACTCCAGCCCGAAGCGCGCGCATGCGAACGCCAGCGACGAGCCCCACTGGCCCGCGCCGGTCTCGGTGACGAGCTTCTTGACGCCCGCCTTCGCGTTCTCGTAGGCCTGCGGGATGGCCGAGTTCGGCTTGTGCGAGCCGGCGGGCGAGACGCCCTCGTACTTGTAGTAGAGGTGGGCGGGCGTGCCGAGCGCCTGCTCGAGGCGGCGGGCGCGCAACAGCGGCGTCGGACGCCACAGCTTGTAGGCCTCGCGGACCTCCTCGGGGATCTCGACCTCCGGCTCGGTGGCGACCTCCTGCTCGATGATGCCCATCGGGAAGATCGGCGTGAGGTCGTCGGGGCCGGCCGGCTCGCCGGTGCGCGGGTTGAGCGGCGGGAGCGGGTCGCCGGGGAGATCGGCGGCGAGGTTGACCCAGTGCGTCGGGATGCGGTCCTCGGTCAGCAGGAACTTCGTGCGCTCGTCGGCCATGGCGGGATCCTAGGGCGCGCGCCCGTCCCCGCACCTTCGACCGCCGCCGGCCGCCCGGCGCCGCGCGCGGTCAGCGCCCGGTCGGCAGCGAGTACTGCACGCGGGTCCCGCCCCCGCGCCACGCGTGGCTGCCCGAGGCGAGCGGGACGGGCCTGGCGAGGACGTAGCGCGTGCCGGCCACCCGCATGGCGAGGTCGCCGAAGCGCTCGTAGGACAGCGCGTCGAGCCCGAACCGGTCGAACCCCCGCTGGATCACCTGGCGACCGCGCCGGCACGTCAGGGCGGCGCGGTCGGGCTCGGCGCCGCGCAGGGCGACGACCCGGTACGGGATCGGGTCGGCGGGGATGCCGGGGACGTCGTGGAAGTGGCGCTCGCAGCGGACCGCCGACGCGGACGCCGGGACCGCGCCGAGCGCGGCGGCGGCGATGCCGGCGACGGCGGCACGGCGCGCGGGCGGCCTCATGGCGCGACCCTACAGCGACGATGCCGAGAACGTGTCGCACCGGCGCGGGTCGCCGGTCTCGTAGCCGGTGCTGAACCAGCGCTGGCGCTGCGCCGACGAGCCGTGCGTCCAGCTCTCGCGGTCGACGCGGCCCGTCGCCTGGCGCTGGAGGCGGTCGTCGCCGATGGCCGCGGCGGCATCGAGGCCGTCGGCGATGTCGGCGCGGGTGAGGTCGACGATGAACCCGGTGTCCACGGCGTGCGCCGCCCAGACGCCCGCGTAGCAGTCGGCCTGCAGCTCGAGCCGCACCGATCCGGAGGTCGCACCCTGACGGTCGCCGCCGACGCGCTCGTCGGTGCCGAGCAGGTGCTGCACGTGATGGCCGTACTCGTGGGCGATGACGTAGGCCTCGGCGAACGGCCCGCCCTGCGCGCCGTACCGGCTGCGCAGCTCGTCGTAGAACGACAGGTCGAGGTAGACCGTCTGGTCGGCCGGGCAGTAGAACGGGCCGACCGCCGACGTCGCCGCGCCGCACGCCGTCGAGGTCTGGGCGCTGAAGAAGCGCGTCGGCGCCTCGCGATAGCCCCGGACCTCGCCGTCCCAGTACGCCTGGACCGAGTTGACGACCGCCACGATCCGGCAGTCCTCGCGCTGGTTGGCGTCGCTGCCGGTGCGGCACGCCGACGACAGCTCGGTCTGCTGCCTGGCGCCGCTGCCGTCGCCGGCGCCGATCGACAGCGGGTCGCCGCCGCCCCCGCCCCCGACGTCGACGCCGAGCAGCGCCAGCACGACGACCACGACGACGGTGCCGATGCCGCCGCCCGCGATCAGCCCGCCGCGGCCGCCGGCGCCGCGCCGGTCCTGCACCTGGCCCGTGTCGAGCCGGGCTCGCCGCCGGAATCGCATGCCGCCGGTCTGCCCGGGTCACCCCGGCGCCAACCGCCGGTCACCGGATCGCGCGCTATGGCGCCTCGAGCGCCTTGTCGACGACGCGCGCGTAGACCTGCTGGCCCTCCTCGTTGGGATGCGCGCCGTCGAAGAGCAGCGACGGGTCGGACGAGGCCGCGTTCCAGTCGGCGATGCGCGCCTCGGGCCAGTCCTCGATGCCGTCCTCGAGCACCGAGTTGGACTCCGCCTCCCAGCTGCGCGGCACGCGGACGTTGACGAACACCACACGCGGGATCCCCCGCAGCACGGCGTGCAGCCGGTCCATGTCCGAGCTCGTCAGCGGCCCGTTCTCGCCCACCTGGACGATCACGCGGTCGGGCAGCGCGCCGTCGAGCGCGTAGGCCTCGATGCGCGCGGCGATGTCGGCGGCCTGCCGGCCCACCGCGGCGTCGATGCGCGCCTGCGGGCCGAGCGCCTTCTGGAGCGCGGGCTGAGCCGCGAGCATGACCGACGCCCCGACGGCCAGCGGCGGCTGCTGGGAGACCACGGGCCCGTTGGCGGTCTGGGCCGCCGTCGTGGTCGTCGTCTTCGGGGCCGCCTTCGCGGCCGACGTCGCCAGCGGCTTGTCGCCGCCCGTCACCGGGTCCTCGGCAGCGTGGCGCAGGAACGGGAACGCGAGCAGCAGCGCGAGCAGCGCGGCGACGCCGGTCGCCGTGCCGAGGCGCCGGCGCGGCGAGAGCGCGTCGAGGCGGCTGCGGATCCACGGCAGCGCCTCGCCGCGCCGCACCGGCATCTCGACGTACCGGTAGGAGAGCGCGGCGAGCCCAAGGGTCACCGCGATCTGGCCGATGGCGATCAGCGTCGAGCTGGCGTGGATGTCGACGCCGGGCCGCGACAGCGCCATCACGGGCCAGTGGAAGAGGTAGATGCCGTAGCTGCGCTGGCCGATCCATCGCAGGGGCGCCACCCCGAAGACGCGGCCGATGCGCGACGCCGGATGCACGAGCGCGGCGATCACCGCCACCGTCGCGAGCGCGACGACGCCGAGCCCGCCCTGGTAGACGAAGCGATCGTAGTCCTGCCAGCCGAGCATCGCCCACAGCAGCAGCGCCAGCGCGGCGAGCCCGATGCCGTCGAGGACCGTCGCCGCGCCGCGCCCGGTGCGCCCGGTGAGCCGCCCCGGCGGCCACGCGAACGCGAGGAGCGCGCCGAACAGCAGCTGCGCCGCGCGCGTGTCGGTGCCGTAGTAGACGCGCGACGGGTCGACGTCGGGGTCGTACAGGACCGCCATCAGCAGCAGCGACACGAGCGCCATGCCGAGCATCGCCCACACGGTCCGCCGGCGGCCGAGGCGCGTGAGCCCGAACGTCAGCAGCAGCGGCCACAGCAGGTAGAACTGCTCCTCGACCGCCAGCGACCAGAGGTGCTGGTACAGCGACGGCCGCCCGAACGCCTCGAAGTACGAGCGGTCGGCGAGGATCTGGTGCCAGTTGTTGACGTAGAGCGCCGAGGCGATCGCATCGCCCCGCGCCTGCGCGAGCTGCGACGGGACGAACAGCGCCACGATCACGAGCGAGAGCCCGATGACCAGCAGCGCCGCGGGCAGCAGCCGCCGCGCCCGGCCGAGCCAGAAGCGCTTGAGGTCGATCCGCCCCCGGCGGGCGAACTCGACGAGCAGCAGCGACGTGATCAGGTAGCCGGAGAGCGCGAAGAAGACGTCGACGCCGAGGAAGCCGCCGGGCACCCACGCCGCGCCGGCGTGGTAGAGCACCACGCCGGCCACGGCGAACGCCCGCAGCCCGTCGAGCCCGGGCATGTAGGGCAGCCGCGGGCCGTCCTTCGGCCCCACGGTCCGCTGGTCGTGGGAGTCGCGACCGTCCATGTCCTGTCGTCAGTCTCGCGCCCGGTGAGGACGGCGGTGTATCGGTTGTCCGCGACGAGCCGATGTCCTGCAACCGACGGCCCCACGGTAGCCACGCGACCGTTCTCGATCGGGGCGCGGCGATCTCGCGATGACGGCGGCAGGCGCGGACGCCTGCCGCGCCCTACTCCGGCGAGACCTCGCGCAGGCGGCCCGTCTCGGGGTCGAAGACGAACCCGCAGATGTGGTCGCGCGCGATGAGCTCCGGGCTCTGCCGCAGCCGCTCGAGGCTGTTGCGCAGCGTCGCGTCGACGTCCTCGAAGGCGCCGAGCCGCCAGGTCGGCAGGACGCCGTCCGCCCGCAGCGAGGCGGCGAACTCGTCCTCCGATGCGCCGTTGAGGCCGCAGCCCTCGTGCATCACGACGACGATCTCCTCGGTGCCCAGCAGCCGCTGGGAGGCGCTGAGCGAGCGGATCGCGTCGTCGGTGACGAGGCCGCCCGCGTTGCGGATGATGTGGGCGTCGCCTCGCTCGATGCCCAGCATCGGGAAGAGGTCGATCCGCGTGTCCATGCACGCGAGCACCGCGACCTTGCGGCGCGGGCGGGGGCTCAGGCCGGGGGCGGCGAGCTCGTCGGCCCGCTCGGACGCCACCCTCAGCATCTCGTCGGCATTCGTCATGGGCGCGCGATGCTACCGGCCGGAGTCAGGTCACGGCGCCCAGCGCGGCACGCAGGCGGTCGTCGGCCTGACCGGCCACGAGATGGCCGAGGACGACCTCGCGGTACTGGACCTCGACGCGCGCGGCGAGCGCCTCCGAGACGCCGGCGACCCAGCCGATCAGCGCCTGGGCGCGCTCGTCGCGGAGGCTCTCGACGCGCAGGTACGTCCCCACCGTGCGCTCCTCGCCGCCGGCCGGGTCGTCGAAGAACCCGGCGCCCTCGACCGAGCGCGCGACGTCGCGCAGCGCGTCGGCGTGACCGTCGTCGGCCGGATCGGCGACGAAGAGGACGAGGTAGCCGGTCGTCGTCATGGGAGCGCGTTCGCGGTGGCGGCGCGGCGCAGCAGGCGGATCGAGGCGCGCCGGGGCGTGCGCTCGAGCGTATCCGGGTCGTAGCCGTAGAGCCCGAAGCGCGCGCGGAAGCCCTCGGCCCACTCGTAGTTGTCGACGAGCGACCAGTGGAAGTAGCCGCGGACGTCGGCGCCGGCGGCGATCGCGTCGTGCAGCGCGCCGAGGTAGCCGCGCACGTACGCGGGGCGCTGGTCGTCCTCGGGGTCGTCGATGCCGTTCTCCGTGACGTAGACGGGCAGGCCGTACGCCGCGGCCTCCTCGACGACGTCACGCAGCCCCGACGGGTCGATCTCCCAGCCGAAGTCCGAGCACGTGGTCGGGCACGGCGGCCCGGCCGGGTTGCCGGTGCCGCGATAGGTGACCGCCGGGGCGAAGTCGAACAGCGGCACGGTCGTCGAGACGGATCGGCCGAGCGCGGTGACGCGGCCCGGCGAGTAGTGGTTGACGCCGACGAAGTCGGCCTTGCCGGCCAGCGCCGGCCGTCGTTCGCCCGGGTCGACGACGCCGTCGGCGTCGACGTCGTAGACGCCGCGGATCGCCAGGTCGAGCCAGGCGCGGTTGAAGATGCGATCGGCGTGCGCGGTCGCCTCCACGTCCGCCGGGCTGGAGGGGTCGGCCGGCCGCCAGGCGATCATGTTGTGCACGAAGCCGACCCGCGCCCGGCGGTCGACGGCCTTGATCGCGTCGTAGGCGGCCGCGTTGGCGAGCCCGAGCTGCTCGACGGCGCGCAGCGCCGCCGGGTAGGACAGCACCGCCGGGGCCTTCACGCCGGTGACGCCGGGGATCGACACGAAGCCCTGCGAGACGGTGATGAGCGGCTCGTTGAGCGTCGCCCACAGGTCGACGTCGTCGCCGAGCTTCCAGGCGGCGTACGCCGCGTACTTGCGGAACTCGCGCACGGTCGCCGGGTCCAGCCAGCCGGCGCGGCGCAGGGACGCCGGCACGGGGTCGTCGGGGCCGCGGCCGGCGAACGCCGCGCGCACCGCGATCGGGTCGTGGACCCAGAGCGGCAGCGTGTAGTGGTTGAGCGTGAGCATGACCTGCATGCCGCGCCGGTGCGCGCCGCGCAGGATCCGCCGGTAGTGGCCCAATGCGCCCTGGTCGGCGAGGCGGTCGAGGCGGCGCAGGTCGCCCAGGTCGATGCGCGACCCGGTCCGCACCCCGGCGGTCGAGCGCGGGAAGATCCGGCTCCACTCCAGGCCGAGGCGGATGGCGTTGGAGCCGGCCTCGTGGCGGGCGCGGTCGAGATCGCCGCGCCACGCGCGCCAGAAGCCGGGCCCGCCGGTGACCCGGTCGCCGCTGACGACGCCGGAGCGGATCAGGCCCGGGTCGGTCGTGAACGCCCACCAGTCGCTGCGGCGGTCGGCGTGCGAGGGCGACCCGCCGGCCTCGGCCTGGAAGCCGGCGCTCGCCGTCCCCCACAGGAAGCCGCGCGGGAACGCGTCGCGCGCGCCGGCCGGCGCGGCGATGACGAGGAGCGCGACGAGCGCGGCGGCGATCGCCGCGCCGTGGTGGAGAGACGGGCGCCGGGCGGGCATGCGCGACCGTAGCCTACGGGCGCCGTGCCGGCGGTGCTCTACCTCGACCAGAACTACCTGAGCGGGATCGCGAAGCACAAGCCGGCCTTCCGCGAGCTCGAGCCGGTGCTGCGCGCCGCCGTCGACCGGGGCGCGGTCACGGTCGTCGAGTCGCCGGTGCACGAGCTGGAGTCGCGCCCACGGCCCGACCTCGGCCTCCTCGAGCTGCTGCGGGAGCTGACGGGCGGCCGGCGCCTGCCGGACGAGCCGGACGCCGCTGCGCGGGTGGCCCGCCGCCGCCTGGCCGAGACGGTCGCGCGCGAGCACCCAGCCCGCCAGGCGCGGCCGAGCGACGCGGCCGACCTCGACGCGCTGGCGCTCGCCGTGGTCCACTGCGACCTCGTGACGTGCGACGCCTTCATGGCCGACGTCGTCCGCCGCACCCGCCTCGACGTCCGGCACGGCTGCGAGCTGTTCACCGGCCGGCGCCCCGACGTGCGGCGGCTGGGCGAGCGACTGCGCGACCTCCCGGGCCGGTGAGGCGCTCAAGCCGCGTCCGCGGGGTGCCGAGGTAGGCGGCATGCGCTTCCCCATCGCCGCCGCGCTCGCTGCGCTCCTGCTCGCCGTGCTCGTGATCGCCGCCCCGGCCGGCGCCGCGGTCGCGCCCGGTCCCTACGAGGGCGACACCGACCAGAACCGCGCCGTGTCGTTCACCGTCAAGGGCGGCAAGGTGCGCGCGTTCCAGGCGGGCGTGATGACGTTCTGCCAGGCCGGCACCGACTCCGGCTTCGAGACCGACGCCGTCGCCAACGTGCCGCCGATGAAGATCCGCGCCAACGGCACCTTCCGCTGAACGGCCCCCGACGACACCGACGGCGTGATCGAGATGACGGTCTCCGGCCGCATCGCCGGCGCGCGTGCCAAGGGGAAGGTCGTGCTGCGCCGCCCGCACTCCAGCTACGACCCGTCGGCCGGCATGACGATGTTCGGCCAGTGCTCCGCCGAGCGCTCCTGGACCGCCAGGGCACGCTGATGCGCGCCGGCTGACGCAGCCCCACGGCCCCGCGCGCCGCCCCGCGCCGCGCCCCGAAGGAATGAACGGCCGTTCACCCCGCGTCACGCCGTCGGATCGGACGCTCGCCCCCACCCGCGCGGCGCGAAGGCATGAACGGCCGTTCACCCCGCGTCACGCCGGTGGAACGGACGTTCAGCTTGGTGCGGCGCGCGCGGGCGGCAAGCCACCGGCAAGCAGCCGCGGAGAGGGTGCCGGCCATGAGACTCGCCAGCTTCCTCCCGATCGCGCTCGCCGGCGCGGCGCTCGCCGCCGCGCCCGCCCACGCGGCCGGGCCTGACACCAGCTTCTCGGGCGACGGCGTCGTCCAGATCCCGCAGATCTCCTCCTTGGGCGACGTCGCCGCGACCTCCGACGGCGGCGTCGTCGCCGTCGGCACCGACCTCGCGGTGGTCAAGACGCTGCCCGACGGCACGCTCGACCCGTCCTTCGGCGGCGGCGACGGGGTCGGCCAGCCGGCGCTCCCCGCCCACGCGCCGGCGCTCATCACGCCGGCGGCGATCGCGGTCGACGCGCAGGGCGGCATCCTCGTCGCGGGCTACTGGAACCCCGACGGGCGGTACCGGTCGGTGCTCGCCCGGCTGAACCCGAACGGCACGCCCGACACCTCGTTCGTCGGCCGCGGCTGGCAGGAGGTCAGCTTCGAGGCCGTCAGCGGCGGCTCCAGCCTCGTCGAGGACATCCACCCGGTCAGCGCGACGAGCACGATGCTGACCGGGCAGCTCTGGAGCGGCGGCCACGTCTACAGCGGCCGCGCGCAGGTCCATCGGCTCTACGGGGTCGAGCGCGCCGGCGCCTGGTCGACCGGCAGCGGCGGGTGGGTGCTGCCCTACTCCGCCTTCGACGAGGCCGGTCACCTCATCGCCGTCGGCCAGCACGACGGCGACGCCGCCTTCGCCCGCTTCGACGGATCGACCTGGAACCTCGATCCCGCGTTCGCGCACGGATCCGTCGACGCGTCGGGCGCCGGCGAGAACGACGAGCTCAACGACCTCGCCGCCGCGCCCGGCGGCGGGATCGTCGCCGTGGGGCGCGCGACCGACGCCGCGGGCGCGGTCCGCGGCGTCCTGCTGCGCACGAGCGGCGACGGCTCGACCCGGACCGCCACGACGCTCCCCGCGCCCGCTGCCGGCTCGTTCACGCCGGCCGCGCTCGCGCTGCACCCGGACGGCGGCGTCACGGTCACGGGCTCGCGCGGCGAGGCGGGCGACCTGCGGATCGTCGTCGAGTCGGTCACCGCGCAGGGGGCGCTCGACACCTCGCGCGGCGGGGCGATCGACGTCCCCGTGCCGGGCGACCGCCCGGCGACCGCCTTCGACGCCGCGGTCGACGGCCAGGGGCGCATCCTCGTCGCCGGCTCCTCGCGCCTCGCGAACGGCGGGGACGTCGCGACGATCGCGCGCGTCGACGTGAGCCGCCCGCCCGCACCGGCCCCCGGCGGCAGCGACGGCGACGGTGAGCCGGCGCCGACCCAGCCTCCGGCGACCGACGACCCCGCGCCCGCGCCGAGCGACCCCGGGCATGTCGCGCCCGTCCTCGACCCCGCGCTCGCGCCGCTCGCCCGGCTCGAGCGGCCGAACCGCCGCCCCGGCCGGCGGCTGCGCGGCACGGCCGAGCCCGGCGCGACCCGCGTGGAGGTCGCCGTCCTGCGCCGCACGAAGCGCGGTTGCCGCCCGGTCCTCGACGCCACCGGCGCGCTGGGCCGCCGGGCAGCGGACTGCGCGTTCACCCGCTGGCTGCCCGCCGAGGGCACCACGCGCTGGCGCCTGACCTTCACGGCGCGGCTGCCGCGCGGCCGCTACGTCGCCGCGGTGCGCGCGGTCGGGGCTCCCGGCGCCACGCTCCGGACCCCGGCGAAGGCCGACGGCAGCCGGATCGCGTTCCGCGTGCGCTGAGCGCCGCGCCGACCGCGCTCGGTGGCGGCGCGCCCGGCCGGCGCGCCGCCACCCGCCGCGCTCAGACCACCCCGGCCTCGCCGAGCCAGCGCCACAGCTCGTCCTGGTCGACGACGGTGACGCCGAGCTTCTCGGCCTTCGACGTCTTCGAGGCGCCGACGTTCGCGCCGGCGAGCAGGTAGTCGGTGCTCGACGACACCGACGACGCCGCGGTCGCGGCCGCCTGCTCGACCAGCCGCGTGACGTCGGGCCGGCTCACCTTCGCCCCGGTGCGCGGGTCGGTGAACGCGCCGGTGATCACCACGGTCTTGCCCTTCAGCGGCGAGTCCGCCGCCGCCGCGGCGTCGACCGGGCGGTCCTCGTCGCGGACGTCGAGGCTCACCCCGTGCGCCCGCAGCCCCTCGACGTCCTCGATCACCTCCGAGCGCGCGAAGAACGCGGCGATCGACTCGGCCACCTTCGGGCCGATGTCGCGGATGGCGACCAGCTCGTCGACCGTCGCCTCCATGATCTGCTCGATGCGCTCGTAGCCCGCCAGGCACAGGCGCTTCGCCACGCCCTCGGAGGCCATCGGGATCGCCAGGCCGATCAGCGCGCGCCGCAGCCCGAGCCCCTTGGAGCGCTCGATCGACTCGACCATGTTGCGGGCGCTCACCTCGCCCATCCGCTCGTAGCCGAGCAGCTGCTCGACCGTCAGGGCGTAGAAGTCGCTGCGCCGGCGCAGCACGCCGTCGTCGGCGAGCTTCTCGATCCACACGTCGCCGACGCCCTCCATGTCAGCGGCCGGCCGCGACGCCCAGTGCATGAGCCGCCGCGTGGCCTGAGCCGGGCACTGGAGGTTGACACACCAGCGCTCCTCCCCCGTGCCGCGGACCTCCAGCTCCATGCCGCAGGACGGGCAGTGGGTCGGCGGCACGATGACCTGCTCGCTGCCGTCCCGGTCCTCCGGGATCGACCGCCCCGCGAACGGGATCACGTCGCCGCGGCGCACCACCGCCACGGTGTCGCCGATCCGCAGGTCGCGCTCGCGGATCAGGCGCGGGTTGTGCAGCGTGATGTTCTCGACCGTGACGCCGCCGACGAAGACCGGCTCGACGCGCGCCCGCGGCGGCACGCGGCCGATCTTGCCGACCGGCCACTCGACGGCCAGCAGCTTCGTCAGCTTCTCCTCCGGCGGGTACTTGAACGCGATCGCGCCGCGCGGCTCGGCGCTGTTGAAGCCGGCCGCGTCGAAGGCGGCGGGGTCGTGGAGGCGCACGACCGCGCCGTCGATGTCGTAGTCGAGGCCGTCGCGGCGGGCGCCGATCTCGTGGATCGCCTCGATCACGGCGTCGGCGTCGTCGCAGACGACCTGCGCGGCGGCGTCGAGCCCGTCGAGGCCCGCCGGGTCGAGCGGGGCGCCGTCGCGGTCGGCCCCGAAGGCCAGAAACCGCAGCAGCCGCCCGGCGTGCGCGGCGGCCTCGGCGTCCTTCTGCATGAGCGTCCCGGCGGCGCCGTTGCGCGGGTTCGTCAGCGGCTTGTCGGGATGGGCCTCGTTGTAGGCCTCCCACGTCGAGCGCAGCATGACGGCCTCGCCGCGCACCTCGACGCGCCCCGCCTCGCCGATCTCGCGCGGCAGGTTCGGGATGACCCAGCGCGCCTTCTCGGTGACGAGCTCGCCGATCTCGCCGGTGCCGCGCGTCGCGACGTAGTCGAGCGCGCCGTCGCGGTAGACGACGCTGAGCGAGAGCCCGTCGAGCTTCTCCGACACGCGGAAGCGCTGGCCGGGGAAGCGGGCGCAGAAGGCGCGCACCTCCTCCTCGCCGGTCGCCTTCGCCAGCGACAGCATCGGGCGGGCATGACGGATCGTCGGCCCGGTGAGCTCGGCGGGCGCGTTGACCTTCCCGAGCGGGCTGTCGGCCGGCTCGAGCTCGGGATGCTCGGCGACGAGCGCGGCCAGCTCGTCCTTGAGCGCGTCGTAGTCGGCGTCCGGCAGCGGGCTGTCGCCGGTGCGGTAGTACAGGTCGTTGAGGCGCTTGACCTCGGCGGAGAGCTCCTCGATCCGGGCTCGCGCTGCTTCGGCTTCCGTCACGCGCCAGATTGTGACGGCACGTACGGCCGGCACGGCTGGCCTCGCAGCGACGGGCAGGGCGGCAGCGCCGTCGGGGCGCCGCCCGGCACGACCGGCAGCACGAGCCGCGACGGCGTGCGCCCGCCGTGGGCGATCCGCACGCGCGCGGTGCCGCGGCGCGGGCGCGTCTCGCCGAACTCCCAGACCGGCTGGTCGCCGCCCGGCGCCGCGACGATCACGCGCAGCCGGGAGCCGGCCCGGTAGACGTGGCCCTGGTAGTAGAGCGGCACCGTCAGCTTCGCCCAGCGACCGCGGGGCAGCGGGGCCGCGTCGGCGCGGCTCATCGTCGGCCACGGCTCGAGCGGCGTGCTGAGCCTCGCGTCGAGGACGCGGTGCTCGCTGCGCAGCCAGCCGGTCTGCACGAACGTCTCGTTGCCGTCCGGGCGCACCTCCGTGATCGTCACCTGGAGGTCGACGTCCGGCACGGAGGCCTTGACCCAGGCCTCGAGCTTGCCGCCGCCGATGACCGTGGTGTCGCGGGCCAGCGGCCCGGTCAGGTACGACGCGGCCTTCCCGTCCGGGTTCGGCTCCCACCGGTAGGTCGGCGTGGCCGTCCACAGGCCGCCCGGGCCGGACGACGTGTCGCCGGTGAAGTCGGTCGCCGGGCGGGCGCGGCGGTCCCAGGTGAACGCCGTCTCCCCCGCGCCGGGCCTGGCGTCGGCGAGCGTGCCGTCGCCGGCGAGGTACCAGGCCCGCGCCCGCGTGCCCGGGATCGGCCAGCGGGCGTAGCTGCGCTCGAACGCCGGCGCGGGGATCCCGGGCGCGGCCCCGGCGCCGTTGTCGAACAGGATCCGCACGGCGGGCAGCCGCTCGAAGGCGGCCCGGGCCTCCGCGAGCGTCGCGGCGCCCTGGATCGGGTCGTCGGGCAGCGTGACGCCCTCGACGCCGGTGAACGCCTTGAACAGCGTCGGCGCCAGCTCGCGGGCGCCGGCCGGCAGCCGCGGCGCGCGC
>DASTRJ010000042.1:0-11047 GCA_035761245.1 Capillimicrobium sp. | reverse complement strand
CGCCGTTGGTGCCCGTGAAGCCCGTCGTCCACCGCACGTTGACCAGGTTCGTGATGAGCAGCAGGTCGAGCTCGCGCTCGGCCACCCGCCGCTCGAGCCGCTCCAGCCGCTCCTCGCGCCCACTCCGCTCGCCGCTCACGCCGTCAGCTCCTCCTTCAGGCGCTCCAGCGCCGTTCGATAGCCATCGGGGCCCTGCCCGCTCACCGTCGCCACGCAGAGGTCCGAGATGACCGAGTGGCGGCGCCACGCCTCGCGCGCCTGCACGTCGGAGAGATGGACCTCGACCGCCGGCAGCGCGGCGATCTCCAGCGCGTCGTGGATCGCCCACGAGTAGTGGGTCCACGCGCCGGGGTTCAGCACGACGCCGTCCGCGAGCCCCTCCAGGTCGTGCAGGTGCTCGACGAACTCGCCCTCGTGGTTGGTCTGGAAGAAGCGCGCCACCAGGCCCAGCTCGCGGGCGAACTCGCTGATGCGGTTCTCGAGCGCGATCAGCGTCAGCGCGCCGTAGTGGTTGGGGTCGCGCCGCCCGAGCTGGTCGAGGTTGACCCCGTGCATGATCTCGATCCGGTTCCTCACGCCGAGAGCTCCTCCACCGCGGCGCGCACCGCCGCCTCGTCGACCGTCTGGCCCTCGTGGACGCGCCCGGGCCCCCACACGAGGACGAACGGGACCGCGTCGCCCACGCGCTTCTTGTCGCGTCGCAGCGCCGCCATGACCTCGTCGACGTCGACCCGTCCCGCCAGCGCCGTCGGCAGGCCGGCACGCGCGAGCAGCTCGGCCACCTGCGCCCGCAGCTCGTCCTGCCCGGAGAGCCGCAGCGCCGCCAGCAGCCCGAGGCCGACCGCCTCGCCGTGGCGCAGCGCCGCGTAGCCGGTCGCGGTCTCGAGCGCGTGGCCGACGGTGTGGCCGAGGTTGAGCACCTGCCGGCGCCCGCCGTCGCGCTCGTCGGCCGCCACGACCGCGAGCTTCGTCCGCGCGCAGTCGAAGACCGTGTCCTCGTCGTCGAAGTGGCCGGCGGCGACCCGGTCCCACAGCCGACCGCCGGCGATGAGCGCCGTCTTGATGACCTCGGCGCGCCCGGCCGCCCGCTCGCGCTCCGGGAGCGTCTCGAGCATCCCCACGTCGACGAGCACGCCGGACGGCTGGTGGTAGGCGCCGACGTAGTTCTTGGCCTCCGGGAGGTCGACGCCGGTCTTGCCGCCGTACGCCGAATCGACCTGGGCCACGAGCGTCGTGGGGACCTGCACGACCGGGACGCCGCGCTGGTAGGTGGCGGCGGCGAAGCCCGCGAGGTCCCCGACGACGCCGCCGCCCAGCGCGACGAGGTGATCGCCGCGCGTCGCGCCGGCGCGAGCGAGCGCGCGCTGGACCTCCTCGAAGACGGCGAGCGTCTTGTGCTCCTCGCCGGCGGGGATGACGACGGCCTCGGTCACGCCCGCCACGCGGTTGCCGTGCAGCGGCGCCACCTGGTCGTCGGTGACGAGGAAGCGCCGGCCCTGCGCCGGCCACGGGTCGGCCTCCAGCGCGCGGCGCCCGACGAGGACCGGATAGCTGCCGGAGCGCGCGGTCGCCCACAGCAGCCGGACGCCCTCGGGGAGCGTCAGCAGCCAGGGCAGCGCCCGCCGCGCCGCGCCGCGCTCCCGTCCCGGGATGACGGCGTCGGCGAGCGCGCGGTACGTCGGCTCGCGCTCGGCGTACAGGCGGTCGAACGCCGCCCGGTCGGTGGCCAGCGGGCGCCCGCGCCCCGCGGCGCGGCTCCACGCCGTCTCGAGGTCGAGGTCGACGAGCACGGTCGTGTGGCGCGCGAGCGCGGCGCGCGTGGCCTCCGAGCCGATCGCCCCGCCGCCGAGCGAGATGACGTCGCCGTCGCCCGCCCCGTCGAGCAGCTCGACGCAGACGCGCTCCTCCTCCTCGCGGAAGCGCGCCTCGCCGTGGCGAGCGAACGACTCCTCGACGCTGCAGCCGAGGCGCTCCTCGACGACCTTGTCGCTGTCGACCGAGCGGATCCCCAGCGCGGTCGCCACCTCGCGGGCCGCCGACGACTTGCCGGCGCCCATGAAGCCGATGAAGACGAGTGCCCGGCCCGGCCGCGCCGTCAGCGCCGCCACCCGATCCGCTCCTCGTAGGCGCGGACGGCCTCGCGAACGTCGTCGATGTGGTCGCCGCCGAACTTGCGCCGGTAGGCGTCGGCGAGGACGAAGGCGACCATCGCCTCGGCGACGACGCCGCCGGCGGGGACCACCGACGAGTCGGTCCGCTCGCGCAGGGCCTGCGCCGGCTCGTGCGTGGAGATGTCGACCGAGCGCAGCGGCTTGGTGAGCGTCGGGATCGGCTTCAGGGCGCCGCGCACGATCAGCGGCTCGCCCGTCGTCATACCGCCCTCGAGCCCGCCGGCGTGGTTGGTCTCGCGGTAGAAGCCGCGCTCCTCGCTGTAGAAGATCTCGTCGTGGGCGCCCGAGCCGGGCGTGCCGGCCAGCTCGAAGCCGTCGCCGAGCTCGACGCCCTTGACGGCCTGGATCGAGCAGACCGCGCCGGCGAGCCGGCCGTCCAGCCGCTCCTCCCACGAGACGTGCGAGCCGAGGCCCGGCGTGAGACCGAACACCCGGACCTCGAAGACGCCGCCGATCGACTCGTTGGCCTTCCGCTGCACGTTGATGTGCTCGACCATCGCCTTCGACGCCTCGGCGTCCAGGCAGCGCACCTTGTCCTCGTCGACGCCGGCGAAGTCCTCCGGCCGCTCCGGCCGGGCGCTCGACCGGATCGGCCCGATCTGCACGACGTGGCTGAAGACCTCGACGCCCAGCGCCCGCAGGAACGCCTTCGCCAGCGCCCCGCCGGCCACGCGCGCCGCGGTCTCGCGGGCGCTCGCGCGCTCGAGGATGTTGCGCACGTCGGTCTGGCGGTACTTCCACACGCCGACGAGGTCGGCATGGCCGGGCCGCGGCAGGTGGACCTCGCCGATCTCGGCCTCGACCGGCCACGGGTTCATCCGCTCTTCCCAGTTGGCGTAGTCGCGGTTGACGACCCACAGGGCGACGGGGCCGCCGAGCGTGCGCCCGTGGCGGACGCCGGCGGTGACCTCGGCCGCGTCCTTCTCGATCTTCATCCGGCCGCCGCGCCCGTGGCCGAGCTGGCGGCGGGCCATGTCGGCGTTCATGAGGTCGCGGTCGAGCTCCAGCCCGGCCGGCAGGCCCTCGACGATCGCGGTGAGGCCGGGGCCGTGCGACTCGCCGGCGGTGATGAGACGGAGGACGGACATGGGCTACGCGGCCTGGTCGGGGGGTTCGTCGCCGCCGCGGCGGAACGCCTGGGCGTCGTGGTCGGGCGGGAGGCGGTGGCCGCTGCCCTCGCACCACGGGCAGACCACCTCGGTGCGGGTGCCGCCGAGGTTCGAGATCACGCGCCCCGTCCCGCGACAGGCGGAGCAGGGCACGTCGGTGGGGGTCTGGTCTGCAGCCATGGCCGTCGGCGAGAGTACCTTGGCGGCGTGCGCGCGCGTCTGACGGCCCTCTCGCTGGCGCTCGCCGGCGCGCTCGCGCCGGCCGCCCTCGCGCACCCGCTGCGCGACGCGCCGCGCTGCCCGGTCCTGCCCGCCGACAACCCGTGGAACCAGCGCGTCGACCGCCTTCCCGTGGCGCCGCGCAGCGACCGGATCGTCGCGTCGATCGGGCTCGACGACCACCTCCACGCCGACTTCGGCACGCGCTACGGCATCCCGTACACCACGGTCGGCCGTCACCAGCGGCGCGTGCCCGTCCGCTTCCGCTACGCCGCCGAGTCGGACCCGGGCCCGTACCCGCTGCCGCGCGACGTCCCGATCGAGGGCGGCAGCGACCGCCACGCGATCGTCGTCGATCGCGTGCGCTGCCGGCTGTACGAGCTGTTCGCGCTGGAGCGCCGCGGCCGCCAGTGGCACGCCGGCTCGGGCGCGATCTTCGACCTGCGCTCGAACGCCCTGCGCCCGCGGGGCTGGACGTCGGCCGACGCGGCCGGCCTGCCGATCCTCCCGGGGCTCGCGCGCTACGACGACGTCCGGCGCGGCCCGATCGACCACGCGCTGCGCGTGACGGTCGAGCGCACGCGGCGCGCGTTCGTCTTCCCCGCCCGCCACTTCGCCTCGACGCTCACCGACCCGGACCTGCCGCCGATGGGCCTGCGCCTGCGGCTGAAGGCGAGCTTCGACGTGTCGGGCTTCCCGCCGCAGTCGCGCATGGTCCTCACCGCGCTGCAGCGCTACGGGATGCTCGTGGCCGACAACGGCAGCGACTGGTACGTCACCGGGGCGCCGTCGCCGCGCTGGGACGACGACGACCTGCACGCCCTGCATCGTGTCCCGGGATCGGCGTTCGAGGTCGTCGACACGCGCTGAGCGGCGGCCCCGAGGCCCTACCTTCATGGGATGGGTCGTGACGGTCGCTATGCCCCCTCCCCCTCCGGTCCGCTGCACCTCGGCAACCTGCGGACGGCGCTGCTGGCCTGGCTGTTCGCCCGCAGCTCCGGCGGCCGCTTCCTGCTGCGCGTGGAGGACCTCGATCGCGGCCGCTCGCGGATCGAGCACGAGCGCGGCCAGCTCGCCGACCTCGCCGCGATCGGCCTCGACTGGGACGGCCCGGTCGTCCGCCAGTCCGAGCGCGGCGAGCTCTACGAGGCGGCGATCGCGAAGCTCGACACCTACCCCTGCTACTGCACCCGCGCCGAGATCCGCGACGCGGCGAGCGCGCCCCACGGGATGCCGGGCGCCTATCCCGGCACGTGCCGCGAGCTGACGGCCGCGCAGCGCGCCGAGCGCGAGGCGGCGGGCCGCACGCCGGCGCTGCGGCTGAACGCGCGCGGCGCCCGCGTCGCGTTCGTCGACCGCGTGCTCGGCCCGTTCGACGGCCCGGTGGACGACCTCGTCGTGCGCCGCAACGACGGGACGGCCGCCTACAACCTCGCGGTGGTCGTCGACGACGCCGACCAGGGCGTCGACGAGGTCGTCCGCGGCGCCGACCTGCTCGACGCCACGCCGAGCCAGATCTTCCTCGCCCGCGCCCTCGGCCTGCGCGAGCCGTCCTACGCCCACGTGCCGCTCATGCTCGGCCCCGACGGCTCGCGGCTGGCCAAGCGCCACGGCGCCGTCACGCTCGCCGACCGCGCGGCGCGCGGCGAGACGGCCGCCGACGTGCGCGCCGAGCTGCTGCGCTCCGTGGGCCTGCCCGGCGACCTGGACGCCGCGCTCGAGGCGTTCGACCCCAGCGCGCTCCCGACCACGCCGACCGTCCTCGAGGAGGCGGTGCGGTGATCCTCAAGCTCATCCGCACGTGGCTGCCGATCGCCGTCGTCGCCGTCGGCGTGTTCCTGTGGGCGATCGACCCGAGCACCGACACCGCCGAGGGCTCGGCGCACATCATCGGCGCCGGCATCGCGATCTGGATCCTGAACCTGCTGTTCCGCATCGGCGTCAGCGGCGATCGCGAGCGCGACGAGGAGGACGCCGCGCGGGCCTTCTTCGACGAGCACGGCTACTGGCCCGACGACCCGCGCGCCCAGGCCGGAGCGCGCGCGGCTCGCCGTCGTGATTGATTTCCGCCATCGTCGCCTCGTCCGTACCCGTGCCTGACCTCCAGAGCTTCGCCGAGCAGGCGCGGCGTGAGGGCCGCATGGGCATCGACACCGAGTTCATGGGCGAGGGCCGCTACCGGACGCTGCTGTGCCTCGTGCAGATCTCGGTGCCCGACGGCGACGGCGTCCGCGTCGAGGTGATCGACCCGCTCGAGGGCGACGTCGACCCGACGCCGATCGCGGAGGTGCTCGCCGACCCCGGCGTCGAGGTGATCATGCACGCCGCGCGCCAGGACGTGGCGCTGCTGCGGCGCGCATGGCACACCGAGATCACGAACCTCTTCGACACGCAGGTCGCGGCCGGCTTCGCGGGGCTGCGGGCGCAGGCCGGCTACGAGTCGCTGCTCGGCGAGCTGCTCGGCATCCGCCTGCCGAAGACGGCCAGCTACACGAAGTGGGACCGGCGGCCGCTGAGCCCGGAGCAGATCGGCTACGCGCGCGAGGACGTGCTGCACCTCTTCGACCTCGCCGACGCCATCCAGGCGCGGCTGCGCGCGCAGGGCCGGCTCGAGTGGGCCCGCGAGGAGTGCCGGGCCCTCGAGACCGTCTCCGACGAGCGCGACATCGCGACGATCTTCGAGAAGCTGCCGCGCATCGCCGGCCTCGACGCCCGCTCGCGCGCGGTCGCCCGCGAGCTCGTCGAGTGGCGCGAGGGCCTGGCGGCCAGCCAGGACCGCCCGGTGCAGAGCGTGCTCGCCGACGCAGCGCTCGTCGAGGTCGCCAAGCGCAAGCCCGACAACCGCCAGGCGCTCGAGCACATCCGCGGCATCAACCCGGGCAACCTCCGCCGCCGCGGTGAGGACATCATCGACGCGGTCGCCCGCGGCCGCCAGCGGGAGCCGATCCCGTTCGAGGGCGAGCGCCGCCCCGCGCCGCATCCCGGCGACGGCCCGCTCATCGCGCTCTGCGAGGCGCTCGTGCGCGCCCGGGTCGCCGAGGCGGAGCTGGCCTACGAGCTGGTCGCCTCGCGCGCCGACCTGCAGGCGATCCTCAACGGCGTGCGCGCCGGCGACGAGCCGGACGTGCGGACGCTGCGCGGCTGGCGGCGCGAGCTGGTCGGCGACGAGCTGCTCGCGCTGCTCCGCGGGGAGCGCGCGCTGTCGGTCGGCGACGACTTCAAGCTCGACATCCGGACGACATGACTCAACTTCCGGGCTTGGTCGGCCGAAGTTGAGGAACATGACCCTGGCGGCGCGCCTCACCGGGCTGGCGATCGACGAGGAGCGCGCGCTCGCGGGCCGGGTCGCGGGGATCCTCTGGGCCGGCTCGGCCATCCCGGGCCTCGTCCTGCTCATCCTGCCCGAGCCCGGCGTGCCGCATCCGGCGGTCGTCGTCGCGCTCGCCGTGTTCGCGGTCGTCTGGAGCCTCCTGAGCTTCTTCGTGGTGCCCTGGGAGCGGATCGGGCCGATCTACATGCACGGCATGAGCGTGGTGAGCCTCGTGCTCATCGCGGTGGCGGTCTGGGCCACGGGCGGCTCGGACTCGCCGGAGCGCTTCCTGATGGTGTTCCTGATGGTCTACGCCGGCTACTTCTTCCCCGCCCGCGAGGCCGTCCCGTACGTCGCCGGCTGCGCCGCCTGCTTCGCGGTGCCGCTGCTCTACGACCCGAGCGCCCGGTTCGTGGCCGAGGTGATCGTGCTGGTCCCGCTGCTGATCGTGCTCGGGGCGATCGTCATCGCCGGGAAGACGGTGCTCGTGGCGCTGCGCGAGCACGCCGACGAGCTGGCCCAGCGCGACCCGCTCACCGGCCTCGCCAACCGCCGCGCCCTCATGGAGCGGCTCGACGGCGCCGTGGCCCGCGGCCGCCGCGACAGCGACGCGATCGGCCTGGTCCTGCTCGACCTCGACGACTTCAAGCGGGTCAACACGATCTGGGGCCACCAGGGCGGCGACGCCGTCCTGCGCGCGACGGCGCACGCGCTCGCGAGCGTCTCGCGCGAGGAGGACGTCGTGGCCCGGCTCGGCGGCGACGAGTTCGCCGTCGTCGTCCACGGCGCGGACGGCGAGACGGCGGCGGCGCTCTGCGAGCGGCTCGTCGCCGCGGTCCGCGAGGCGCACGTCGCGCGGGACGTGCCGGGCAGCGGCACGACCGCGAGCGCCGGCTGGGCCTGCTACCCGGCGGACGCCGGGAGCGTCGAGGGGCTCATCGCGCTCGCCGATCGGTCGATGCGCAGCGCGAAGGCGGGCGGCAAGGACGGCGTCGGGCCGTCAGCCCGCGTCGCGCGCGGCTAGGCGCATCGCGTCGAGCGGCGCCTCGCGGCCGCTCCAGATCGTCAGCGAGCGGGCGCCCTGGCGGACGAGGATCTCCAGGCCGTCGACGACGGGCAGCCCGGCCGCCGCGGCGATCCGCGCCAGCGCCGTGGCGCCCTCGCGGTAGACGAGGTCGACGACGGCGCCGTAGCCGGCCACCTCGCCCGGCGGGATCGGTGTGGCGTCGGGATCCTCCAGGCCGACGGTCGTGCAGTTGACCAGCAGGTCCGCCGGCCGCGGGCGCTCGGCCACCGCGACGCCGAGCTCGTCGGCGAGCCGGCGCGCCCGCTCGGCCGTGCGGTTGTGGACCGCCACGTCGGCGCCGGCCGAGCGCAGCGCCCACACGACGGCACGGGCGCTCCCGCCCGCGCCGAGGACGAGCGCGCTGCGGCCGGCCGGGTCGACCGGGAGGGCGTCGAGCAGGCCCGGCGCGTCGGTGTTGTCGCCGACGATCCCCCGCTCCGGGTCGAAGGTGAGCGTGTTGACCGCCCCGATCTCGCGCGCGGCGTCGGAGACCTCGTCGGCGACGGCGAGCGCCGCCTCCTTGTGCGGGACGGTCACGTTGGCGCCGAGGAACCCCGCCTGCGGCAGCGCGACGACCGTCTCGGCGAGCAGCTCGGGCGGGACGGGCAGCCGCTGGTAGCGCCAGCCGTCCAGGCCGAGCGCCGCGAACGCGGCCGCGTGGATCGCCGGCGAGCGGCTGTGCGCGACCGGCCACCCGAGGACGCCGAGCCGGACGGGCTGGGCGGCCGGCATCATCCCCCGCAGGTGTCGGGCGAGTTGCCGCCGTTGGCCGCGCGCGCGGCCTCGTAGGCGGCGACGTCGCGCTGGAACTGCGCGTCGTCGGAGGAGAAGGCGTGCTCGCCGCACGTCCCCGGCTTGACGACGTAGTACAGGTAGTCGACCTTCGCCGGGTTCGCGGCCGCCTTCATCGACGCGAGCCCGGGGTTGCCGATCGGCGTCGGCGGCAGCCCGGTGTTGGTGCGCGTGTTGTACGGCGTGTCGGCCTCGAGCTCGGAGACCCGCAGCGGCCGGCTCCACTGGTTGAGCTCGTAGCGGGTCGTGGCGTCGATGCCGAGGGGGATGCCCTGGCGCAGGCGGTTGTAGATGACCGCGGCGATCAGCGGCCGCTCCTTGTCGACCTGCGCCTCGCGCTCGATCATCGAGGCGATGATGAGGACGTCGTAGGGCGTCAGGTTCTTGCGCTTGGCCTCGCGCAGGTCGACCTCGCCGAAGTTCTGCTCGAACGCGTCGAGCTGCTGGCCGACGAGCTCCTTCGCGGTGGCGCTGCTCTCGCGCAGCTGGTAGGTCGCCGGGAACAGGAAGCCCTCGAGCGTGTCGGTCGAGCGCGGCGCGCCGTAGTCGGCCGGGTCGAAGCCGCGGTGGTGGGCCGATGCCTTCAGGTAGCTGCCCTCGACGCCGGCGTCCTTGACGAGCGGCGCCGTCTCGCCGCGCGAGCGGCCCTCGGGGATCGTCACGGAGATCGTCGGGGGCGCCTCGGGGCTCTGCGCGAGCGCCTCGAGCGCCGCGCCGTAGCTCATGTCGTGCGCGAGGACGAAGCGGCCGGCCTTGAGGTTCCCGCGATCGCCGCCGATCCGGGCGCGCAGGTCGAAGAAGAAGCCGGAGCTGACGACGCCCTTGTCGGCGAGCAGGTCGCCGATCTCGCGCGCGGTCGCGCCCTTGGGGATGACGACCGCGACGCGGCCGTCGCCGTCGCCCTTGCCGGGCTGGAAGAGGCTGAAGATGAACCAGAGGACGGCGACCGTGCCGACGAGCGCGACCAGCGCGACGATCCGGCCCACCCAGCGGCCGCGGCGGTGGGTCGGCGGGCCGGCGGGGCTGCGCCGGGCGGCGGCCGGCGCGTAGCGGCGGCGCGGCGGCTTGGGCAGCTCGCGCGACGCGCGGCGCGCCGGCAGCGGCGGCGGCTGGCGGTCGACGCCGGCGAGGCCGCGCGGCGGCAGGTCCTCCCCGGGCGGCGCGGCGTGGGACGCCGTCGGCTGCACGGGCGCGGGCGGCTCGTCCCAGGTGCTCACGACGTCGTGGGCCTCGGTCGGCGGCAGGTCGGCGGTGGCGGCGGCGCGGCGCGAGCTGCGCACCGGCTCGGTCCACTCGGCGAGGTCGTCGTCCTCGAGGTCCTCGTCGTCGCACTCGGGCTCGGGCTCGGGCGCGGCGACCGGCTCGGGCGGCGCCTCGGCGGCGGGCATCAGCTCGGTGTCGTCGTGCGCGCCCGGATCGGGCAGCGGCGCCGGGTCCGGCTGCGGCGGCGGCTCGGGGTCCGGCGGCAGCGGCGCGGGATCCGGCTGCGGCGGCCCCGGCTCCTGCGCGACGGGCTCGGGCTCGTACACGGGCTCGGGCTCGTACACCGGCTCGGGCTCGGGCTCGTACGCCGGCTCGCGCTCCTCGCGCTGCGTCAGCGACGCGGGCGGCGGCGGCTCGGGCAGGCCCTTGCGGCGCGCCTCGCGCACCTGGCGCGCGTACTCGCGCTCCTCGGGCGTGCGCTCCTGGGACTGATCGGATCGGCGGAAGAGGGACATGGTCCGGGCAGCAGCCGGCGCGGCGGGGCGGATTCGGCCGCGTCGGCGAGCCCTTCAGGCTATGCCATCGGGCGCCGAGGGGCCGTCCTCGCGCCCGGCATGGGCCGCGAGCCAGTCCTCGAGCAGCACGGCCGCAGCACGCGAGTCCTCCGACGTCCGGCCCCCGCCCGAGCGCTGCGCGATCCGCGTCGTGAAGCGCTCGTCGTAGAGCTCGACGGGCACCTCCTCGCCGAGGCGCCGGGCGAGCCGCTCGGCGAAGCCGCGCGCCTCGGCGGTCTGGTCGGAGTCGCCGCCCGACAGCGACAGCGGCAGCCCGACGACCACGCGCCGCGCGCCGGTCTCGCGCACGATCGTCGCCAGGCGGTCGATGCCGCGGCGGGTGTTCGCGCGCAGCACCGGCTCGAGCGGCGTGGCGAGGACGCCGGTCGGGTCGCTCACGGCCACGCCGCAGCGGGCCGAGCCGTAGTCGAGCGCGAGGACGCGCACGTGCCCGCCGCGCCGCTCAGGCGCCGAGCAGGCGCGTGATCTCGGCGCGCGCGAGGGCGAGCGCCTCGTCGAGCTTGCCGGGGTCGCGCCCGCCGGCCTGCGCCATCGTCGGCCGGCCGCCTCCCCCGCCGCCCGTGACCTGGGCGGCGAGCTTGACGATGTCGCCCGCCTTGACG
>DASTRJ010000041.1:0-10126 GCA_035761245.1 Capillimicrobium sp. | reverse complement strand
CGTGCGCCCGTTCGGCGTCCATCAGGAACAGCAGCGGCTGGAGCAGTCGTCGGTAGAGCATGCCCTCGGAGGGCTACCACAAAACGCCTGCAAATGCCCTCAACGAGGGTCAACCTGTCTCCACAGGGCTCGACCTCAAGTTGAGCTGCAGGCGGATTTGGCCCCCACGCCTTGATCGGCCGCCCGGCCTATGTAGACTCGCCGCCCATGCCGCCGGCTCCCACGAACACCGCCCCGAAGTCCTCGGCGGCCCCCGAACGCTCGCTGGTGCAGCGCATGGAGGCCCTGCAGCGGGCCAACGAGATCCGGACGAAGCGCGCCCAGCTGAAGCGTGACCTGCGGGCCGGCCGCGCCTCCGTGCACCAGCTGCTGCTCGAGCCGCCCGACTGGGTCGAGACCGCGAAGGTCTTCGACATGCTGCTGGCCGTGCCGAAGTACGGCCGCGTGAAGGTCAACAAGATCCTCCAGCAGTGCCGCATCTCGCCCTCGAAGACGATCGGTGGCCTCTCGGAGCGTCAGCGCACCGAGCTGGTCTCCATGCTCCAGCGCCGCTAGCGCGGTTGAGCGCCGTCTTCGTCATCACGGGCCCGTCGGGGGTCGGCAAGGGGACGCTCATCCGCGCCCTGCTGGAGCGCGTCCCCGAGCTCGAGCTCTCCGTCTCGGCGACCACGCGCCGCCCCCGGGCGGGCGAGACCCAGGGCGTCGACTACCACTTCCTCTCCGACGCCGAGTTCGACCGCCTCGTCCGCGAGGGCGCGTTCGTCGAGTGGGCCGAGTACTCCGGCCGCAAGTACGGCACGCTGCGCTCCGAGCTCGAGGACCGCGTCAACGCCGGCCGCCCCGTCGTGCTCGAGATCGAGCTGCAGGGCGCGCGCCAGGTGCGCCGCACCGTCCCCGAGGCGGTCCAGGTCTTCATCGCGCCGCCGTCGCCCGAGACGCTCCAGCTCCGGCTCGTCGGTCGCGGCACCGACACGCCCGAGGAGATCCAGCGGCGCCTCGACGTCGCGCGCGAGGAGCTCGCCGCCCAGGACGAGTTCGGGCACGTCGTCGTCAACGACCGGCTGGAGGACGCCGTCGAGCGCCTGGAGGCCATCGTTCGGAAGAGCCTCGGCGCATCGGTACCCTCTGAGCCATGATCAGCCCCCGCATCGACCAGCTGCTCGAGAACGTCGACTCGAACTACGCCTCGGTCATCGTCGCCGCCAAGCGCGCGCGTCAGATCAACTCGTACTACCACAACCTCGGCGAGGGCACGTTCGACGAGTTCCCGCCGCCGATGGTCGACTCGGCGTCGAAGAACTACCTGACCATCGCCCTCGAGGAAGTCGCTCAGGGCAAGCTGAAGTACCACTACCGCTAGGAGCCCTGCGGTGGCCCGGGTCCTGCTCGGGGTCAGTGGCGGCATCGCCGCCTACAAGGCGCTGGAGCTGGTGCGGCTCGCCACGGCGGCGGGCCACGCGGTCCGCGTCGTGCAGACCGAGACCAGCCAGCGCTTCGTCGGCGCCGCGTCCTTCGCGGCGCTCACCGGCGCGCCGGTCCTGACGGACGAGTTCGAGCGCGATCCCGCGCGCGGCGCGTTCCCCGACCAGGCCGCGCCGGAGCACGACCCGCTCTCGCACCTGGAGCTGGTGCGCAACGCCGACGCGTTCCTCATCGCGCCGGCGTCGGCCAACACGATGGCCAAGCTCGCGCACGGGCTCGCCGACAACCTCCTCACCAGCGCCGCGCTCGCCGCGCGCTGCCCGCTCGTCGTGGCCCCGGCGATGAACGACGGCATGTGGGCCAACCCGGCCACGCAGGCCAACGTCGAGACGCTGCGCGCGCGCGGCGTCACGGTGCTCGAGCCGGGCGTCGGCCGGCTCGCCTCCAAGGGCGAGGCCGGTGCCGGGCGGCTGCCCGAGCCGGCCGAGCTGCTGGCCGCCGTGGAGGCGGTGCTGCCCGCCGCGGCCGGCGGACCGATGGAGGGGCTGCGCGTGCTCGTGTCGGCCGGCGGCACCCGCGAGCCGATCGACGCCGTCCGCTACGTCGGCAACCGCTCCTCGGGCCGGATGGGCTTCGCGCTCGCCGACGAGGCGGCCGCGCGCGGCGCGAGCGTCACGGTCGTGGCGGCCAACGTCGCGCTGCCGCGCAATCCGCGCGTGGAGGTCGTCGACGTCGAGACGGCCGCCGAGCTGCAGGCGGCGTGCGAGGCCGCCTTCGACGACTGCGACGTGCTGCTCATGGCCGCCGCGGTCGCGGACTTCCGGCCGGCCGCCGCCGCGGAGCGCAAGCTCAAGAAGGACGAGGTCGGCGACGCGCTGTCGGTCGCGATGGAGCGCACGCCCGACGTGCTCGCCGGGCTCGCCGCGCGCCGCCGCCCCGGGCAGACGCTCGTCGGCTTCGCCGCCGAGACCGGCGACGGCGCGGTCGACTACGGGCGCCGCAAGCTGCGCGCCAAGCGGCTCGACGCGGTGGTGGTCAACGACGTCGCCGCGCCCGGCCGCGGCTTCGACGTGCCGACCAACGAGGTGACGATCGTCACCGCCGGCGGCGAGCAGCACGTGGAGCTGGCCTCGAAGGCGGAGGTCGCCGCCGCGGTCCTCGACGCGGTGATGGCGCTGCGAGCGCCCGCGGAGGCCACGAGGCGATGAGCCTCTCCGCGGACGTCGACCCGGGAAGGCTCGACGATGCCGCGGCTGCGATCCGGCGCGTCGCCGACAACGTCCGCCAGGCGGTCGAGGTCCGCGACGAGGTGCTGCACGCCGTCCTCGTCGCGCTGACCGCGGAGGGACACGTCCTCGTCGAGGACCTGCCGGGCGTCGGCAAGACGACGCTCGCCCGCGCGCTGGCACGCTCGCTCGACCTCACGTTCGCGCGCGTGCAGGGCACCGCCGACCTGCTGCCCGCCGACCTCGTCGGCACCAACGTCTACAACCAGCGCGAGGGGCGCTTCGAGTTCCGGCCCGGCCCGATCTTCGCCAACGTCGTGCTCGTCGACGAGATCAACCGCGCCTCGCCGAAGACGCAGTCGGGGCTGCTGGAGTGCATGCAGGAGCGCCACGTCACCGTCGACGTCCACACCCACGAGCTGGCGCGGCCGTTCCTCGTGCTCGCCACGCAGAACCCGGTCGAGTTCGAGGGCACGTACCCGCTGCCGGAGGCGCAGGTCGACCGCTTCATGGTCCGCGTCTCGCTCGGGTACCCGTCGCCGCGCAGCGAGATGGCGATGCTCGCCGACCACGAGCGCGGCGACCGCGTGGCCGAGCTGCGGCCGGTGGCCTCGGCCGAGGAGGTGCTGGCGGTCCAGCAGGCCGCCGTCGCGGTGCGCGCCTCCGACGCGCTGCGGTCCTACGTCGTCGCGCTGCTCGCGCGCACGCGCGACGACCCGCGGGTCGAGCTGGGGGCCTCGCCGCGCGCGGGGCTCATGCTGCTGCGCGCCGCGAAGGCGCACGCGCTGCTCGCCGGGCGCGACCACGCGCTGCCCGACGACGTCCAGGCGCTGGCGCGCTCGGTCCTGTCGCACCGCATCGTCATGGGTCCGGAGGCGGTGGGGGAGACCGCCGACGCCGTGGTCGCCGACGCGCTGTCGACGACACCGGCCCTCTGAGGCGGCGATGGGCGCGCGGCGGTGGCTCGAGGGAGTCGACGCCGGCGCCGGCCTGCGGGTGCTCGGCCTCGGCGTCGCGCTGCTGGCCGCCGCGCTGCTCTTCGACGCGGAGCCGCTGTACGTGCCGGGCCTGGTGCTCATGGTGCTCGCGCTGCTGGCCGGGGCGTGGGCCGCGCTCGGGATCGCGGGCGCGGCCGTGGAGCGCACGCTGGAGGCGCGCCGGGTGCTCGAGGGCGAGCCGCTGCACGCGCGGCTGACCGCGCGCGGCGGCGCGTTCGGGCTCGTCGGCGCCGCGCTGGAGGATCCGCTGCTCGACGCGCCCTACGCGCTGCCGGCCGGCGCGCGCTCGCAGCGCCTGCGCGTCGACGCGCGCTTCGCCCGGCGCGGCCGCCGGGAGCTCGCCCCGCCCGCGCTGCTGCTGGGCGACCCGCTCGGGCTCGTGTCGGTGCGCCGGGAGGCTCCAGGGGCGCCGGCGTCGGTGCTCGTGCTGCCGCGCATCGAGCCGGTCGTCTCCGCCCGATCGGGCCAGGGCGACGGCACCGGGGCGGGCGGCCGCCGCTCGGTCGGGGGCGCGGCCGAGGTGGAGCTCGACGGCCTGCGGCCGTGGCAGCCCGGGACCTCCGCGTCGCGGATCCACTGGCCCGCGCTCGCGCGCGGCGCGGGCCTCGTCGAGCGGCGCCTGCTGCCGGAGGCCGACGCTCGCCCGCTCGTCGTCCTCGACCCGCGCCATCCCGAGGACGAGGCGGCGCTCGACGCCGCGGTGCGCGCCACCGCCTCGCTGGCCGTGCACCTGGCGCGTCGGGGCGGCTGCGCGCTGCTGCTGCCCGGCGACCGGCGGCCGACGCCGTTGGACGCCGAGCTGCACGGCTGGATGCCGCTGCACGTCCGGCTCGCGCTCATCGAGGGCGCCGGCACGCCGGCCTTCGCGACGCTGAGCGCCCGGCGCGGCCCGGTGCTGCTGGTGATGGCGCGCACCCCCGAGCGACCGCCGCGCGCGCTCGTCGCGTCGCCGTCGGGGCACCGCGTGCTCGTCGTGCCCGGCGAGCTGTCGGGCCGGCGGGCGTCGTTCCGCGTCGCCGGCTGCGTCGGCTACGAGCTGGCGCGGGCGGCCGCGCCGGCGGAGGCGGCGTGAGCGCGATGGGCCCGCGCGAGCGCGCCGCCCGGGCCGCCGTGCGCATCGTCGCGCTCGCGGCGCTGCTCGTGCTCGGCATGGCGCGCTGGATGAACCTCGTCGTCGACGGGCCGGTGGGAGCGACCGTGGCCTACGCGCTGCTGGCGGCCGGGGTGGCCGGCGCGCTGGTGGCGGTGGCGCGGGTTCCCGCGGCGGCCTGGCGCGTCGGTGCGGCGGTGGCCGCGTCGGTGGCGCTGCTCGTCGGCGCGCTGCTCGCCGCCGGGGTCCCCACGGCGCTGCTCGATCCCCGCGACTGGGACGTGCTGGCCGCCGAGCTCGGCGACGGCATCGCCGCGCTGCCCGGCGTCACGGTCCCGTACCGGGGCGTCAACGAGTGGATCCGGATCACCATCGCCGCGGGCGGGTGCCTGCTCGCCGGCGCCGTCGCCCTCACCGCGGCGTGGCCGCGGTCCGAGCAGCGCAGCGGGCTGCGGGCGTGGCCGCTGCTCGCGCTCGGCGTGCTGTTCGCCGTCCCCGGCATCCAGCTCACCGCGGAGCAGCCGTGGCTGCTCGGGGCGCTCTTCGCCATCCCGCTCGTCGTCTTCCTGCTCGCCGAGCGGCTGCCGCTGCGGCTCGGCGCCCTCGCGGCCGGCGCGGTGCTGACCGCCGTCCTCGCCGCGATGGCCGCCGCGCCGGCGATCGACGGCGACGACCCGGTCGTCGACGTGCAGGAGATCGCCTCGGCGCTGCAGCCCGACCGGCCCGACCACTTCAGCTGGACGCACGGCTACGGCCCGATCGACTGGCCGCGCGACGGCCGCGAGGTCCTGCGCGTCCGGGCCCGGCGGCCGGCGTACTGGAAGGCGCAGGACCTCGAGATCTTCGACGGCGTGCGCTGGACCGCCGAGTCGGCGTCGGTGCGGCTGCTGCCGATCGCCGAGGGCCTCGACGAGCACCCCGAGTGGCGCCAGGAGGTGCGGGTCACGGTCAAGGACCTCGAGACGGGGCAGTTCGTCGCGCCGGGGGAGACCCTGGCGATCTCGCGGGCGCCGCGCCAGCCGGTCAACTCGCGCCCCGGCGGCTTCTCGGTCGCCGACGGCCAGGACCCCCTCGGCGAGGGCGCCGCCTACCTGGCGGAGTCCTACGTGCCGCGCCCGCGCGCCGCCGAGCTGCGCGCGGCGGGCAACGCGTATCCGGTGTACGTCAGCAGCGAGCTGACGATGTTCACGCCGCCCACCGCCACGACGCCGTCGACGCTGGTGCGCTTCATGCCGTTCGGCAGCGCCGGGGTGCCGCTCGCGACCGGGCCCAACATCGCCGCCGAGCAGGGCGCGGCGGTGCTCGAGGCCAGCGGCTACGCCGAGGTCTACCGCCTCGCGCAGCGGCTCGCGCGCCGGGCGGCGACGCCGTACGACTTCGTGCAGGCGGTCGAGCGGTACCTGGCGCAGCCGCAGTTCGTCTACGACGAGGAGCCGCCCGAGCGGCGGCTGCCGGTGCCGGCGTTCCTGCTGCGCGATCGGGCCGGCTACTGCCAGCACTTCTCCGCGGCGATGGCCCTGCTGCTGCGGATGGGCGGCGTGCCGGCCCGGGTCGCCGGCGGCTTCACGCCCGGCCAGCTCGACCGCGACCGCGGCGAGTACGTCGTGCGCGACCTCGACGCGCACTCGTGGGTCGAGGCGTGGTTCCCCGGGATCGGCTGGGTGACGTTCGACCCGACGCCGTCCGAGGCGCCCGCGCGCAGCCAGGCCGTCAACGCCGGCGTGGCCGACTCCGGCGTGATCCCGGGCGGCCCGGAGCCGCAGGGCGCGATCGGCCGCGGCGCGGACGTCGGCCCGGGCGGGGCGGCGGCGTCGTTCGACCGCGACCCGGCGGGGACGCCGTGGGGCGCGATCGCCGTGATCGCGGGCCTCGGGGTGGTCGCGGTCGGCGGCTGGGCGCTGTGGCGCCGGCGCAGCTCCCTGCGACGGCGCGACGGGGTCGCGGAGCCCCATCTCGCCGAGCTCGTGCGGGCGCTGCGGCGCACGGGGCGCGAGCTGCCGGCGGGCACGACGCTGCTGCAGCTCGAGCGCCGCTATGCCGGCAGCCCGGGGATCTCCGCCTACGTGCGCGCGCTCGCGGCGCAGCGCTACCGGGGCGACGGCGACGGCCCGACGGCGGCCGATCGGCGCGCGCTGCGGCGCGACCTCGGGCGCGGCCTCGGCCCGATCGGCCGCCTCCGGGCGGTGTGGGCGGTGCCGCCCCGGCCGCGCCTACACTGATCCGGACTCATGGAGCACGCCTACGACCTCTTCCGGCGCGGGACCGCGCTGCTGGAGGGCGGCGACTTCCACGCGGCCGTCGTCCCCCTGGCCCGAGCTCGCGACCTCGAGCCCGACAAGACGTCGATCCGGGAGGCGCTCGGCCGCGCGCTCTTCCACTCGCAGCGCTACGAGGACGCCGCCGCCGAGTTCGAGGCGGTCGTGGCCCGCGCCCCGACGAACGACTTCGCGCTGTTCTGCCTCGGCCGCTCGCTGCAGCTGCTCGGCCGCCACCGCGAGGCGCGGCGCCCGTTCGCGCTGGCGGCGAACCTGCGGCCCGAGCGCCGCGACTACCGCCGCTACCGCGACGAGAACCGCCGCCGGGCGGCGTAGGCGGCCGGGCCGCCCGGCGCGCGGCGGGCACGCCGGCGCGCGACGGCTGAGCGCGCTCAGAACGACCGCACCGGCACGCCTGCGGCGACCAGCCGCCGCAGGTCGGCCGCGGCGCTGACGAGCAGGCCGAGCAGGCGGTCGAGCTCGCGCGGCGTCACCGCGCTCTGCGGCAGGTCGCCGACGACCCACACGGCGCCGGCGCCGGTGTGCGCGTAGCGGACCAGGACCAGCGACCGGTTGCGGTACAGCACCTCGTGCGCGTCGACCTGGTCGGGGCCGACGACCTCCGCCTGCGCGCGCAGCACGTCCTGGTGCAGCCGCAGCCCGACGTGGAGCGGCCAGCCCCCGACGTCAGGCGCGCTGAGGCCCCACTCGGCGTCCGCCACCCGGCGTGTCTCGGCTTCGATCTCGGACAGGTAGGCATCGACGACGTCGGCGGTCATGCGCCACATCGTGGCAGCTTGCAAGTGGTACCCTCAGCACACAGCTTCTGTATGCCGGCCCGCGGGCCGGAGCCGTACCGGAAGTGGGCGATCGCCCACTTCTTTTCGTTTCTGAGGAAGGGAGGGAGAGCATGCATCCGATCCAAGGCCAGATCGAGGCCCGGCTCGCCGAGTCGGCGCCCGACGTCGAGGTGCTGCTCGCCGAGGTGTCGGGTGAGACCGTTCGTCTCTTCATCGACCATCCCGAGGGCGTCTCGCTGGAGCTGTGCGAGCGCGTCACCCACCTCCTCCCGGACGTCCGCGAGTCCTACGCGCTGGAGGTCTCCAGCCCCGGGCGCGAGCGTCCGCTCTCGAAGCCCGCTCACTACCGCCGCTTCCTCGGGCGTCGCGCCCGGGTGCGCACGCGCGAGCCGCGCGACGGCCACAAGACCTTCACCGGCGAGCTCGTCGGCGCCTCGGACACCGAGGTGACGATCGCCGCCGGGACCGGGGTCGTCGCGATCCCGTACGACGACATCACCCGATCGAACCTCGTCGAGGAGTAGCCGACCGTCATGTCCCGAGAAGTCGTTGAGGCGATGACCGCCCTCGCCAGCGAGAAGGGCATCTCCACCGAGAAGCTCATGCTGGCGCTCCAGGACGCGCTCCTCGCCGCCTACAAGAAGCAGCCGGGCTCCGCCAAGTACGCGCGCGTCGAGCTCGACCCCGACACCGCCGACTTCCGCGTCATCGAGCTGATCATCCCCGAGCAGCTCGAGGCGCAGCTCATCGTCGAGACGATCGACGAGGGCACGACCGTCGACCCCGAGACGGGGGAGATGCGCGAGCCCGAGGAGCCGGAGATCGACCCGGTCAAGTTCGAGCAGTACAAGGACCAGATCGGCGAGCGCGACGTCACGCCCGACGACTTCGGCCGCATCGCCGCCCAGACCGCCAAGCAGGTGATCCTCCAGCGCATCCGCGAGGCGGAGCGCGACATGATGTACGAGGAGTACCGCGACCGCGTGGGCGAGCTGATCACCGGCATCGTCCAGCAGAAGGACGCGCGCTACACCCTCATCCAGCTGCGCGAGCGCGTCGAGGCGCTGCTGCCCAAGAGCGAGCAGGTCGAGGGCGAGCGCTACGAGCACAACCAGCGCGTCAAGGCGGTCATCAAGGAGGTCTCGCCCTCGACGAAGGGCCCGAGCATCATCGTCTCGCGCCGCGACCCGGAGCTCATCAAGGCGCTCTTCGAGCTCGAGGTCCCGGAGATCGCCGACGGCCTCGTCGAGATCGAGAACGTCGCGCGCGAGCCCGGCTACCGCTCGAAGATCGCGGTCGTCTCGCACGCCGACGGCGTCGACCCGGTCGGCGCCTGCGTCGGCCCGCGCGGCTCGCGCGTGCGCATGGTCGTCTCCGAGCTGCGCGGCGAGAAGATCGACATCATCCCCTACAACGACGAGCCCGCCCGCTTCGTCGCCAAGGCGCTCAGCCCGGCGCGCGTCCGCGAGGTCCTCGTCGACGACGAGGCGCGCCAGGCGACCGTCATCGTCCCCGACGATCAGCTCTCGCTGGCGATCGGGCGCGAGGGCCAGAACGCGCGCCTCGCCGCGCGCCTGACCGGCTGGCGGATCGACATCAAGTCCGAGACGGAGTTCGCGACCGAGGACCGCGGCGCGGAGGAGGGCGAGGAGGAGATCCTCGACGGCCGCTGCCACGCCGTCCTGGCCAACGGGCGCCGCTGCCCGAACGCCGCCCTGCCCGGCTCGCGCTACTGCGGCCTGCCCGCCCACCAGGCGCTCGTCGACTACGACACCGACGACGTCACCGTCCTCACGGGCGAGGGCGAGGACGACGAGGAGCTCCTCGAGGTCGACGTCGAGACGACCGAGGCCGAGGAGGCCGAGGCGGTCGCCGCGGGCGACGGCGCCGACCCGGGCGACGCGTCCGAGGCCGGCGAGGACGTCGCCGAGCCGGTCGCCGCGCCCGACGACGCCGCGCTCGAGCCCGCGCCCGAGTCGGGCGAGCCGACGGGCGAGGCGGAGGAGTCCTGACGGAGCCGATCCGACGCTGTGCCGGCTGCGGGGAGCGGGCCCCGCAGCGCGAGCTCCTGCGCCTCGCGCTTGTCGACGGCGGCCGCGCGGTCTTCGACCGCGACCGGCGCCTCGGTGGGCGCGGCGCGTACGTCCATCCCGTCCCCGAATGCCTCGACCGAGCGGTCCGGCGAGGCGGCCTCGCGCGCGCGTTCCGGGCGCGCGTGGCCTCCGCACCGAACCGCATCGACAGCGAGGGGCCCAGCCCTCGGCACCCTCTAGACTCGGACTGAGCACATGGCCAAGAAGCGCATCGCCGACATCGCAGAGAAGCACGGTCTCAA
>DASTRJ010000040.1:0-5639 GCA_035761245.1 Capillimicrobium sp. | reverse complement strand
GCCCGACCCACAACGACCCGCCGATCGTGAACGTCCGCCACTTCCCGCGGCTCGAGGCGGGCCGCCACGACCAGCCGGCGGTGCACGAGCTCGTGCGCGCGCGCAGCCGCGACCGCTCCGTCTCGGAGGTCTGGGAGGGCCCGGCCGAGCTGGAGCTGCTCGCGGCGCCCGGGGAGGAGCACACGCTGCTCGAGCCGGTGAGCGTGGAGCGCGGCTACCGCTTCACGTTCGCCTACACCGTCGACGACCTCGAGACCGTCAAGGAGCTGTAGCGATGGCGACGACCGAGACTGCGAACGTCGCCCGCGTGGCGGGCTTCGACGTGCCGACCGACCACTACATCGGCGGGCGGCGGGTGCCGAGCGAGCGGCGCTTCGAGACGATCTCGCCGATCGACGAGTCCGTCCTGGCCGAGGTGGCGCGCGCGGGCCAGGAGGAGGTCGACCTCGCGGTGCGTGCCGCGCACGACGCGTTCCCCGCGTGGGCGGCGCTGGGCCCAGCAGGGCGCGCCGAGCACCTGCACCGGCTCGCCGACCTCATCGACGCCAACGTCGAGCGGCTCGCCGCCGTCGAGTGCGCCGACATGGCGATGCTGCTGCGCTCGCTGCGCGCCCGCGTCATCAAGCGCGGCGCGCTGAACTACCGCAACTACGCCGACCTCGCCGTCGCCTACGAGGAGCGCGACTGGCGCTCGCGCGGCACCTGGAACCGCGTCCAGCGGATGCCGGCCGGGCCCGCGGCCGTCATCACGCCGTGGAACGCGCCGTTCATGCTCTCGACGTGGAAGACCGCGCCGGCGCTCGCCGCCGGGTGCACGGTCGTGCTCAAGCCCGCCGAGTGGTCGCCGCTGTCGTGCTCGCTGCTCGCCGAGCTCGCCGGCGAGGCCGGCATCCCGCCGGGCGTCTTCAACGTCGTGCAGGGGATCGGCGAGGAGGCGGGCGCGGCGCTCGTGTCGCATCCGCTCATCCGCCGCGTCTCGTTCACCGGCTCGACGCAGACCGCGCGCTTCATCGGCGCGGCGGCGGCGCAGAACATCGTGCCGTTCACCGCCGAGCTGGGCGGCAAGAACCCGTTCCTCGTCTTCGCCGACGCCGACCTCGACGCCGCCGCGGCGAAGGCGGCCGGCCAGTACGACGACGCGGGCCAGGTGTGCCTGTCGGGCACGCGGCTGCTCGTCGAGGAGTCCGTCGCCGGCGACTTCCTCGAGCGCTTCCACGCCCAGGTCGACGCGCACGTCCTCGGCGACCCGCGCGACGACGCGACGACGATCTCGCCGATGATCCACCCCGACCACCTGGCGCGGGTCGAGGGGTTCGTCGAGCGCGCGAAGGCCGACGGCCAGGAGATCGTGCGCGGCGGCCGCCGGGCGGGCGGGCTCTTCTACGAGCCGACGCTCGTCGTCCCGGCGAGCAACGACGCCGAGATCGTCCAGAACGAGGTCTTCGGCCCGGTGCTGACGATCCAGACGTTCTCCACCGAGGAGGAGGCGATCGCGCTGGCCAACTCGACCCGCTACGGGCTGGCGGCGCTGATCTACACCGGCTCGCTGGGGCGCGCCGACCGCGTCGGCCGCGCCGTGCGCGCCGGCACGACGTGGGTCAACACGTTCCTCGTGCGCGACCTCACCGCGCCGTTCGGCGGGATGGGGGAGTCGGGCATCGGCCGCGAGGGCGGCGACTACGCGCTCGACTTCTACTCCGACCTCAAGACGCTGCAGATCCTGGAGGGCAGCACGCGGTGAGCCCCGGCCGCATCGACGAGGCGGTCGCCGCCGAGGCGGCGTGGATGGAGGAGCTGCTCGTCGACCTCGTGCAGGCGCCGACGGTGCTCGGCGCCGAGGACGCCGGGCAGGCGATCATGGCCCGCGCCTTCGCCGACTGCGGGCTCGACCCCGTCGACGTGCCGCTCGACGCGGACGCGATCCGCGCCGATCCGCACAGCTCGCCGTTCAGCTGGAGCGTCGAGGGCAAGCGCAACGTCGTCGCCACGTGGGCCGCCGCCGGGGACGGCGGGCGCTCGCTCATCCTCAACGGCCACGTCGACGTCGTCCCGCCCGCCGCCGAGGGGCTGTGGACCAGCCCGCCGTTCGTGGCGCGCCGCGACGGCGACTGGCTCTACGGGCGCGGCGCGGGCGACATGAAGGCCGGCCTCGTCGCGATGACCGGGGCCGTGCGGGCGCTGCGGCGCGCGGGCGTCGAGCTGGGCGGCGACGTGCAGCTGCAGTCGGTCGTCGAGGAGGAGTGCACCGGCAACGGCACGCTGCAGTGCCTGCTCGACGGGGCGCGCGCCGACGCCTGCGTCATCACCGAGCCGCACCCGGACCACTTCACCGTCGCGCAGGTCGGCGTCCTGTGGTTCCACGTCGACGTCGTCGGCGTCCCCGCGCACGCCGCGCGCGCGAGCCGGCTCGGGCACAACGCGATCGACGCCGCCTACGGGATCCTCGCCGAGCTGCGCGAGCTCGAGCGCGAGCTCAACGCCGACCCGCCGGCGCCGTACGACGCGTTCGAGCACCCGATCAATCTCAACCCGGGGATTGTCGCCGGCGGCGACTGGACGTCGACCGTCGCGGCCGCGTGCACGCTGTCGTGCCGGCTGGCGACCTACCCGGGCGAGGACCCGTCCGCGCTGCGCGAGCAGGTCGAGGCGGCGGTCGAGCGGGCCGCCGCGCGTGACCCGTTCCTCGCCGCGCACCCGCCGCGCGTCCGCTACGACGGGTTCACCTGCGAGGGCTCGGTCGTGTCCGCCGGCGAGCCGGTGGTGCAGGCGCTGGCCGCGGCCTACGAGCGCGTGCACGGCGAGCGCCCGCGGCTCGAAGCCACGACGGCCACGACCGACGCGCGCCACTTCATCCGCTCCGGCATCCCCGCGATCTGCTTCGGCCCGCGGGCCGAGGAGATCCACGGGATCGACGAGCGCGTCTCGCTGTCGTCCATGGTCGAGTGCGCCCGGGTCCTGGCGCACTTCGTCGTCGACTGGTGTGGGCAGTCAACTACCGCGCGTGCGCTCGCGCACGCCGAAGGAGGAGAGGCAGATGGCAACCGCTGCTGAGAGAGCGGCCGGCGGGCTCGAGGCGCCCGCGCGGCTGCAGCGCCGTGCGCTCGGCGTTCCCGACCTGGTGTTCTTCATCGTCGCGGCGTCCGCGCCGCTGACGGTCGTGGCCGGAGGGCAGGCCGCGACGTACCTCGTGACCGGCAACAAGGGGCTGCCGATCATCTTCCTGCCGCTCGCGCTCGTCCTGGGGCTCTTCGCCGTCGGCTACGCGGCGATGAGCCGCCACGTCGCGGACGCGGGCGCCTTCTACACGTACGTCACGCGTGGTCTCGGACGGGTCGCCGGCGTCGGCACCGCGTTCGGCGCGCTCATGGCCTACAACGCGATGCAGCTCGGGATCTACGGGCTCTTCGGCGTGGCGACCGCGTCGTTCATGTCCGACAAGATCGGCATCACGATGGACTGGTACTGGTGGTGCCTGATCGGCGGCGCCATCATCGCCGTGCTCGGCGTGCTGCAGGTCGACCTCAACGCCAAGGTGCTCGCCGTCCTGCTGATCCTCGAGATCGCGGTCGTGGCGATCTTCGACTTCGCGATCCTCGCCGACCCGGGGCCCGCGGGGCTGACCGGCACCGGCTGGGACCCGGGCGAGGCGACCGACCAGGCGCTCGGCTCGGCGCTCGTGTTCTCGGTGGCGGCGTTCGTCGGCTTCGAGTCTGCGGCGATCTACAGCGAGGAGGTGCGCGACCCGAAGCGCACCGTCGCGCGCGCCACGTTCATCGCGGTCGCGTCGATCGGCATCTTCTACGCGCTGTCGAGCTGGTTCCTCGCCAACTCGGTCGGCCCGGACGTCATCACGAACCCGAACGCGCTCGTCGAGGGCGGCTTCACGACGCCCGACGGCGCCGCGCCGGACCCGACGACCGTGCTCTTCATCGCCGGCCAGGACCGCCTCGGCGCGTTCTGGGGCGACGCGGCGTCGCTGCTGTTCTGCACGAGCCTGTTCGCCGCGCTGCTGTCGTTCCACAACGCGGTCGCGCGGTACTTCTTCGCGCTGGGCCGCGAACGGGTGCTGCCGGGGGTCTTCTCGCGCGTCAACCGGCGCACCGGCGCGCCGATGATGGGCTCGATCACCCAGACGCTGATCGCGCTCGTCGTCGTCGGCGCGTTCGCGATCGCCGACGCCGACCCGGTCCTGAAGCTGTTCACGTGGCTGACGAACACGGGGGCGCTCGGCGTGCTGGCGCTCATGACCGTGGTGTCGGTGGCGGTGGTGGCCTACTTCCGCCGCAACCCCGACCACGGGGTCGGCGCGTGGCGGACCGTCATCGCGCCGATCATCGCCGGCATCCTGCTGCTCGGCATCCTGATCCTGGGCGTGACGAACTTCAACGTCCTCATCACGGGCATGATCGACGCGCCGACGGACTCGGCCTCGATCATCCTGCCGCTGCTGCTGCTCGGCGCCGGCCTGCTGGGGATGCTCGTGGCGCTCGCCATCCGGTCGGTCGACCCGGAGCGCTACCGGATGATCGGCGAGCGGACCGCGGTCGAGCGGATCGAGCACGTCGAATGAGCGAGGAGCGGGCACGCGCGTTCGCCGCCGGGACGCACGCCCTGCTCGTCGACGGGGAGGAGGTCCGCGGGGACGGCGACGTCCTCGCGGTCCTCGACCCGGCGACCGAGGATCCGCTGGCCGAGGTCGTGGCGGCGAGCGAGGCGGACGTCGACCGGGCGGTCGCGGCGGCGCGGCGGGCGTTCGACGACGGCCGCTGGTCGGGGCTGGACCCGGTCGAGCAGGAGCGGGTGCTGCGGCGCCTGGTGGCGCTCGTCGAGGAGCACGCGGAGGAGCTGGCGTGGCTGGAGACGCTCGACAACGGCAAGACGCTGGCGGAGGCACGCGGCGACGTCGCCGGCGTCGCGCGCGTGCTGTCGTACTACGCCGGCTGGCCGACGAAGCTGACCGGCGACGTGCTCAACACCGACCGCCGGTTCCTGGCGATGGCGGTCGGCGAGCCGGTCGGCGTCTGCGGGCAGATCGTCCCGTGGAACTACCCGCTGCTGATGGCCTCGTGGAAGCTCGGGCCGGCGCTCGCCGCGGGCTGCACGGTGGTGCTCAAGCCGGCCGAGCAGACGCCGCTCAGCGCGCTGCGCCTCGGCGCGCTCGCGATCGAAGCGGGGCTGCCGGCGGGCGTCCTGAACGTGGTCACGGGCGACGGCCGGGCGGGTGCCGCGCTGGCCGCGCATCCCGGCGTCGACAAGGTCGCCTTCACCGGCTCGACCGAGGTCGGCCGCGCCGTCATGGGGGCCGCCGCCGCCACGGTGAAGCGGGTGACGCTCGAGCTGGGCGGCAAGAACCCGAACGTCGTCTTCGCCGACGCCGACCTCGACGCGGCGGTGCAGGGGGCGATCGAGGGCGCGTTCGAGAACTGCGGCCAGGCGTGCATCGCCGGCAGCCGCCTGCTCGTCGAGCGCGCCGTGCAGGACGAGATCGTCGAGCGGCTGGCGGAGCGCACCGCGGCGATGCGGGTCGGGCCGGGCTGGGAGGAGGGCGTCGACCTCGGGCCGCTCGTCTCGGCCGAGCAGCGCGACCGCGTGCTCGCCTACGTGCGCGAGGCGGCGTCGGCCGGCGCGCGGCTGCCGGG
>DASTRJ010000039.1:0-14143 GCA_035761245.1 Capillimicrobium sp. | reverse complement strand
GGCGCGCGCCGGGCGACGTAGATCTCGAGGAAGTCGAACCAGCGGTTGAACGACGCGGGGTCGAGCGAGTCCACGTGGACGCCGTTGGTGAACGTGAACCACGCGCGGCTGGTGCCGGTGAAGCGCGACGCGAGCGCCGGGCAGTGGCCGCCCGTCTGCTCGTCGGTCCACTGGCACGCGAGGTACGTCGGCACCCGGATGCGGTCGACGAACGTGATCGGCGCGAGCGGGTCGGCCACCCCGGGGCGGTAGTAGCGGTTGGCGCGCGACTTCGCGAGCAGGTCGACGGCGGAGGCGTGCAGCACCTGGTTGGCCCTGCACACGCGGTCGCCCTCCCGGATGCGCTGCAGCGCCCACGGCTGGCCGCCCGACGCCGAGGCCGGCTTGGCGTCGTGCACGCGATCCTTGGCCCACGAGAGCGCGAAGCCGGTGTTGAGGATGCCGCCGGGATACAGCGTCGTCGCGGTGCTGTCGATCACCGACAGCGGCGTGATCGCCGCCAGGCTCGGCGGGCGCGTGGCGGCCACGAAGAGCTGGCTGATGCCGCCGTAGGAGATGCCCATCATCCCGACCTTGCCGTGGGCGACCCACGGCTGGCGCGCGACCGTCTCGATCACGTCGTAGCCGTCGAGGCCCTGCAGCGGCTCGAAGTAGTCGAAGGCGCCGCCCGAGCAGCCGGTGCCGCGCATGTTGACGTCGACGACGGCGTAGCCGAGCAGCGTGCCGACCTGCGAGATGCCGCTCTCCGGGCCGGACGGGTCGGCGTAGCCGTAGCCGGCGTACTCGACGAGCGTCGGGTACGGGCCGTCCTCGGGCGGGCCCGGCAGGCGGACGTCGATCGCGAGCTTGGTCCCGTCGCGCGTGGTGAGGTAGCCGTAGCCGCCGGCGGGGATCGCCTGGCGGTAGATGCGCGGGTTCCACGGCTTCGAGCGGCCGGCGTGGACGGTGACGCGCTCGCTCCTGGTCCCGCCGCCGCGCACGGGCACGCGCACCACGTAGCCCCGTCCGGGCTCGACCTCGCGGAAGACCACGCCGCCCAGGCGCGTGACGGGGCGGCGCTCGACGACGGCGCCCTCGCGGTCGACGAGCACGGCCTGCCGCCCCGCCTTCGCGCCGGTCACGTGGACCTGCTCGACGCTACCGCGGACGACGAGCTTCGCCTCGGCGGCGGCGGGGGCGAGCAGCAGGGCGACGACGGCGACGAGGGTGGAGAGCCGCTTCATGAGGCGCACCATCTCACGTTCGCGCCCGGCGGTGCGGAGGGTCGCCGCGCGCGCCATACTCGGGTCGTGAGCGATCGCAACGTCCTCGGCGGGCCACTGGAGCCGTGCGGGACCGATCCGCTGACCGGCTTCTACCGCGACGGCTGCTGCACGACCGGTCCCGAGGACCTCGGCAGCCACACGATCTGCGCGGTGGTGACCGCCGAGTTCCTCGAGCATCAGCGCGCGATCGGCAACGACCTCACGACGCCGCTGCCGATGTACCGGTTCCCGGGCCTCAAGCCCGGCGACCGCTGGTGCGTGACGGCGGCGAACTGGCTGCGCGCCTACGAGGACGGCGCGGCCGCCTTCGTCGTGCTGGCCTCCACGCACGAGCGCGCGCTCGACGTCGTCCCGCTGGCCGCCCTGCGCGAGCTGGCGGTCGACGTGCCGGCGGATCCCGGATCGCTGCGCGACTGAGCCCCGCCCGCGGCGTGCCCGGTCGGCTCACGCGCTCAGTGGCGGCCGATCGCGGGTAGCTGGCGGGGCGTGCCTTCCCAGACCCCGCTGACCGTCGCCGTCACCGGCCCCACCGGGACGTTCGGCTTCGGCCTCATCCCGCTGCTGCAGGCCGACGATCGCATCGGGCGCATCGTCGGGATCGCGCGCCGTCCGTTCGACCCTGCCGAGCAGGGCTGGACGAAGATGGAGTACCGCCAGGGCGACGTGCGCGAGCCCGAGACGCTCGTCGAGGCGTTCGAGGGCGCCGACGTCGTCGTGCACCTCGCGTTCCTCATCACCGGCTCGGCGTCGCGCAAGGCGACCCGGGCGATCAACGTCGACGGCACCCTGAACGTGTTCCGGGCGGCGGCGGGCGCCGCCGCGGAGCGCTTCGTCTACGCGTCGTCGGTCGCCGCTTACGGCTTCCATCGCGACAACCCCGTCCCGCTCACCGAGGAGTGGCCGGTCCGCCCGGCCGCGCGGCTCTTCTACGCGCAGGAGAAGGCGGAGATCGAGCACCTGCTCGCGGCAGAGGCGCGCTCGTATCCCGGCGTCGGCCTGTACGTGCTGCGCCCGCCGATCGTGCTCGGGCCGCACGCCGTCGGAGCGAAGAGCGTGCTCCCCGGGCCGGCGGACGCCATGCTGCGCGCGATCGCCGGCTCGATCGGGCGGACGCCGCTGCCGCTGCCGGTCGCTGTGCCCGCGATGCCCGTGCAGTTCGTCCACGAGCACGACGTCGGCGCCGCGTTCCTGCACTGCGTCGTCGGCGACGGCCCGCCCGGGGCCTACAACATCACCGGCGACGGCGTCCTCACCGGCGCGGACGTCGCCCGCGAGCTCGGCCTGACGCCGGTCCCGCTGCCCGGCGCGCTCGGCCACGCCGCCGCCCGGGCGGCGGCGGCGATCCCGGCGCCGTCGTTCGTGCCGCCGGCGGTGGAGTGGGTCGAGGCGATCAGCCACCCGGCGATCATGGACGCGTCGAAGGCCAAGCGGGAGCTCGGCTGGACGCCGCGCTACACGAGCCTCGAGGCGCTGCGCGACACGCTGCGCCGGCGCGCATAGGCGCCGGCGCGGCCGCCGCCGTCCCCCGCGCCCGGTCAGCCGCGGGCGTCGGCGTAGGCGAAGCGGGCCTTGAGCATGAGGTTGACGAGCGCGAACGCCATCAGCAGGGCGCCCAGCGCGACGCTGCCGACGAGGGCGCCGGCGCTGAGGACGTCGTCCTTGCCCGCCGCGTCGTAGCACCACAGCCCGACCGGCACGTAGAGCAGCACCGCGGTGAAGCAGCCCGGGTTGGGACGGCGCGCCTGGATCGACGGCAGCACGTGGAAGAAGACCGCGTTGATCAGCGCGAGCGCCGGGAAGGCGAGCGCGAACGCGGGCGCCCGCCAGGCCACGGACGCCGTCGCGATGCCGATCACGATCAGCGCCGCGTTCGTCGCCCAGAAGTCGTCCCAGGTCGGCCGCGCGCCGAACCGCGGGCCGAGCACCCCCGTCGCCCAGCCCTGCCAGCCGAGCGCCCGCTCCTCCGCGACGTGCAGCGCGCTCGCGGCGACCATCGCCCACAACACCCACTCGTGGCTCATGCGCCGGGACCGTACGCGGCGCGGCCGACGTACTCGGCGCGCGGACGTCGCCACAATGCGCTGCCGGATGGCCGCGCCCGCTCGCAACCTCGTCAACCTGAAGTCCGTCGCCAAGGGCTACGGCAGCCGGCAGGTGCTCGAGGACGTCACGCTCGGGATCGCGGCCGGCGACCGGATCGGGATCGTCGGACGCAACGGCGACGGCAAGTCGACGCTGCTGAAGCTCGTCGCGGGGCTCGAGGAGCCGGACGCCGGCGCGGTGACGCGGGCGAACGGCCTGCAGATCGCGGTCATCGGCCAGGCCGACGAGCTCGACCCGGCCCGCACGGTGCGCCAGGAGCTCGTCGGCGACCGGCCCGAGCACGAGTGGGCCGGCGACGCCGTGTTCCGCAGCGTGCTCGACGGGCTGCTCGGCGGCGTCGAGCTGCGCCGCTTCCCGCAGGGGCTCGACACCCCGATCGCGCCGCTGTCGGGCGGCGAGCGGCGCCGGATCGCGCTCGCGCGGCTGCTGCTCGGCAGCCCCGACCTGCTGCTGCTCGACGAGCCGACCAACCACCTCGACGTCGAGGGCGTCGACTGGCTCGCCCGCCATCTCGCCGCGCGGCGCGGGTCGCTGGTCGTCATCACGCACGACCGCTGGTTCCTCGACGCGGTCTGCACCCACACGTGGGAGGTCGCCGACCGCGCCGTCCACCAGTACGAGGGCGGCTACGCGGCGTACGTCCTCGCGCGCGCCGAGCGCGAGCGCCAGGCCGCCGCTCGCGACGCCCGGCGCCAGCAGCTCCTGCGCAAGGAGCTCGCGTGGCTGCGCCGCGGCCCGCCGGCGCGGACCTCCAAGCCGAAGTTCCGGATCGAGGCCGCCAACGCGCTGATCGCGGACGAGCCGCCGCCGCGCGACCAGGTCGAGCTGCTGCGCTTCGCCACCGCGCGGCTCGGCAACGAGGTGCTCGCCGCGGTCGACGTGTCGATCGCCTTCGGCGAGCGTACGCTGCTGCGCCGCGCCACGTGGCGCCTCGGCCCGGGCGATCGCGTCGCGCTGGTCGGCGTCAACGGCTCCGGGAAGACGACGCTCGTCGACGTGCTCGCCGGCGAGCGCGCGCCCGACGCCGGCTCGGTGGAGCGCGGCCAGACCGTCCGGCTCGCCCACCTCACCCAGGACGCGGCGGAGATCCCGGGCCACCTGCGCGTGCTCGAGTCGCTCGAGGCCGTCCGCGGGCGCATCGCCACGAGCGGCGGCGTCGAGCTCACCGCCGGCCAGCTCGCCGAGCGCTTCGGCTTCCGCGGCGACCGCGGCCGCACGCTGGTCCGCGACCTGTCGGGCGGCGAGCGCCGGCGCCTGCAGCTCATGCGACTGCTCATGGAGGAGCCGAACGTGCTGCTGCTCGACGAGCCGACCAACGACCTCGACATCGACACCCTCACCGCGCTGGAGGACCTGCTCGACGGCTGGCCCGGCACGCTCGTCGTCGTCAGCCACGACCGCTACTTCGTCGAGCGCGTCTGCGACGACGTCTACGCGCTCATGGGCGACGGGGCGATCCGCCATCTGCCCGGCGGCATCGACCAGTACCTCGAGCTGCGCCGGCAGGCGGCCGACGCCGCGGCGAGTGCGCCGGCGCCGCCGGCGAAGGATCGCGGCAGCCGCCCCTCCGGCGGGCAGCTCAAGGCGGCGCGCAAGGAGGTGCAGCGCATCGAGCGCGCGCTGGAGCGGCTCGAGGCGCGCGAGGCCTCGCTGCACGAGCAGATGGCGGCGGCCGCCACCGACCATGCCCGCCTGCGCGAGCTCGACGGCGAGCTGGCCGCTGTCCGTGCGGAGCGCGAGGAGCTCGAGGCCGCGTGGATGGAGCACGCGGAGGTGCTCGAGGCCTGACGGGCGCCGCGACTCGATCGCGGGGCCACCAAGCAGCGCTATTGTGCAACAATTCCACAGACAGCCATGGCCGCCGCCCGCCTCTCCGTCCTCCTCGCCGCCGTCTGCTTCGGCACCACCGGCACCGCCCAGGCGCTCGGCCCGTCGGCGAGCCCGCTCGCCGTCGGCTCGGCCCGCCTGCTCGCCGGCGGCGCGCTGCTCCTCCTCGCCACCCGGCTGATGGGCGTGGCGCTGCCGCGCGGGCGGCGCGTCGCCGGCATCGCGATCGGGATCGCGATCTACCAGCTGTCGTTCTTCGCCGCCGTGAAGCTGACGGGCGTCGCCGTCGGCACGGTCGTGGCGATCGGCAGCGGCCCCGCGATCGCCGGGCTGCTCGGCGTCGTGGTCAACGGCGAGCGCCTCACGCGGCGCTGGACGGCCGCCACCGCGCTGGCCGGCCTCGGGGTCGCGCTGCTCGTGCTGGCCGGCTCCGGCGCGGCGAGCGTCGACCCGGCCGGCATCGCGCTCGCGGTCGCCGCCGGCGCCGGGTACGCCGGCTACACCGTCCTCACCAAGGCCCTGCTCGAGGACGGCGCCGAGCCCATCGGCGTGATGGCGGCGGGGTTCGGCGCCTCCGCCGTGCTCCTCCTCCCGGTGCTGCCGATCGCGGGGGCCGGCTTCCTCGCCGAGCCGGGCGGGCTGGCGCTCGCCCTCTACCTCGGCGCCGTCCCCACCGCCGTCGCGTACGTCCTGTTCGCGCGCGGCCTGCGCCGCCTGTCGAGCGGCGAGACGACGACGATCGTGCTCGCCGAGCCGGTCACCGCGCTCGCGCTCGGCGTCGTCGTCCTCGGCGAGCAGCCGACCGGCCTCGCGCTCGCCGGCGCCGGCTGCGTGCTCGCCGGCCTCGGCGTCCTCGCGCTGCCGTCTCGGCGGCGCCGCGCGCCGGAGCCCGCCGCCGAGCCGGAGATGATGCCCGCGTGAGCGCCGCGACGCCCCTCCCCCGCGTGTCGGCCGTCGACGCGCTCGTCGCCGTCCTGCGCCAGCAGATCCTCGACGGCGAGCTGCGTCCGGGCGAGCGCCTGGTCGAGCGCGAGCTGGTCGAGCGCTACGACGTCGCCCGTCACACGCTGCGCGCGGCGCTGCGCCAGCTGCAGGCCGACGGGCTCGTCCGCCTCGAGCCCAACCGCGGCGCGAGTGTCGCCCGCCTCGAGCCGCACGAGCTGGCCGACCTCTTCGACCTGCGCCTGGCGCTCGAGCGCGAGGCGGCGCACCTCGCGCTCGACCGCCACGGCGGGCGGCTGCCCGCCGCCGTCCACGACGCGGCCGAGCGGCTCGACCGCGTGGCCCGCCGCCGGCGCTCGAGCTGGGCGGACGTCGCGGTCGCGCACAACGCCGTGCACGGCGCGCTCGTCGCGGCCGCGCAGGCGCCGCGGATCGAGCGCGCCTACACGGCGCTGGAGGCCGAGCTGCGCGTCTTCGTCACCCAGCTGCGGCCGGCGTGGCGCCGCGACCGGCTCGGCCCCGATCACCTCGAGCTCGTGGCGGCGATCGAGCGCGAAGGCCCGGAGGTCCTGCGCGCGCACATGGCCGAGTCGCTCGCCGCGCTCTCGGTCAGCTCACCAGCAGGATGATCACGAGCACGACGATCGCGACCAGCAGCCCCACGGCCGTGATCGACACCGGCTTCTGGCGCCACCAGAACGCGGGATCGGCACGGTCGCGGCTGTAGCGGCCCTCCGGCGGGGTCCCGACCCAGTCGTCATCGTCGTCCATGGCCGGAGTCTGCCCGCCGGCGCGCCGGCTCAGCCGCCATCACCCCGGCCAGATCGCCCGCGCCAGCAGCGCAGCGACCGGCCCGACGAGCGCCGCCCAGCCCACGAACAACGCCAGCGCCATCGCCGGTCGCCGACCTCGACGGCGCCGCTCCCACGCCACGGCGCCGGCCGCGCCGGCGAGCGCGGCCACGACCACCGCGCCCGCCGCCGGCAGCCCCGCCCGCCAGCACGCCACCCCGGCGAGCGCGGCGGCCCCCGCCCACGCCGCGCCCGCGACGCTGCGCGGCGTCAGCTCGTAGAACGTGCCGGCGCGGTCCGCGCGACGGGTCATCCGGGCATCCCCACCGGCCGCGCCTACGGCACCACCACCGCCGAGCCCTCGAAGCGCCCGGCGCGCAGGTCGTCGAGGGCGCGCTCGGCCTCCTCGAGCCGGTACTCGGTCACGGTCGTCACCACCGGGACCCGCGGCGCCAGCTCGAGGAACTCCAGCGCGTCGCGGCGGGTGAGGTTGGCCACCGAGCGCACGACGCGCTCCTCCCACAGGTCGGCGTACGGGAACGACGGGATGTCGCTCATGTGGATGCCGCCGCAGACGACGACGCCGCCGGGCGCGACCGCGCGCAGCGCCGCGGGGACGAGCGCGCCGCTCGGCGCGAAGACGACCGCCGCGTCGAGCGGCTCCGGCGGCGGCTCGCCGGCGTCGCCGGCCCAGACGGCGCCGGTCCGCCGCGCGAAGCGCTGCGCCTCGACGTCCCCTGGCCGCGTGAACGCGTACACCTCGCGGCCCTCCCAGGTCGCGACCTGGCAGAGGATGTGGCCGGCCGAGCCGAAGCCGTAGATCCCCAGCCGGCGCGGGTCGCCGGTCATGCGGTGCGCGCGGTGGCCGATCAGGCCTGCGCACAGCAGAGGCGCGGCGTGGACGGCGGGCAGCTCGTCGGGGATCGGGAAGCAGAAGCGCTCGTCGGCGACCGCGTACTCGGCGAAGCCGCCGTCGACATCGCGCCCGGTGAACCGCGCCCGCGGGCAGAGGTTCTCGCGCCCCGAGCGGCACCACTCGCACGTGCCGTCCGTCCAGCCCAGCCAGGGGACACCGAACCGCCGCCCGTCCTCCGTCCGCCCCACGATCTGGTGGCCGAGCGTGCGCGGCAGAACGGGCACGCCGACCTCGCCGTCGAGCAGGTGGAGGTCGGTCCGGCAGATGCCGCACGCCTCGACCCGCAGCGCCAGCTGGCCCGGCCCGGCGACCGGGACCGGCACGTCGTCGAGCCGCAGCGGGCGGCCGATCGCGTGCAGGCGCATCGCACGCATGGGCACGAACCTACCCTGTCTGGGCGCTGACCGGCGTCGATAGACTCGGTCGCCTCAGATGCTCGACGAACCGCGCCTCCGCCGCGTCCTGGAGGTCGGCCGCACGGTCGTCTCCGAGCTGGATCTCGAGACCGTGCTGCAGCGGGTCCTCAACGAGGCCCGAGATCTCACCGGCGCGCGGTACGCCGCGCTCGGGATCCTCGACGACCAGCGTCGCGAGCTCGAGCGCTTCCTGACCGTCGGCATCGGCCGCGAGCAGCACGCCACGATCGGCGACCTGCCGCGCGGGCGCGGCGTGCTCGGGGTGCTCATCGAGGACCCGCGGCCGCTGCGGCTCGCCGACGTCGGCCATCACGCGCGGTCGTACGGCTTCCCGCTCGGGCACCCGCCGATGCGGTCCTTCCTCGGCGTGCCCGTGCTCGTGCGCGGCCAGGCGTTCGGCAACCTCTACCTCACCGACAAGGAGGGCGCCGAGGAGTTCGACGAGGCCGACGAGGAGGCGATCGTCCTGCTGGCCGGATGGGCCGGCATCGCGATCGACAACGCCCGCGCCTACCTCGGCGAGCAGGCCCGCCGATCCGAGCTCGAGCAGGCGGTCCGCGCGCTGGAGGCGACCACCGACATCGCGCGCGCGGTCGGCGGCGAGACGAACCTCGACCGCGTCCTCGAGCTGATCGTCAAGCGCGCCCGCGCGCTGGTCGACGCGCGCAGCGTGCTCATCCTCCTCGAGGACGGCGACGAGCTGGAGGTCGCCGCGGTCGCGGGCCGGGCCTCGACCGACCTGCTCGGCGAGCGCATCCCGACGCAGGACTCGGTGAGCGGCCACGTGCTGCGGACCCGCCGGCCCGAGCGGCTGATCAACGTCGGCGACCGGCTGCGCCACGCCCTCGCGGGCCGGATCGACGCGCGCACCGGGCTGTTCGTGCCGCTGCTGTACCGCGGCCGCGCTGTCGGCGTGCTCAGCGCGTACGACCGTGGCGACGGCGAGGACTTCCTGCCCGAGCACGAGCGCATGCTCGAGGGCTTCGCCGCGAGCGCCGCGACGGCGGTGGCGACGGCGCAGTCGGTCCAGGCGGAGGGGCTGCGCCGCAGCATCGAGGCCTCCGAGCGCGAGCGGCAGCGCTGGGCGCGCGAGCTGCACGACGAGACGCTCCAGGAGATGGCGGGGCTGAAGGTCCTGCTCTCGGGCGCGCGGCGGCGCGTCGACGACGCCGAGGCGGTCCGCGGGGCGCTCGACGCGGCGCTCGCCCAGCTCGACTCCGGGATCACCGCGCTGCGCCGCCTCATCACCGACCTGCGGCCCGCCGCCCTCGACGAGTTCGGCGTCGCGACCGCCCTCGAGGGCCTGGTCGAGCGCGTCGCCGCCCAGTGGGACCTGGAGATCGAGCTCGACGTCGAGCTCGGGCCCGAGGACGGCCGGCCCGGCGAGCGCTTCGAGGCCGCCATCGAGGACGCCCTCTACCGGATCGTCCAGGAGGCGCTGACGAACGTGGTCAAGCACGCCCACGCCCGCCACGTCGAGATCACCGTCCGCGAGGAGCGCGGCCAGGTCGAGCTGATGGTCGCCGACGACGGGGTCGGCTTCGACGCCGACGCGCCGACGGACGGCTTCGGGATCGTCGGCATGCGCGAGCGCGTCGCGCTCGCCAGCGGCACGTGGAGCGTCGCGCGCAGGCCGCAGGGCGGCACCGTGGTGCGCGCCTCCATCCCGGTCAGCCGGCGCGCCGCGATCGTCCAGGCCGCGGCGGGGTGAGCGGCGAGGCGGTCGGGGTAGGCGGACTCGATGGCTGACGACGCCGCGGCGACCCGCCTCATCCTCGCCGACGACCACGTGGTCGTGCGCCACGGGCTGCGCCTCGTGCTCGAGGCCGAGACCGACTTCGAGGTCATCGCGGAGGCGGGCACGGTCGACGAGACCGTCCGCAAGGTGCGCGCGATCCGCCCCGACGTGCTCGTCCTCGACCTCAACCTCGGCGACCAGTCGAGCCTGTCGAGCATCCCGACGATCCGCGCCGAGTCTCCCGGCACGCAGATCGTCGTGCTGACGATGCAGAGCGAGCCGGCGTTCGCGCGGGAGGCGCTGCAGGCCGGCGCGGCCGGCTACGTGCTCAAGGAGGCCGCCGACGACGAGCTCGTCGACGCGGTGCGCGCCGCCGCCCGCGGCGAGACGTACCTCAACCCCCGCCTCGGCGCCCGGCTGGCGGCCGAGCCGCCCGCCTCCGACGGCCCGGTCGACGACCTCACCGACCGTGAGCGCGAGGTGCTGCGCCTCATCGCGCTGGGCAACACGAACACCGAGATCGCCGAGCAGCTCTACCTCAGCGTGCGGACCGTCGAGACGCACCGCGCGCACATCCAGCGCAAGCTCGGCCGCACGACGCGCGCCGAGCTCGTCGCCTACGCGCTCGACCGCCACCTGATCGGCAGCTAGTCGCGCTGGGCGTGCGGCGCGTCGGCGCTTCGTTGCCGCACCCCTAGCGCTAGGCATTCATGCAAAGGGATTCTCGTGGCGACAGTCCGTCGTTACGGTCGCCTCATGAGCGCCGGAACCGGCCAGCACAGAGCGAACGCCGTCCAGCGCGCCCTTGCGCATCCCGTGCGGGCGAAGATCCTCACGGAGCTGCGCAAGCGGCCGGCGAGTCCGAGCCAGCTCGCCGACATGGCGGGCGTGTCGGTCGGGGTCGTCAGCTACCACATCCGGATCCTCGCCGAGGCGGGGTTGGCGGAGTTGGTCGGGACCGTCCCGAAACGCGGCGCTGTGCAACATTTCTACGCGGCACGCGCCAGCGATGCACTCGGCGTGACGCTCATGCTCGACGAGCGCCGGGCCGAGTCGCTGCTCAAGGATCTGCAGGCGAGGGTCGAAGCGGCGCGGCGATCAGCGGAGGAGAAGCCGGGCGATGTGCCGGTGGTCATCGTCGGGCACGTCGTGCCGCCGGTGGACTGACACGGACTACGCCGCCCGATGCCCGTAGTAGATCCGCCATGCGCGTAGGACCGGCGAGAGCGCCTGCGTCAGGGGACCCCCTGCCCTGAGCAGGCGTCTCGTCGTCGGCCGGAGCTCCGGCTCCCGTGCACTGTCGCGCGAGAGGTACATGGCGACCATGCAGGCGACGATCACCGCGTGGCGATGACCGCCTGGAGCGGCCAGCGCCGCCTCGGCGGAGCGCTGTATGGACTCCTCGATGCGGTCGACCGCGGCGGCCGGCGAGGGGTAGTGTCGTACGTAGCTGTGGCTTCCGCTGACTTCGTCGTCGGGCTCGTCCACGTAGCTGTCGAGCAGCGTGGCTGCCAGTGAGGGCCACGGCCAGTAGACATCGCGGACCGCGACAGCGTCGTCGGGCGTGGTTGCCGGTTGTGACGCTGCCGCGATGAGGGCGAGCTGTACGAGCGAGGCGCTGGCCGCGGCACTGCGCTCGAACCAGTTCAGCTCGCGGTCGTCGGCGAAGTGCACGCGGGCCCACGCGCAGAGCCGCGTGTCGCGCACGTCGGCCTCGAGGTGGTTCAGCGCGAGCGCATCGGTGCTCAGCAGATGCGGTCTGAGCGAGCCGAGGACGATCGCGTAGGACGGCATCGTCGCGACGGCGCCGCGACACTCCTCCACCAGGTCGCGGACATAGCCGCCGTCAGAGCCACACGGGTGGTGGCGGTAGTAGTCGTGCGGTCGGGAGCGAATGTCGAGGGCGTCGATGACCGCGAGGTGGAGCTGTCGTCCGTTGCGCTCGTCGGGCGCCAGCTCGTGGATGCCGTCGAGGGCGTCCCAGATCGTCTGGAAGGCGATGAGGGCGTCGACGAGGCGCGAGTCGCGGGGCACCAGGACTGAGAACAGAGCGGCGCCGTCGGCATGGCCTCGTTTGGTGGACAGGGCGTCCAGCGCGGTGCGCCGCAGCGTCGGCTCGGGGATGCGCGCCGCGCGCGATCGCCACCTCGACCTTGCGAGGGGTGCCCGTCGTTGTCCCCAGTGCCGGCTGTCGTGCCGGGCACCGCGGGAGAACCGCGATCTGACGTGGCGACAGCGCCATGCCGCGCCGGTATGTGCGCGACATCTCCGGAGCATGAGCAGTCGGCGGTCGTTACGTCCCAATGCCCGGCGCTGGCCGGATGCGTACCGCGATGTAGCCCGGGACCGCGTGGCACGCGAGCGTCAGCAGCGTCACCCCGCCGAGAACGGCGAACGCCAGCCCGATGCCCGGCGAGTAGAACACCGGGAAACCCGTCACCTCGGCCAGCGCGCGGCTCATGAGCGCCTGGCCGGCGAGCCCGAACGCGGCGCCGATCCCGCAGGCGGTGCTCAGCAGCACCGCGCTGTCGAGCAGTACGGCCCGCCACAGCTCCCACTCCGTGAACCCGTCCGCCTTCAGCCCGGCGAAGGTGCTCCGCCGTTGCCACAGCGCGCCCACCATCGCGGTGACCATCGCGAGCACCGCCGCTCCGATGACCAGCATCGAGATCTGCGTGAGGCGCGACAAGGCGTCATCCGACATCGCGTGATGTCGGCGCTGGCGCTGGATGGCGGTCTCGATCTGGAGCTCGTCCCGCGGGGCGAGTGCGCCGGCAAGCTCGGCTCGGACAGTCGGCGTTGCCCGGACGCCGTCGAGCTCGATGTGCAGCGCGGTGGGCGCGGTGGATCCCCACGCCTTCGCGAAGTCGTCGGCGCTGAGGATCAGGGCGCCGGAGGGCCATCCGAGGTTCGTGGTGATCGCCGCGACGCGGAGCGTGATCGGCTCGGGAGCCGGGATGCGCACGGCATCGCCGACTCCGGCGTCGAGCGTCTGTGCGAGGGCTTCGGAGAGCGTCACCCAGCCGGCCGCTCGCACGCGGCGGGTCAGGTCGTCGGCGGCAGTCAGGATCTGCCGTGGGGGCACCGGGGCGTCGGCGCTGCGTGGCGGTGCGAGCACCCACAGTCGACGGTCGCCGATGTCGAGGAACGCGCCCCGATACCGCTCCGCAGTCGCGACGCCGGGGAGGGCGCGGACGCGGTCGAGGTCGCGACCGTCGAGGGAGATGGGCGCTGTCGCGAACGCGTTCTGCGAGCTGCGGAAGCTGACCCACAGGTCCGCGTTGGCGTCGATCTCGTCGGCCGACGAGTTGAGGCCGCGCTCGAGGTCGCGGTGTGCGCCGCCGACGGCGACGATGCCGAAGACGGCGACGGCGGCCGTGGCGGCGAGCGCGAGCGTGCGGGTGCGGGAGGCGCGCGCACGCAGCTCCATCAGCGCGATGGCGGGCACGGCGCTGCGCACCCATTGACCTAGCCATCCCAAGGCAGCGACCGCGGCGCCGACAAGGGTGGGAAGGAGCAGCGTCATCGCTGCCACGAGGAGCAGGGTGCCGGCGACCGCTGCCCCTGGCGCCGCGACAAGGATCACCGCGACGGTCGCCAGGCAGGCGAGGCCGGTGCCGCCGGTCAGGACGGTCGACCGCCGGCTGCCCCCGCGCGGGTCGGGGTGCGTGCCGCCGAGCGCCCGACGGGAGAAGATCTCCGGCACCGGCGTGAGGACGGCGAGGCAGCCGGAGACGATGCCGGCGGCCGCGGAGACGGCCACGCTCGTCGGGCTGACGGAGCGGTCGGCTCCGACGGGGAACGCGAAGGCCAGGTAGCCGGGTACCGAGTCGAAGAGCTCGCGCGACAGCAGGTCGCCCAGCAGCAAGCCGAGCGTCGCGCCGGCGGCGCCGAGGAGGAGGGCATCGGCGAGCATGACGCGCACGACCGCCGAGGGCGTGTACCCGGCGATGCGGAGGTCCGCGATGAACCGGCGCCGCTGAGGGACCGTGAGCAGCACGGCCGACAGCGCGAAGAGGAAGCCGACGAGCGCCGCGAGCACCGAGAACAGCGCGGTCGACTGTCGCGTTGGGGTCGCAGCCCGGTGGAACGCGGCCACGTCGGCGTCGGCCTCGACGACGTCGAGGCGGCCGGCGGCGAGCCGT
>DASTRJ010000038.1:0-3971 GCA_035761245.1 Capillimicrobium sp. | reverse complement strand
GGGCCGATCAGCGTCAGGATCGCGCCCGACCGCTTGTCGGCCGCGATGCCGCGCTCCTCGCGCAGCTTCTTGACGGCGACGTACTCGACGATGCGGTCCTTGACGTCCTCGAGGCCGGCGTGGTCGGCGTCGAGGACCTCGCGCGTGTGCACGGGGTCGAGCCGCTCGTCGGAGCGCTTGCTCCACGGCACGGCGATGAGCCAGTCGAGGTAGGTGCGGATCGTCTGCGCCTCGCCGGACTGGTCGCCGGCGCGCTCCAGCCGGTTGAGCTCGCGCTCGGCCTGCTCGCGCACGGCCTCCGGCATGCCGGCCTCGTCGATCTTCGTGCGGTACTCGGCGATGACGTCGCCCTCGTCCTCGCCCAGCTCCTTGCGGATCGACTCGAGCTGGCGGCGCAGGAAGTACTCGCGCTGCTGCTTCTGGGCGCCGGACTCGACGTCCTCGCGGATGCGCCGGCGGACCTGCAGCTCGGTGAGGCGCTCGCGCTGCAGCGAGAGCGCGAGCTCGAGGCGCTCGGTGACGTCGATCGTCTCGAGCAGGCGGACCTTGTCGTCGAACGAGAGGTCGGGGGAGTAGCCGGAGGCGTCGGCGAGCGCGCCCGGCTCGGTGATCGCGCGCAGGAACGCCGCGACGCGGCCGTCGTCGCCGCGCAGCTCGAGGATCTCGTCGTAGACGGCGCGCAGCTCGCGCTCGAGCTCGCGGGTGCGCCCGTCGACGGGAACGTCGTCGCGCGCCTCGGTCACCTCGACGCGCAGGCGCCCGCGCGGGTCGGTGTGGGCGGCGCCGGCGATGCCGCGGGCCTCGCCCTCGAGGCTGGCGCCGCGCGCCCCGCCGGGCAGGCGGACGCGCTCGGCGACGCGGGCGATCGTGCCGACCGACGCGAAGCTGCTCTCGTGGCGCGGGACCAGGAGCACCCGCTCCTCGTCGCCGACGTCCACCGGCAGGGTCACGTCCATGGTCGGGAAGACGACGGTGTCCTCCAGAGGGACGATGAGAAGCGTGGTGGTCACGGTCTGGCCTAACCTTTGAGGTCGTAAACTATTGCCGGAGCCAAGGATACAGAACGATCTTCGTGGCGTCCACTGAGATTTGCAGCGGGGCGTAGGCTAAGGCCATGGATGCGCGCCAGGGGCGGCTCACGGTCCTCGCGGCGATTCTCGGCGCGATCGTCGTCTTCATCGACTCCACGGTGGTCAACGTCGCGCTCCCGGCGATGCGCGAGGACCTCGGCGGCGGGCTCGCCGGGCAGCAGTGGATCAACGACGCCTACCTGCTGACGCTCGGCTCGCTGCTGCTCATCGGCGGCTCGCTCGGCGACCTCCACGGCCGCCGGCGGATCTTCACGATCGGCGTCGCCGGCTTCGGGATCACGTCCCTGCTCTGCGCGGTCGCGCCGACGATCGAGACGCTCGTCGTCGCGCGCGGCCTCCAGGGGCTCGCCGGCGCGCTGCTCGTCCCCAACACCCTCGGCCTCATCGTCGCCCGGTTCGCCCCCAACGAGCGCGGCGCGGCGATCGGGACCTGGACGGCGTGGACCGGCATCTCGATGGTCGCCGGCCCGCTCATCGGCGGCGTGCTGCTCGACGTCGCCTCGTGGCGCTGGATCTTCGCCATCAACGTCGTCCCCGTCGCCACCGCGCTGTGGGTCGCCGCGCAGCTCGACGGCACCAACGACGAGCCGGCGCCCGGCCACGTCGACCTCGCCGGGGCCGTGCTCGGCGCGCTCGGCCTCGCCGGGCCGGTCTACGCGCTCATCGAGCAGCCGGTCCGCGGCTGGGGCGACCCGCTGGTCGCCGGCGCGCTGGCCGCCGGCGTGCTCCTGCTCGCCGCCTTCCTCGCCTACGAGCGCCGCGCCGCGCACCCGATGCTGCCGCTCGAGCTCTTCCGCGAGCGCAACTTCGCCGTCGGCAACGCCGCGACGTTCGCCGTCTACGGCGGCCTCGGCGCCGGCCCGTTCTTCCTCGTGATCTTCCTCCAGCAGGTCGCCGGCTACAGCCCGCTCGAGGCCGGGCTCGCGCTGCTGCCGATCACGATCGTCATGTTCGAGCTGTCCAAGCGCTTCGGCGCCCTCGCCGACCGGATCGGCCCGCGGATCTTCATGGCGGCGGGGCCGCTGCTCGGCGGTGCCGGCTTCGCGCTGCTCGCGCGGGTCGGCGCGTCGGCCGACTACCTCACCGAGGTGCTGCCCGGGGTGCTCGTCCTGGGCTTCGGGCTCGCGCTCACGGTCGCGCCGCTGACCGCCACCGTGCTCGGCGGCGTCGAGGAGCGCCACGCCGGCATGGCGTCGGCCATCAACAACGCGATCGCGCGCGTCGGCGGGCTGCTCGCCATCGCCGCGGTCGGCGCCGTGGCCGGCATCACCGAGCTCGACGCCGACACGATCGACGCGTTCCAGCGCGCGATGCTGGTCACCGGCGCGCTGGTCGCCGCCGGCGGGCTGTTGTCCGCCCTCGGCATCCAGAACCCGCGGCGCGAGGTCGCGTGCGCGGAGTGCGAGCGCGCCGCGACGGCGTCCGCGATCGCTCCGCCACCGGCCGAGCCGCAGCACGGATGACTCAAGCCCCTCCGTATGGTGTACCGATATGGAGCGTCGTGCGCCAACTGCTACTCCTGCTCGCCTGCGCGCTGGTCGTTCCCATCGCGGGCGCGACCACGGCTGAGGCCGCCGTGCCGTGGCCGGCGAGCACCCTGCAGCTCGGCCTCGACGACGAGGAGGGCGGGGCCGCCGCGCTGCGCGCGAGCGCGCCGTTCGGCCTGCGCTACCACTACCTGGCGGGGGGCGTGAACACGCCGCAGCCCTGGCAGACGTGGGCCACCGGTGGCGGCAGCTTCGTGCCGGGCTTCATCGCGGACTCGGCCGCCAACGGGATGATCCCGGTCTTCTCGTACTACCAGCTGCGCCAGAGCCTCCCGGGCGCCGGCCAGCCCGACGAGCCGGCGGCGGTCCTCGGCAACCTGCGCGACCGCAGGACGATGCGCGCGTGGTTCGAGGACCTCAAGGTCTTCTTCCAGAAGGCGGAGGAGACCGGCCAGACGACCGTGCTCCAGGTCGAGCCGGACCTCTGGGGCTACGTCCAGGCGTACGGCGGCGACGACGCCGCAGACACGCCCGCGCAGGTGGCCGCGACCCGGATGCCCGACCTGCGCGCCCTGCCGGACACCGCGGCCGGCGTCGCCCGCGGGGTCGAGCGGCTGCGCGACGCCTACGGCCCGCACGTGCTGCTCGGCTACCCGGTGTCGATCTGGGGGACCGGCAAGGACATCGCGATCTCCGACGAGAGCGACGAGGCCATCGACGCGCTCGCCGCCCGCTCCGTCCGCTTCTACCGCTCGCTGCGCACCGACTTCGACGTCATCTTCACCGAGGTCGCCGACCGCGACTCCGCCTACGCGGCGACGCGCGACGGCCGCGGCGACAGCGCCTGGTGGGACGCGGCCGACTTCGCCCGCCACGCCCGCTTCGTCGGCGACGTCCACGCCGCGCTCCGGCGGCCCGTGGTCGTGTGGCAGATCCCGCTCGGCAACACGCTGTACCGGGCGATGGACAACACGCCACACCACTGGCAGGACAACCGCGTGCAGTGGTTCCTCGGCCCCGACTCGCGCGAGCACCTGCGCACGTACCTGCGCGCCGGCGTCGTCGCGCTGCTGTTCGGCGCGGGGCAGGCCGACGGCACCTGCGCCTGCGACGCCGCGGGCGACGGGGTGACGAACCCGATGCCGATCGGCGCCAACACGCGGCCGTCGCTGTCGGCCGACGACGACGGCGGCTACTTCCGGGCGCGCGCCGCCGCCTACTACGCCGAGGGCGCGATGCCGCGTCCCGCCCGGACCCGCGCGCCGCGCCGCCACGCCGGGCACGCCCTGCCGGCGAAGCCGCGTCGCCCCGGCCGGTTCCACACCAGCGCCCGCGTCAGCAAGCGCGTCGTGCGCCGCGGCCGCACGGTGACGATCGCGGCGCGGGTGCGGGT
>DASTRJ010000037.1:0-37283 GCA_035761245.1 Capillimicrobium sp. | reverse complement strand
GCCGATGCGCTCGATCTCCGACGCCAGCTGGTAGACCTCGGACTGGATCGCCGACTTGTTGGCCGCCGAGTTCGTCGAGTTCTGGTACTGGACCGCCAGCTCGCGAACGCGCTGGAGCATGTTGTGGACCTCGTCCAGGTTGGCCTCAGCCGTCTGGACGAGCGACACGCCGTCGCCGATGTTGCGGTTCGACTGGGCGAGACCGCGGATCTGGCCGCGCATCTTCTCCGAGATGCCGAGACCGGCCGCGTCGTCGGCGCCGCGGTTGATGCGGTAGCCGGACGACAGGCGCTCCATGGACTTCGAGAGCGCGGCCGAGGTGTTGCTCAGGTTGCGGTGCGCCCCGAACGCCTCGACGTTGTTCTGGATGCGAAGGGACATGCGATCTCTCCTTGAGAACGTGGGTTTGGTGTCCCGGAGGGCGACTCCATGTCGCCTCCTGCAGTCCGGTTGTCGGCGGGCCGGCGGGCGGGATTGAGCGCCGTGGACGTCTGTCCGAGGCGATCAGGCCGCGCCGGGCACGGACACGCCGTGCTTGCGCTCGAACGCGGCCTTGTCGGCCGCCACCTGGACCTGGATCCAGGCGCGCAGCTCGGGGTCCTCGCTCGCCACGGTCTCCGACAGGCCGTGGCGGATCTTCGACGCCTCGACGAGCACGGGCGGGCGGCCGGCGAGGCGCAGGCGCTGCAGCAGGTCGGTGTCGTTGAACCAGACGACGAGCTCGGGGTCGAGGAACTCGCCCGGCTCGACGGAGAACTCCTCGAGCGTCCGCCGGCTGAGCGCGAAGCACCAGGCGGCGAAGTCGGTGCGCATCGCGCCGTCGACGGTGAGCGGGAAGACGACGGGCGCGCCGGCGTCGAGGGCGGCGCGCAGCGGCGGCCACCAGCCGGGCAGCAGCTCGACGTCGTCGTTGAGCACGAGCAGGTAGCGACCGCGCCCGGCGCGCAGGCCGGCGTTGACGGGCGCGGTGAAGCCCTGCGGCGGCGCGCCGTTGTCGACGATCACGATCTCGTGGGCCGCCTCGGTCGTCGCCTGCGCGGCCGCGACGCAGCGACGCACGCGCTCGCTGGCGGCGTCGAGCGTCGGGATGACGATGGTCAGCTCGACCGGCTCGCCGGGGGTCCGGCGGGCGCCGATCGTGCGGGATCCGGGTGCGCTGACGGCGCTGGCGCCGATGGCGTCGACCGTGCCGCGGCGGGCCAGCTCGGCGCACAGCGCGGCGACCTCGAGCCCGGCGGGCGCGGGCGGGAGCGCCGTCACGTCGGCGCGGCGCACGGCGATCGCGTGGGCGGCGACCGGCGGGTGCTGCGGAGCCTGGGCGGTGATGGCGGTCGCGGCGGCGCGGCCGGGGTCGGCGAGCGCGTCGACGAGCGGGGCGAGGAAGGTGGGCGCGACCTCGGGAGCGCCGCGCAGCAGGACGGCCACGTCGCCGCTGCAGCGCTCCAGGCCGCGCGAGGCGGCGGCCGCGAAGCCCTCGCGGCGCGGCGTGCGGACGATCTCGACGTCGCCCTCCAGGCGCGCGAAGAGCGACTCGAGGCCGACGGAGGCGTCGTCGACGATGACGACCTCGTGCTCCGGCTGCGCCGCGTCGAGCGCGGCGATCGAGGAGACGCAGCGCAGCGCCTGCTCGGCGCCGCCGTCGAGGACGATCACGATGGAGGCCTGCACCCTCCGGTGGTCGGACGGGCGGCTCCCGACTTGAGCGGCGTGACGGCGGCCGAGCGCTACGCCGAGACGTCGATGTGGCCAGGCTCGGCACCGTGGTCGACCGGGCCGTCGGGCGGCCGCGGCGGGCGGCGGCGCGGATCGCGCTCGCGGCGCTCGGGGTCGCGCTCGCGCCGCTCGACCCGCCGGGTCGCGGCGATCGCGTACACGCCCTCAGCCACCTCGCGGCGCGGCCCGATCCGGTCGATCCGCTCCACGCCGCATCACCGGCCTACGTCGCGGCGACGTGGTCGTCGGACGACGGCGGCGTCGTGAGCTTGCGGCGCAGCGCCTCGAGCTCGGCGACGGCGAGCTGGCGCCACACGAGCACGGCGGCGACCCAGCCGAGGAGGTAGCCGCCGACGCCGGCGGCCAGCGCCCGGATGCCGGCGTCGAACATCGGCAGACCGGACTTCAGCGACAGGTACTGCACCACGAGGAAGGCCACCAGACCGCCCCACGCCTTGGCCGCCGCGATCTGGCGGCGCGCCTTCGGGTGCGCGGACAGGCGCGGCTCGTCGCCGGCGGGCTGCGCCTTCTTCTGCTGCTTGGTGTCCTTGGACTTCGCCATGGTCTCTCCTGCTTCGGGGACCGGCTCCGCGCGCGCGAGCGGCGCGGCGCCGACGTGGACGGATGTCTGGCTCAGCCGACGAGCTCGAGCGCGAGCGCCTCGACGAGCGCGGGGCGCAGCCCGGTGCGGGCGTCCGGCCCGCGGCCGACGTACGACAGCGGCAGCTGCGCGTCGATCGCAGTGCCGATCGCGGTGCCGAGGTGCTCGGTCTCGTCGACGTGGGTGACGGCGAGCGCGTCGACGCCGAGCGAGCGCGTGCCGCGCACGAGCTCGCCGGCGGCGTTCGGGCCGAGGGTGGCCGGCAGGGTGAGGTGGCACTCGTCGAGCTGCAGCTGGCGCAGCTCGGCGGCGAGCCGGCGCAGCTCGGCCTCGGCGCGCGGCGACACGCCGGGCGTGTCGACGACGACGATCGCGGTGTCGCCGACGCGGTCGAGGAAGCGCCGCGCGGCGGTCGCGTCGTCGGCCGCGTGCACGGCGATGCCGGCTTCGGAGACGTCCGCCATGAGCTCCGCGCCGCGGTCCTTGGAGCGCAGGGTCAGGCAGGCGACGGGCCGCCCGCCGCGGTTGGCGTAGGCGAGCGCGAGCCGGGCGACGCAGCGGGTCTTGCCCGACCCGCCGGCGCCGACGAAGCCGATCGTCAGCTTGCCGGGCTTGCGGCGCGGCAGCGGCGGCAGGCAGCGCGCGAGCTGCCCGGCGACGAGCGGGCGCAGCGCGCCCTCCGACGAGAACGGCAGGAGGTGGTCGACCGCCTCGCCGACGATCTCCTCGACGAGCTCGGGGTCCATGCCCTTGGCGGTCAGCGACCGGTGGATGCGCACGGCGGCGTCCGGCCACTGCGGCTCGACGGGGACCATCGGCGCGCGCGCAGCGGGCGCCGGGGCCGCCGGGGCGCCCGACACGGGCGCGGCGACGTCGTCGACCTCCACGGCGGGGGCGGCGTCGGGGCGGAACATCGCGGCCAGCGCGGACGCGCCCTCGCTGGCGCGCGACTCGCCGAGGATCTCGCCGATGTCCGGCGCGTTGGCCGGGACGAACGGCTCGACCTTCTGCTGCTCGGTCGCATCGGCCAGCGCGCTGTCGAAGCCGCTGCCCGCCCGGGCCTCGACCTCGACGCAGCGCTGCGCGAAGAAGCCGCCGATGCCGCCGGTGCGTCCCTCGCGCACGCTGACGGCGACGGCGTTGTCGCCCAGCTCGGCCTTGATCTGCGGGAGCAGGTCCGCCAGCGAGCGGCCGCGGTACGTCTTCGTCTCGAGCCCCCCGGTGCTTCCGCGGCGAGGGACCGGATCGTTGGTGTGGGGGGAGCCAGAGGGTCTCATGCGGTGACGACTCCGATGGTCTCGACGTTGATCCCGGGCGTGACCTCGTTGTAGGCACACACCGAGAGCTGGGGCAGGGCGGCCGCGCAGAGCCGCCGGAGGTGGCGGCGCACGCGCGACGAGCAGAGCAGCACGGGGCGGCGGCCGCGGGCGACCGCCTGGTCGACCTCGCCGGCGAGCTGCTGCAGCAGCGCCTGCGCGCGCGGCGGGGCCATCGCGAGGTACTCGCCCTCGGCGGTCGTGGTGATCGCCTCGGAGACCTCCTGCTCGACGGCGGGGTCGAGCGCGATCGCCTTCAGGGTGAGGTCGCTGTCGACGTGCGGCGCGACGATCGTGCGGCCGAGCGCCTGGCGCGCGTACTCCGCGAGCAGCGCCGGGTCGCGCGTGAGGCGCGCCTTGTCGCCGATCGCCTCGAGGATCGTGCCGAGGTCGCGGATGGAGACGCCCTCCGACAGCAGCGCCTGCAGCACGCGCTGGATCTCGCCGACGGACAGCAGGTCGGGGACGACCTCCTCGACGACGGCGGCGTTGGTCTCCTTGAGACCGTCGAGCAGCGCGCGCACGTCCTGGCGGGTGAGCAGCTCGTCGACGTGCTGGCGGATGGTCTCGGTGAGGTGGGTGATGATCACCGACTCGGCGTCGACGACCGTGTAGCCGAGCGCCTCCGCCTCGGCGCGCTGGTCGTCGGCGATCCACGTCGCCGGGAGGCCGAAGGCGGGCTCGGTGGTCTGGACGCCCTGGAGCTGCCCGAAGGCGTCGCCGGGGTCGAGCGCGAGCTGGTGGCCGGCCATGACGCGGCCGCGCGCCACCTCGGTCCCGCGGACCTTCAGCACGTACTCGTGCGAGCCGAGCCCCACCTCGTCGTGGATGCGGACCTTCGGCACGACGGTGCCGAGCTGGGCGGCGAGCTGCTTGCGGACCGCCGAGACGCGCTGCAGCAGGGAGCCGCCGGCGGACGCGTCGACGAGCGGCACGAGGCCGAAGCCGATGACGAGCTCGAGCGGGTCGATGGCGAGCGCGTCGTACGGGTCGTCGGGGCGCAGCTCCGTCGCCGGCTTCGGCTTGGACTCCTCGAGCGCCTGCTCGGCCTCCTGCTGCTCGGCCATGCGGGCCATCGCGCGCCCGCCGAAGAACATGAGGCCGCCGATGAGGAGGAACGGCAGCTTCGGCAGGCCGGGGACGAGCGCGAAGAGGCAGACGACGACGCCTGCGACGATCGGCGCCTTCTTCTGCGCCGACAGCTGGCTGGAGAGGACCGAGCCGAGGTCCTTCTCGGACGTCGAGCGGGTGACGATGATGCCGGTCGCGACCGAGATCAGCAGGGCGGGGATCTGGGAGACGAGGCCGTCGCCGACCGTCAGCAGCGAGAAGTGCTGCATCGCCTCGGTGAACGGCATGCCCTGCTGGACGACCCCGACGACGATGCCGCCGGCGAGGTTGACGAACGTGATGACGACGGCCGCGACGGCGTCGCCCTTGACGAACTTCGAGGCGCCGTCCATCGCGCCGTAGAAGTCGGCCTCGTCGGAGATCTCCTTGCGGCGCGCGCGGGCCTGCTCCTCGGTGATCTGGCCGGCGTTGAGGTCGGCGTCGATCGCCATCTGCTTGCCGGGCATGGCGTCGAGCGTGAAGCGGGCTCCGACCTCGGCCACGCGCCCGGCGCCGTTCGTCACGACGACGAACTGGATGATCACGAGGATCAGGAAGATGATCAGGCCGACGACGACGTTGCCGCCGACGACGAAGTTGCCGAACGCCTGCACGACGTGACCGGCGTCGCCGTGCAGGAGGATCAGGCGGGTGACGCTGATGTTGATGGCCAGCCGGAACAGCGTCGTCAGCAGCAGCAGCGACGGGAAGGCCGAGAAGTCCAGGGCGCGCGGGACGTAGAGCGTCGTCACCACGATCGCGAGCGCCGCCGAGATGTTCGCCGTGATCATGAGATCGAGGACGAACGGCGGCAACGGCACGATCATCATCACGACGACGAGCACGACGACCGCCGCGGCGACGAGATCCGAGTAGCGCTGGAAGCGCTTGAGGAGTTGCGTCATGGAGTTGGAGGGAGCGACTCGTGGAGGGAGCGAGTCGCCCGGGTGATCGGCCGTCCGTCCACGAGCTTGAGCCCGGAATCTGCCGCTGCGGCTAGGTTTGGCCGGGATGGCGGCCAACCCGGTGAGCGCGAGGGGGGCGCGGACGCGAGGGCAGCTCGTCGACGCCGCGCGGCGCGTCTTCGAGCGCGACGGCGTCGTCGAGGCGCGCGTCACCGACATCACCCGCGAGGCGGGCGTCGCGACCGGCTCGTTCTACACGTACTTCGCGCGCAAGGAGGACGCGTTCGTCGCGGTGCTCGAGGAGCTGCGCGAGGAGATGCTGCATCCCGAGGGGCTCGGCGGCCGGGCCGCGGCGGGCGATCCGGTGGCGGCGATCGCCGCGGCCAACCGGGCCTACCTGCGGGCGTACGAGCGCAACGCCCGGCTCATGGCGCTCATGGAGCAGCTCGCCGCCTGGGATCCGGAGGTGGCGCGCGCCCGGCGCGAGCGCGGCGAGGCGTTCGTCGCGCGCAACGCCCGGGCGATCCGCCGGCTCCAGGAGGAAGGGCTTGCCGACCCCGAGCTCGACCCCGTGCTGGCGGCGCGCGCGATCTCGTCGATGGTCAGCCGGACGGCGGCCCAGGCGTTCGTCACGCGGACGATCGACGCGGACGTCGAGACGCTGGCGGAGCAGCTCACGCGGCTGTGGGCGAACGCCCTCCGGCTGGAAACACCTAAAAGGTAGTCCGATCAGACCTCATTGCCTTGACGGCGCTGTCTCGGTACGGTGAGCGCTCCGCGGTGCGCGAGGGAGCGCGCCGCTGGCCGTGCGGGCGCCGGGAGCGCCGCGCCGGCCGTCGCTCGCACACCTCGACGAGAAGGACCTCTCAATGCACGCTCGCCTGCTCGGCGGGATCGCCCTCGCCGGGGCGCTCGCCCTGCCGTCCGCCGCCGCGGCGGACACCACGATCACCGGCGGGCCGCTGAACGTCAAGGGCTACGCCATGACGGTCATCGGCAACGACGCCGGCGCGAAGGACAGCCTCACGGTCTTCTTCAACAAGACCGTCGGCAAGGACATGCAGCAGCACATGTACTCGTTCGACTCGGGCGTGACGGTCGGCCCGACGTCGATCAAGGCCGACCTCGGCAAGTACGGCAAGCTCGACCTCAAGCTCACGGGCGCCAAGAAGGGCTCGAGCGCGGTTCCGAAGGGCTGCACCGGCAAGGCCGGCAAGACGCTCACGGGCACGCTCGCCGGCTCGCTGAAGTTCGTCGCCGACACGACGTACTTCAAGACGATCAAGGCCAAGTCGCTCAAGGGCCAGTCGTTCAAGGCCGGCAAGATCGACTGCTCCGGCGACAACGGCCAGGGCGGCCACACCCCGGGTCAGGCCGGCGGCGTCACGCTGACGCTGACGGGCGACCTCAACGGCGACATGCTGTCGTTCACGGCCGCGAAGGGCTTCCAGACCGCGATGGTGATGGAGGAGGCGTCGAAGACCGCGCCGGCCTCGATCATGCACTTCATCACCGCCGAGGCGGCCGCGTCGGACCTCGACGTCTCCGACGACCTCTCGTCGGCGACGGTGAAGGGCCAGGAGCCGTTCCTCACCGGGACCGGCAACTTCGAGGGCGAGGGCTTCGGCACCTCGGCCACCGGCACGCTGAGCGGCGACCTCGTCGCGCGCTTCGACTCGATCGGGAACGTCTCCCTGACGGGCGACGACCTGATGGCGACGCTGTTCAAGCACTAGTCGCCGCACGCACGCAGCACCGGGCGATTGCGGTCACTAACTGGCCGCAATCGTCCGTAGCGTGCTCCTCGTCAAGCCAACGAGGGAGCACGCACCATGGATTTCAAGCTCGAGCTGGTCGCCGTCCCGGTCTCCGACGTCGACCGGGCCAAGGCGTTCTACGAGCGGGTCGGCTTCAACGCCGATCACGATCACCGCGTGAGCGACGAGCTGCGGTTCGTCCAGCTCACGCCCCCCGGCTCCGCCTGCTCGATCGCCATCGGCGACGGCATCTCGGACAGCGAGCCGGGCTCGCTGCAGGGCCTGCAGCTGGTCGTCGGCGACATCGAGGAGGCGCAGCGCTTGCTGACCGAGCGCGGCGTCGAGTGCGGCGAGGTCCAGGACTTCCCGTGGGGGCGGTTCCTCTTCTTCCGCGACCCGGACGGCAACGGCTGGGCCGTCCAGCAGATCCCGGGGCGGTGACGGCATGCGCGATGGTGTGGGCATGAGCGAGATCGACGTCTTCACGACGAGCGAGTGGGAGCGCGAGATGGGCCCGGTCCGCGGCACGCGGCTCGGGCCGGCCGCCGGCTCGCGCGAGCTGGGCGCCACGCTCTTCGAGCTCGACCCCGGCGGGCAGGCGGCGCCGTACCACCTCCACCACGGCAACGAGGAGCTGCTGCTCGTGCTCGACGGCGAGCTCGAGCTGCGCACGCCCGACGGGGTGCGGACCGTGCGCCGCGGCGCGCTCGTCGGCTTCCCGGCCGGCCCGGAGGGCGCCCATCGCGTGCGCAACGTCTCCGATGCGCCGGCGCGGTACCTCATGATGTCGACGATGCGGTTCCCCGAGGTCGCCGAGCAGCTCGACACCGGCACGATCCTCGCCATGCGCGCGCCCGGCGACGGGTGGGCGTGGGCCGCCGGGAGCGAAGGCGACTACATGGCCCTGACGATGGAGGCGCTGCAGGCCGACCGAGGCGGCGACTGACCCGGCACCTGGCGGGCGTCGCCGGCATGGCATAAGGTCGACGCAGGCGGCGCACCGCGAGGAGGACCGATGCGGCTGGTGCTGAACATCATCTGGCTCGTGCTCGCCGGGTTCTGGATGGCGCTCGGCTACGCGCTCGCCGCGCTGATCTGCTTCGTCCTCATCATCACGATCCCGTTCGGCATCGCCGCCCTGCGGATCGCCGTCTTCGCGCTGTGGCCGTTCGGCAAGACGGTCGTGCGGCGGCCGGAGGCGGGGGTGGCGTCGGGCGTCGGCAACGTCATCTGGCTCGTGCTCTGTGGCTGGTGGCTGGCGCTCGGCCACCTGATCACCGGCGTCGGCCTGTGCCTGACGATCATCGGCATCCCGCTCGGCCTGGCGAACTTCAAGCTCATCCCCGTGTCGCTGCTGCCGCTCGGGCGGGAGATCGTCAGCGTCGAGCAGGCGCGCGCGATGGGCCTGCCGTCGACCGGCGCCGTCGGGCACGAGCCGCCGCCGCGCTAGCGTCCGCGGTCCGGCCCCTCGCCGCCCGCCCATGACCGCGCCCGTCATCCGCACCGCCTGGTCGCGCAATCTCGCGGCCCCCATCCGGCGGTTCCTGCACGACGAGACCGGCAGCGCGATCGGCCTCGCGCTCGCCGCGGCGGCGGCGCTGCTGTGGGCCAACGTCTCCCCGGGGTCCTACGACGACGTGTGGCACACGCACGTGGCGGTCGTCGTCGGCGACCACGAGCTCGGCGCCGAGCTGCGCGAGTGGGTCAACGAGGGGCTCATGACGCTCTTCTTCCTCGTCGTCGGCCTCGAGGCCAAGCGCGAGCTCGATCTCGGCGAGCTGCGCGAGCGCCAGCGGATGGCGCTGCCGGTCGTCGCGGGCGTCGGCGGCATGGTCGGCGCGGGGATCACGTACCTGGCGATCAACGCCGGCGGCGACGGCGCCTCGGGGTGGGGCGCGGCGGTCTCCACCGACACCGCCCTGGCGCTCGGCGCGCTCGCGCTCGTGACGCGGGGCCGGGCCGTCCGCGTCCGCGTCTTCCTGCTCACGATGGTCGTCATCGACGACCTCATCGCGCTGGCGATCATCGCCTTCGGCTACAGCGAGGACATCGATCCCGTGGCGGCGCTCGTGGCGCTGGGGCTGTTCGGCGTCCTGCTCGGGCTGCGCTGGGCCGGTTCGTGGCGGGGGCCGGCGGCGATCATCGTCGGCGTCGGGCTCTGGCTGGCGCTCTTCGAGTCCGGGATCGACCCGGTCATCGCCGGCCTGGCGGTGGGGCTCGTGACGAGCGCGTACCCGCCGTCGCGCGAGGAGCTCGAGCGATCGACCCAGCTGGCGCGCTCGTTCCGCGAGCAGCCCACGCCCGAGCTCGCGCGGTCCGCCGCGGCGGGCGTGGTCTCGGCGATCTCGCCCAACGAGCGGCTCCAGTACCGCCTGCACCCTTGGACGAGCCGGGTGATCGTGCCGCTGTTCGCGCTCGCCAACGCCGGGATCGACCTCGGCGGCGGCGTCTTCACCGACGCGCTGACGTCGCCGATCACGATCGGCATCGTCGCCGCCTACGTCGCCGGCAAGCCCGCCGGCATCCTCGTCGCCTCGTGGCTGGCGACCCGCCCGATGCTCGGCGGCGCCCGGCCGACGATCACCTGGCCGGCGCTCGCCGGCGGCGCCGCCTCGGCGGGCATCGGCTTCACGGTGTCGCTGCTCATCGCCACCAAGGCCTTCGACGGCGTGCAGCTCGGCGACGCGAAGATCGGGATCCTCCTGACCGCGGCGATCTCGCCCGTCGTCGCGTGGGCGATCTTCCAGGTCATGCTGCGGCTGCCCGACGAGGTCCGCGCGCGCCAGCTCGGGGGCGTGGCGGGCGTCATCGTCGACCTCGCCGAGGACGTCGACCCCGAGCGCGACCACATCCGCGGCGGCCCGGCCGCGCCCGTGACGCTCGTCGAGTACGGCGACTTCGAGTGCCCGTACTGCGCCGACGCCGCGCCGATCATCGCCGAGCTGCTCGACACGCTCGACGGCGAGCTGCGCTACGTCTGGCGCCACCTGCCGCTGACCGACGTCCACCCCGAGGCCGAGCTGGCCGCCGAGGCGGCCGAGGCCGCCGCCGCGCAGGGTGCGTTCTGGGAGATGCACGACCGGCTGCTCACCAACCAGGACGCGCTCGGCCCCGGCGACCTCGAGGCGCACGCCGCGGCCCTCCGGCTCGACGCCGCGCGCGTGGCCGAGGAGCTGCGGCGCCGGCGGCATGCGGCCCGCGTGGCCGAGGACGTGCGCAGCGCGGACGCCAGCGGCGTCTCCGGCACGCCGACGTTCTTCGTCGACGGCCGCCGCCACCAGGGCCCCTACGACGTGGCCACGCTCACCGAGGCCGTCCGCCGCGCCGCCCGCCAGCAGCAGCTGCGCCGCGCCGCGTGAGCGGCCGGCGGACCGCCGGATCGCGCCGGGCTCTAGCTTCTCTGGGATGAACTGGACCGTCGACGTGCCGGTCGCGGCGCTTCCCGAGCTCCCTCCCCTCCCCCGCGCCCTCGCCGCGGCGCTCGACGACGCCCTCGGCCGCCCCGCCGCCCAGCAGCCGACGTGGCCCGATCCCGACTACGTCGCCCGCGTGCGCGCGCTCCTGGAGCACGTGCCCCCGATCACCGTGCCGACCGAGGTCGACCGGCTCCAGCAGCGCCTCGGCGCCGTGGCCCGCGGCGAGGCGTTCCTGCTGCAGGGCGGCGACTGCGCCGAGACGTTCGTCGACAACACCGAGGAGCACCTGCGCGGCACCATCCGGACGCTGCTGCAGATGGCCGTCGTCCTCACGTACGGCACGTCGATGCCCGTCGTCAAGCTCGGCCGGATCGCCGGCCAGTACGCCAAGCCGCGCAGCTCGGACGTCGACGCCGCCGGCCTGCCGTCGTACCGCGGCGACATGGTCAACGCGATCGAGCCGACGATCGAGGCGCGCCGCCCCGATCCCGGCCGGCTCGTGCGCGCGTACGCGAACGCGGCCGCCGCCATGAACCTCGCCCGCGCGATCACCGGCGCGGGCCTCGCCGACCTGCACCACCTGCACGAGTGGAACATGGACTTCGTCCGCCACTCCAACGCCGGCGAGCGCTACGAGCGCGTCGCGACCGAGATCGACCGCAGCCTGCGCTTCATGTCGGCCTGCGGGGTCGACGACAGCTCGCTGCGGACGGTGGAGCTGTACGCCAGCCACGAGATGCTCGTGCTCGACTACGAGCGCGCGCTGCTGCGCCTCGAGGAGGACCGCCTGTACCTGCTGTCGGCCCACCAGCTGTGGATCGGCGACCGCACGCGTCAGCTCGACGGCGCCCACGTCGCGCTCGGCGCCCTGCTGGCGAACCCGATCGGCGTGAAGATCGGCCCGACGACGACGCCGGAGGAGGCCGTCGAGCTCGTCGAGCGCCTGGACCCGGAGTACGTCGACGGGCGCGTGACGCTCGTGTCGCGGATGGGCAACGAGGCGGTGCGCGACAAGCTGCCGCCGATCGTCGACGCCGTGACGCGCAGCGAGCACCGCGTCGTCTGGCAGTGCGACCCCATGCACGGCAACACCGAGGAGTCGCCGAGCGGCCACAAGACGCGCCACTTCGACCGCGTCATGGACGAGGTCGAGGGCTTCTTCGAGGTCCACCAGCAGCTCGGCACGCACCCCGGCGGGATCCATGTCGAGCACACCGGCGAGGACGTCACCGAGTGCCTCGGCGGCGCGCAGATGATCACGCACAGCGAGCTGGGGTCGCGCTACGAGACGGCGTGCGACCCGCGGCTCAACACGCAGCAGTCGCTCGAGCTGGCGTTCCTCGTGGTGGAGATGCTGCGCCGGACGGCGGGCTGACCGCTACGTCATCCGGCGCTCGAGCGCCAGCACAGCCCGCGAGTAGCTCGCGGGGAGCAGGCGAACGAGCAGGTCGACGGCCTTGGCGTCGTTGCCGACGAGCACGCGCGGCTTGTTGGCCGCGACCCCGTCGAGGATGATCCGCGCGGCGCGGTCCGGGCTCATCTTGAGGAGCTTCTCGTTGTAGGTCCGCTGGCGGCGCTCGTCCTTCTCGGTGACCGGCAGGCCCATCGCGCGTGCGCTGTTCAGCGCGCTGGTGGCGATGTTCGTCTTGATGCCGCCGGGATGGACGGAGGTGACGCCGACGCGGTGGCCGCCGTCGGCCATCTCGAGGCGCAGCGTCTCCGTGAAGCCGCGCACCCCGAACTTCGAGGTGACGTAGTGGCTCATCTCGGGCTGCGCCATGAAGCCGTTGAGGCTCGAGATGTTGACGACGTGGCCGTCGCCCGAGGCGATGATGTGCGGCAGGAACGCCTTGGTGCCGTAGATGACGCCCCAGAGGTTGATGCCGAGGACGCGGTCGTACTCGGCGAGCTCGGACTCGAGCACCGTGCGCGAGTGCGCGACGCCGGCGTTGTTGTAGATCTGGTGCACCACGCCGAAGCGGCCCGCGACGGCGTCGGCGTAGGCCGGCCAGGCGTCGCGGTCGCTGACGTCGTGGCGCTGGTGATGGACCTCCGCGCCGGCCGCCTCGGCCGCGGCGGCCGTCTCCGCGAGCCCCGCCTCGTCGACGTCCGACAGCGCGAGCCGGGCGCCGCGGCCGGCGAGCCCGAGCGCGAGGGCGCGCCCGATGCCGGAGCCGGCGCCCGTGACGACGGCGACCTTGCCGGCGAAGCCGCTCACGCCGCGACCTCCACGGCGTCGCCGGCCGGCCGCCGGGACCGCAGGAGGCGCAGCGTGCCGTCGTCGATCGGGCCGTGGCGCAGCGTCTTGACGTCGACGTCGTAGTTCATGGCCAGGTGCCACGGCGACGCGACGCCCTGGCGCGGGAACTCGTGCAGCGAGCGCACGACGTACCCGGCCTCGAAGTCGAGCAGCGGCCGCGTCTCCATCGTGGGGTCGAGCTCGGGGACGCAGGCGTCGTGGCCGGTGGCGTCGAGGTGGGCGAGCACGCGGCAGACGTACTCGCAGACGAGGTCGACCTTCAGCGTCCACGACGAGTTCGTGTACCCGATCGCGAACGCGAAGTTCGGCACGCCGCCGAGCATGAGGCCCTTGTAGGCGACGGTCTCGGGCAGGCGCACCTCCTCCCCGTCGACGCGCATCTGCACGCCGCCGAAGGCCAGGAGGTTCAGGCCCGTCGCCGTGACGACGACGTCGGCCTCGAGCTCGCGGCCGGAGCGCAGCCGGATGCCGCGCTCGGTGAAGGTCTCGATGTGGTCGGTGACGACCGACGCCGTGCCGTTGCGCAGCGCCCGGAAGAGGTCGCCGTCCGGGACGGCGCACAGGCGCTGGTCCCACGGGTCGTACTTCGGGTTGAAGTCGACGTCGACGTCGCACGCGGCGCCCTGGAGCTGCTTGGCGTTGACCCAGCGGATGATGCGCCGCGCCGCCTTCGGGAACCGCTGGCAGAACTCGTAGACGAGCCGCTGGCGGCGGATGTTCTTGCGGCGGGTGATCGCGTAGGCGCGCTCCTCGCCGAGGTAGCGGCGCAGCACGTTGGCGACGACGTCGCGCGCCGGCAGCGGGAGGATGTAGGACGGCGAGCGCTGCAGCATGGTGACGTGGCCGGCCTGGCCGGCCATCGCCGGCACGAGCGTCACCGCGGTGGCGCCGCTGCCGATTACGACGACGCGCTTGCCCGCGTAGTCGAGGCCCTCGGGCCAGTGCTGCGGGTGGACGACCTCGCCCGCGAAGCGCTCGATGCCGGGCAGCTCCGGCGTGTAGCCCTGGTCGTAGCGGTAGTAGCCGCTGGCGCAGAACAGCCAGCTCGCGGTCAGCTCGACCGTCTCGCCGGTGTCGGTGCGCTGGGCCTCGACCGTCCAGCGCGCGCGCTCGCTCGACCACTCGGCGCGGACGACCCGATGGCCGAAGCGGATGTGGCGGTCGATGCCGTTCTCGCGCGCGGTCTCCTCGATGTAGGCGCGGATCTCGGGGCCGTCGGCGATCGCCTTCTCGTTCGTCCACGGCTTGAAGGCGTAGCCGAAGGTGTGCAGGTCGGAGTCCGAGCGGATGCCCGGGTAGCGGAACAGGTCCCAGGTGCCGCCGACGGCCTCGCGCGCCTCGAGGATCGCGTACGTCTTGTGCGGCAGCTTGTCCTGGAGGTGGTAGGCGGCGCCGATGCCGGAGATGCCGGCGCCGACGATCAGGACGTCGACGTCGGTGGTGGTGGCGTGGATGTCGAGCAGCTCAGCGTTCATCGAGGGCCTCGTTGATGGCGTGCCGGAGGGATGATGCCCGGAGGTACTCGCGAAGACCGCATGCGTTGTGCATGATCTTGTGACCATGGAGTGTGCAGATCGCCACGGTGACGAGGAGTTCGCGGCCTCATGACCGACCCGGCCGCCTGGGAGCGGCCGTCCCCGCGCGTCGCCGAGCTGATCCGCACCGGGGCCTCGCTGCTGCTCGAGGCGCCCGACGACGTCTTCGCCGAGGTCGACGCCGCGATCCTCTCCGATCCCGACGACCCGATCGCCTCCGACCCGGTGCTGAGCGCAGCGGTCCGGCGCAACAACCACGCGAACCTCATCCACTGGGCGACCGCGAACGTCCACGACCCCGGCGGCCCTGTCGCGCCGAACCTGACCGCCGACACGCTCGCCGTGGCACGCGACCTCGTGCGCCGCGGGCTGGACGACATCGCGCTGCACGGCTACCGGGTCGGCCAGAACATCGGCTGGCGGCGGTGGATGGCGCTCGCGTTCGAGCTGACGTCGGACCCGGACGAGCTGCGCGAGCTGCTCGACGTGACCGCACGCTCGATCTTCGCCTTCGTCGACGCCACGCTGGCGGGGATCACCGAGCAGATCGAGCGCGAGCGCGACGAGCTCACGCGCGGCACGCACGCGCAGCGGCTCGAGCTCGTGTCGCTGATCCTCGAGGGCGCGCCGATCGCCGTGGAGCGCGCGTCGACGCGCCTCGGCTACGCGCTGGACCGGGCCCACACGGCGGCGATCGTCTGGAGCGACCGGCCGGACGTCGACCCCGGCGTGCTCGAGCAGGCGGCGGAGGCGCTCGGCCGCGCGTCCGGGACGCGCCCGCTCACGGTGCTGGCGAGCGCGTCGGCGCTGTGGGTGTGGGTGAGCGGCGCCGACGGGCCCGACGTCGGCGAGGTCGACGCCGCGCTCGCGGGGCTGCCCGGCGTGCGCGTCGCGCTCGGGCCGACGCTGCAGGGCATCGCCGGCTTCCGCCGCAGCCACCTCGACGCGTTCGCGACCCAGCGGCTCATGCACCGCAGCGGCGCCGAGCCGCGGCTCGCGCTCTACGACGAGGTCCAGGTCGTGGCGCTGGCGACGCACGACGAGGAGCGCGCCGACGAGTTCGTGGCCCGGACGCTGGGCGAGCTGGCCCATGCGCCGGCGGAGCTGCGCGAGACGGTGCGCGCGTACCTGCGCGAGGAGCACAACGCCACGCGCACGGCCCGCGTCCTGTTCACGCACCGCAACACCGTGCTCGCACGGCTCGCGCGCGCCGAGGCGATGCTGCCGGCGCCGCTGGAGGGGCGCGCCCTGCAGGTCGGGCTGGCGCTCGAGATCGTGCACTGGCGCGGCGCCGGGGCGCAGGCGGGCTGAGGCCCGGCACGCGCGCCGCCACGCGGCTCAACCGCGTCGCGCCCGCGCCGATCACCTGGCGCAGACTCTCTACGCAAGGAGAACGAATGCGGCACGGATCGCTGCGCCTGACGTCCCTACGGACGAAGATGATCGTCACGCTCGTCCCCCTGACCGTCCTGGTCCTGGGCGCGATGACGTGGCTCGCCGTCACCAAGATGACGAGCGCACAGGAGAAGACGTCGTACGCGGAGATGCGCGAGCTCGCGGCCGCGTCGGCCAACGGCTTCGACGCCGGCATGCAGCCGAAGCTCGCCCTCGCGCAGACGCTGGCGGCCTCGATGGAGGCCTACCGTGGCGACGACGCCGCCGAGGCCAGCGCCATCGTCCGGCGGATCGCCGAGCGCAACCCGCAGGCCGCGGGCGTCTACGTCGGCTTCGAGCCGGACGCCTTCGACGGCCGCGACGCCGCCCACCGCGGCGCGCCGTACCAGATCGCCGACGGCGGCTTCGGGCCGTACTGGAACCGCCTCGCCGGCAAGGGGCTGCAGCTCGAGCCGCTCGTCGACCCGTACACGTCCGACTACTACACGGTGCCGAAGCAGGCCGGAGCGCCCGTCGTCATCGAGCCGTACCTCTACGAGGGCGTGCTGATGGCCAGCTACGTGGCGCCGATCGAGCGCGACGGCGCGTTCGCCGGCATCGCGGGCATCGACGCGACGCTCACCGCCCTCGACGCCGACGTCCGGAAGATCTCGGTGCTCGACTCCGGCTACGCGTTCCTGATCTCCAACGGCGGCACGTTCGTGTCCGCCCCGGATCGCGAGCTGATCGGCAAGCAGACGCTCACCAAGCTCGCCGACGGCGAGGGCAACGATGAGCTGGCGTCGATCGCCGCCGCCGTCAAGGCGGGCAAGGCGGGCCAGGTCGAGACGACCGACCCGTTCACCGGCGAGGACGTCGTCATGTCGTGGGCGCCCGTCCGCGCCGGCGACTGGGGCCTCGTCACGGTCGCCCCGAGGAGCGAGGTGCTCGCGGCGGCGCACAGCCTGCGCTGGCAGCTGCTGCTCGCCGGCCTGGTCGGCATCCTCGTCATCACCGCCGTGGTCGTCGTGCTCGCCGGCCGCCTGACGCGCCCGCTGAAGGCGTTCGTGGCCCGGCTGCGCGCGCTCAACGAGACGGCCGTCGCCGGTCTGCGAGCCGGCATCGCCGCGCTCGCCCAGGGCGACCTCACCGTCGAGGCGCGCAGCGACGTCGAGCCGCTGCCCGTCGTCGGCCACGACGAGGTCGCGGTGGCGTCGCGCACCGCCAACGAGCTGATCGAGCAGACGACGGCGTCGGTCGACGCCTACAACGCGTCCCGGGCGTCGCTCGGCGAGCTCATCGGCCAGGTGTCGCACTCGGCGAGCGCCGTCAGCGCGTCGTCGCAGGAGATGGCGTCGACCTCCGAGGAGGCGGGCCGGGCCGTCGGCGAGATCGCCAACGCCGTCGGCGACGTCGCCCAGGGCGCCGAGCGCCAGGTGCGGATGGTCGAGGAGGCGCGGCATGCCGCGCAGTCGACGAGCGAGGCCGCCGACCAGGCGCTGCACATCGCCCAGGACGGCGCCGAGGCGTCGGCCAAGGCGAGCGACGCGATGGCGGGCGTCCGCGACGCGTCCGGGCAGGTCACCGAGGCGATCCGGTCGCTGGCGGCCAAGTCCGACGAGATCGGCGGCATCGTCGCCACGATCACCGGCATCGCCGAGCAGACGAACCTGCTGGCGCTCAACGCGGCGATCGAGGCCGCGCGTGCCGGCGAGCAGGGCCGCGGCTTCGCGGTCGTCGCCGAGGAGGTCCGCAAGCTCGCCGAGGAGTCGCAGTCGGCCGCCGGGTCGATCTCGGCCCTCGTCGCGCAGATCCAGTCCGAGACCGCCGCCACCGTGCGCGTCGTCGAGGACGGGGCGACGCGCTCCGCCGAGGGCGCCGAGATCGTCGAGGAGGCGCGGGTGGCGTTCTCGCGGATCGCCGAGGCGGTCGGCGACGTCTCCGCGCGCATCGGCGAGATCGCGACCGCCACCAGCGAGGTCGCCGCGGTGGCCGAGCAGTCGAGCGCCTCGACGCAGGAGGTCTCGGCGTCGACCGAGGAGACGAGCGCCTCGACCCAGCAGATCGCCGCGTCGGCCCAGGAGCTGGCGCGCACCGCCGAGGAGCTCGAGCAGCTCGTCGGCCGCTTCCGGCTCGCGGCCTCCGCCTAGGCGGGCGCGCGATCCGATTCGGGACCCGGCCGCCGGCGCACCTGCCGGCGGCCGGGCTCTCGCTAGCCTCGACGTGGTGACCGTCGCCGCGCGCTCCGGCTTCGCCTTCGAGAACACCTACGCCGAGCGGCTCGAGGGGCTCTACCAGCCCTGGCAGGCCGCCGGCGCGCCGGAGCCGCGCCTGCTCGTGCTCAACGAGCCGCTCGCCGCCGAGCTCGGGCTCGATCCCGGCGCGCTGCGCTCGCCGGACGGCGTCGCGGTGCTCGCCGGCAACGCCGTGCCCGAGGGCGCCACGCCGATCGCGCAGGCCTACTCCGGCCACCAGTTCGGCGGCTTCTCGCCGCGCCTCGGCGACGGGCGCGCGCTCCTGCTCGGCGAGGTGATCGACGTCGCGGGGCGCCGGCGCGACCTGCACCTCAAGGGGTCGGGGCGCACGCCGTTCGCCCGCGGCGCCGACGGCAAGGCCGCGGTCGGCCCGATGCTGCGCGAGCACGTCGTCGGCGAGGCGATGCACGCGCTCGGCATTCCGACGACGCGCGCGCTCGCGGTCGTCGCCACCGGCGAGCAGGTGCTGCGCGACGCCGGCCTGCTGCCCGGCGCGATCCTCACGCGCGTGGCGGCGAGCCACCTGCGGGTGGGCACGTTCCAGTACGCGGCGCTCCAGGGCGACCCCGAGCTCCTGCGCCGGCTCGCCGACTACGCGATCGCCCGGCACCACCCGGCCGCAGCCGACGCCGCCAACCCCTACCTCGCGCTCTTCGAGGCCGTGCTCGACGCCCAGGCCGCGCTCGTCGCGCGCTGGATGCTCGTCGGGTTCATCCACGGCGTGATGAACACCGACAACATGACGATCTCGGGCGAGACGATCGACTACGGGCCGTGCGCGTTCCTGGACGCCTACGACCCCGCGACGGTCTACAGCTCGATCGACTACGCCGGCCGCTACGCGTACGGCAACCAGCCGGCGGTCGCGCAGTGGAACCTCGCGCGCTTCGCCGAGGCGCTGCTCCCGCTGCTGGCCGACGACCGCGACGCGGCGGTCGAGGCCGCCACGGCGCTGCTCAGCGCGTTCCCGGCCCGCTACGACGAGGCGTTCGCCGACGGGATGCGCCAGAAGCTCGGGCTGCGCGAGTGGCGCGACGGCGACGACGAGCTCGCCCGCGACCTGCTCGAGCTGCTGCGTGCCGAGCGGGTGGACCTGACGTCGCTGTTCCGCGCGCTGTCGTCGGTGGCGCGCGGCGACGCCGCCCCGGCGCGCGACCTGTTCGTCGACCGCGACCTGTTCGACCTGTGGGCGCGGCGCTGGCTCGCACGGCTCGACGCCGAGGGCGCCGACCGGGCCGGCGCCGCCGCGGCCATGGACGGCGTCAACCCGGTCTACGTCCCGCGCAACCACCTCGTCGAGGAGGCGCTCGCCGCGGCCACCGGCGGGGACCTCGAGCCGGTCGAGCGGCTCGTCGACGTGCTGCGCCGGCCGTTCGAGGAGCGGCCGGGCCTGGAGCGGTACGCCGAGCCCGCGCCGGAGGCGTTCGGCGCGTCCTACCGGACGTTCTGCGGCACCTAGTCGCCCGCGACCTCGAGGACGAGCTTGCCGGTGACGTGGCCCGCCTCGCCGTGGGCGTGCGCCGCGGCGGCGTCCTCGAGCGAGAACACGCGGTCGACCACCGGCCGCAGCCGCCCGTCGTCGACCAGCCTGGCGAGCTCCAGCAGGCCGCCGCGGTCGGGCTCCACGACCGGCCAGTCGATCCGCACGCCGCGGTCGGCGGCCTCGCGGGCGGCGGCCTCGGAGAGGGACGGCGGCCCGGGCAGCGTCAGGATCGTGGCGCCGTCGCGGACGGAGCGCAGGGAGCGCTCGGCGGTGTCGCCGCCGACCCCGTCGAGCACGACGTCGACGTCGCGGATCACGCTCGCGACGTCCGCGTCGCGGTAGTCGACGAGCTCGTCGGCGCCGAGGTCGCGCAGGAGGCCGTGCTTGCCGGCGCTCGCGATGCCGACGACCTCCGCGCCGCGCGCCTTGGCGATCTGGACGGCCAGATGGCCGACCCCGCCGCCGGCCCCATGGACGAGCACCCGCGTGCCGGGCTCGACGCCGGCGGTCTCGACGAGCGCCTGCCATGCCGTGAGGCCGGCGAGCGGCAGCGCCGCGGCCTCGACGTGGCTGAGGGCGGCCGGCTTGCGCGCGAGGTGGCGGGCGGGCGCGACGACGAGCTCGCCGTACGCCCCGGCCTGGTCCGGGAACCGCGGCATGCCGAAGACCTCGTCGCCGGGCGCGAGCACGGTGACCCCGGGGCCGACGGCCTCGACGACGCCCGAGACGTCGTGGCCGAGGATCGCCGGCTCGCCGAGCTGCCCGAAGCCGCCGGTGCGGCGCGACCAGTAGTCGACCGGGTTGATGCCCGCGGCGTGCACGCGCACGAGCACCTCGGTCACCCCGGGCTCGGGGGCGGGCAGCTCGACGGCGCGCAGGACGCCGGGGTCGCCGAAGGCGGAGACGGTGACCGCGCGCATCGTGGCCGCGGTGGTGGGTGCGATGGTCATGCGGCGAGTCTGCGGTGCCGTTGCCGATGCAACCAGTAGCCTGATCGCCAACATGCGAAAGGATCCGGCCATCCATCGCGTCGTCGTGCTCGCGCTCGACGGCGTCATGCCGTTCGAGCTCGGCATCCCCGGCCGGGTGTTCGGCTCGGCGCTCTCTCCCGGCGGCGAGCCGCTCTACGAGGTCGTCACGTGCTCGCTCGACGGCGGGCCGGTGCGGACCAGCCTCGACTTCGCGATCGTCGCCGACCACGGCCCCGAGGCGATCGCCACGGCCGGCACCGTGGTGCTGCCGCCGCAGGCGCCCGCGGGCGACGACGGCTGCGGCCTGCCGCCCGACCCGCCGGCCGGCCTGGCGGAGGCGCTCGCGACCATGCGCCCCGACGCGCGGCTCGTGTCGCTCTGCACCGCCGCCTTCCAGCTCGCCGCCGTCGGCCGGCTCGATGGCCGCCCCGCGACGACCCACTGGGCGACGAGCGCCGCGTTCCGCCGCCGCTTCCCGGCCGTCGCCCTCGACCCGGACGTCCTCTACGTCGACGACGGCGACGTCCTCAGCGCCGCGGGCGCCGCCGCCGGGGTGGACCTGTGCCTGCACCTCGTCCGCCGCGACCACGGCAGCGAGGTCGCCAACCAGGTGGCGCGCCGCTGCGTCGTGCCGCCGTTCCGGGACGGCGGGCAGCGCCAGTTCGTCGAGCGGCCGACGCCCGACGCCCTCGCGGCGACGACCGGGCCCGCCCGCGCCTGGGCGCTCGAGCACCTCGACCGGCCGCTGACGCTCGAGCAGCTCGCGGCCCGCGCCCACATCAGCGTGCGCACGTTCTCGCGCCGCTTCCGCGAGGAGGTCGGCCTCAGCCCGCACGCCTGGCTGACCCAGCAGCGCGTCGAGCGCGCCCGCCAGCTCCTCGAGACGACCGATATCCCGATCGAGGGCGTCGCCGCGCTCGCCGGCTTCGGCACGGCGACCTCGCTGCGCCAGCACTTCTCGCGCGCCGTCGGCGTGGCGCCCAGCGCGTACCGGCGGAGCTTCCGCACGGAGGCGGCGGTCGCCGCCTGAGACGCCGGCAGCGGGGCGGATTGACTCGCTCGCCGCGCTGGGAGAGGGTTGGCTGGACACGTCCACGGGAGGGGACCATGTCCCAGTACCGCCGCACCGCCGTCGCGGCCGCGCTCTTCGCCGCCGCGCTCGCCGCCGTCCCCGCGCAGGCCACGCCGCCGGGCAGCAACGGGCTCATCGTGTGGCAGCGGGAGGGCCGCAGGACGGCGCCGCACCTGTGGGTGGCCAACCCGGACGGCTCGGGCGCGCGGGAGGTCTTCCGCGGCACGCGGCACCAGGCGGAGTTCGAGGGCACGTTCGACCCCACCGACCCGAACGTCATGTTCTTCTCGCGCGGCGCCGCGCCGTTCGAGCCGTTCGTCGAGGACCTCGTGCGCGGCGACCTGCGGACGGGGGCCGTCACGCGCATCGGGTTCCCGAACGCGGCCGACATCGCCCCGACGGTCTCGCCGGACGGCACGAAGCTGGCGTGGTTCGCCGTGCCGCGCGCCCCGCTGGGCGAGAACAAGCCGCCGCCGCCGATGGTGATCCGGGTGGCGAACGTGGACGGCTCGGGGATGCGCCGGCTCACCGCTCGGCGGGGGCTCGCCCTGGATCCCGACTGGTCGCCGGACGGCACGCGGCTGGCCTTCACGCAGGTGCGCGTCGTCGGGGACCGCGGCCAGAACCGGATCGCGATCATGAACGCCGACGGCAGCGGGCTGCGCGCGCTGACGCCGTACGGCGGACCGGACGAGATCAACCCGAAGTGGACGCCGGACGGGCGCAACATCATGTTCGAGCGCGCCCGTGAGCACGGCCGCCGGTCCGCGATCGCGGTCGTGCCGCCGACGGGCGGCCGGCCGCGGATCGTCTACGACTCGCCGGCGTGGGACACGAACCCGATCCCGTCGCCCGACGGCACCCGGATCCTCTTCACGAGCGACCGGCACGACCCGCGCCGCAACCGCATCAACCCGAGCTTCGAGCTGTACACGATGCGGGTCGACGGCGCGGACGTGACGCGGCTGACGCACAACCGCATCGCCGACATCTTCCCGGACTGGCAGCGGCTGCCGTAGCGGCCGCGCGACGAGGCCGGCATCGCCGGGAACCGCCCTAGCGGCCCGACGCGTCCTCGGCGGAGCCGCGCTCGCCGCCCGCGACGGCGCTGACGAGGCGCACCATGAGCGCGACGGCGGTGCGGTCGTCGAGCTCCTCGCGGCGGCAGAGCGTCTGCCACGTGCGGAAGTCGACGGCGAGGCCGAGCACGGCGCGCAGCAGCGGGCGCCGCGCCGGGCGCTTGGGCCAGGCGTCGAGCAGGACGTCGCGCGCCTGGCGCAGGTAGGTGAGCCGCCGCTTCTCCGCCATCTCCTTGACGAGCGGCGCCAGCTCGGCGTCGCGCAGGATGTTCACCCAGCCCGCCTCCGTGCGGCGGAAGTAGTCGTAGAGCTGCGTCAGCGCGATCTCGGTGCGCCGCCGGGGCTCGTCGATCCGGCGCCAGCCGTCCAGGTCGGGCGGCGGGTAGAGCCTGCGCGCGTGCTCGGAGCACGCCTCCAGCAGCGTGCGCGTGTCCGGGAAGTGGCGGTAGATCGTGACGCGGTTGACGCCGGCGTGCTCGGCGATCGCGTTGATCGAGGTCTGCGCCGGGCCGCGCTCGAGGTGCAGCGCGACCGCGGACTCGATGATCCGCTGGCGGGTCTCCTCCTGGCGCTCGGCGCGCACCTTCTGGCGGTACGGCCGGCGCTCATTTCGTGCAACAGACATGTAACACGAACCTTGCGTCGGGGGCCATGCGACCACCATAGTCGATCAGGCAACAATGGTGTTGCACGAAAAGCAAGGAGGAGCCATCATGGCCACCCAGCAGAAGATCGTGGTCGAGGCCGGCGAAGGCGCGTCGGTGGACCTCGGCGGCATCGGCGTCGACTTCAAGATCCCCGCCGAGATGACCGGCGGCGCGTTCTCGATCGTCGAGCATCCGCTCGAGCCCGGGCGGCTGATCCCGCCGCACATCCACCACAAGGAGCACGAGCTGTCCTACGTGCTGCGCGGCGAGATCGGCGTGCGGATCGGCGACCAGGACTACGTCGCCGGGCCCGGGAGCTACGTCTTCAAGCCGCGCGGGATCCCGCACACGTTCTGGAACGCCGGGCCCGAGCCGGCGCACCTGCTGGAGGTCATCTGGCCGTCCGGGTTCGAGCGCTTCTTCGCCGAGCTGGGCGAGCTCGTCGCGACCTGCCCGCCGGAGGAGCTCCCCGAGCGGCGCGCCGCGCTCGCGAGCGAGTACGACCACTACTACGTCCACGAGGAGTGGGTGCCGGAGCTCAAGGCCAGGTACGGCCTCAAGATGCTCGGCGAGGCGTGAGCCGCTCCTGGACCTGGCCACCCGAGGTGCGCACGCGCGGCCGCGATCACCGCTCGTAGCGCGCGGTGATCGTGCCGCCGGCGAGGACGCCGTCGCGCAGCGCGCCGGTGACCTCCGAGGGCGCGGCGCCGGACGCCAGGCGCGAGGGAGACCGCAGGGCGTAGACGGCCCACACGTACCGGTGCGGGCCGTCGCCCTCCGGCGGGCACGGCGCCGTCCAGCCGTCGTCGCCGGCGCTGTTGCGGCCCTCGCGCCCGCCCCCGGTCACGGACGCGTGGCGGCGCGGCGCGATCCCGTACCGGGCGAGGTGCACGTACGTGCCGCCGGGCGCATCGGGATCGGAGACGACGAGCACCAGCTCGCGAGCGCTCCGGGGCACCGCCGCGGCCCGCACGGGCGGCTCCTCGCCGTCGCCGTCGCACGTGAAGCGCTCGGGCAGGCGCGAGCCGTCGTCGAAGGCGGGGCTCGACACGCGCAGCGTCGCGGCGGCGCGCGGCAGGTCCTCGGTCTGGAGGCGGTCGTCGCCGCCGCCGCACCCGACGAGCAGCACCGCGATCGCCGGGATCGCACCCGCGAGTCGCATGGGCTCACGCTACGCCGATGAGTTGCCGCCGTCCGGCTCGTCTCCACCGGTGACAGCCGATCATCGGAGGAGAGCCGCGATGCAGATGCCACCGGTCGTGTCCGCGCAGGAGTGGGAGGCCGCGCGCCAGCAGCTGCTGGTCAAGGAGAAGGAGCTGACGCGCGCCCGCGACGCGCTCGCCGCCGAGCGGCGCCGGATGCCGCGGATGGCGGTCGACAAGGAGTACCGCTTCGAGGGGCCCGACGGCACCGTGAGCCTGCTCGACCTGTTCGAGGGGCGCCGCCAGCTCGTCGTCTACCGCTTCTTCTACGAGCCCGGGGTGTCCGGCTGGCCGGAGCGAGGCTGCGGCGGCTGCTCGTTCCTGGCCGACCAGGTCGCCCACCTCGCGCACCTCAACGCGCGCGACACGACGCTCGCGTTCGTCTCGCGCGCGCCGCAGCCGGACATCGAGCGCTGGAAGGCGCGGATGGGCTGGACCATGCCGTGGTACACGCTCACCGACGACTTCGACGCGGACTTCGGCGTCGACGAGTGGCACGGCACGAACGCCTTCTACCGCGACGGCGACCGGATCTTCCGCACCTACTTCGTCAACAACCGCGGCGACGAGGCGATGGGCAGCACCTGGAGCTACCTCGACCTGACCGCGCTCGGGCGCCAGGAGACGTGGGAGGACTCGCCCGAGGGCTACCCGCAGACCCCGCCGTACCAGTGGTGGCGCCTGCACGACGAGTACGGCGACACGCAGGGAGACGGGTGAGCGCAGGAGGGCCGATCAGCGACCGAGGACGATCGTCGGCGGCGCGCCGGCCAGCGCGCGGCAGTCGCCGGCGAAGTGCGCCTGGTCGGCGTAGCCCGCTCCCACCGCCGCCTCGGCGAGCGCGGCGCCGGCGCGGGCCTCGGCGAGCGCGCGCTGGAGGCGGACCACGCGGGCGAGCAGCTTGGGGCCGTAGCCGACGGCGGCCTCGAAGCGCCGGCGCAGCTGGCGCTCGCTGACGAACAGCCCGCTGGCCAGGCGCGACACGCGCGCCGACGGGTCGGCGGCCAGGCGTGCGACCGCGGCGCGCACGAGCGGATCCGGCTCCGGGGCGCGAGCCACCCGAGCCGCCACGGCCCCGAGCAGCAGCGCGCGCGGATCGGCCGCGGCCTCGAGCGCCTCGCTCAGCCGCGCGCCGTCGTCGCCCCAGACCTCCCGCAGGCCGGGGCGCCCGTCGCGCAGCCGGTCGGCGCTCACGCCGAGCACCGCCGCGGCCGCGCCCGGCCGCATCCGGACCCCCGCCACGCGCGCACCCGGCGCCACCGGCACGAGGAACGCGGTCGTGTTCGGTCCGGCGACCATCGTCCCCGCGCCCTGCGTCCACACCACGTCGACGCACCCGTCCGGGATGACGCGGACCGGCGGCCCACCGGCGCCCGTCCGCTCCCAGGTGCACGCCAGCCACGGCCGCAGCGCCGCCGGCACCGCGTGCTCGCGATAGGTCAGCCGAGCAGGCTCCACGGGTCGAACTGCTCGATCGGGATGACCCGCACGCGCGGCAGCGCGACGGTGAACGCGCCGACGTCGTCCTCGAGGTCGTGCAGCTCGAGGCCCTCGCTCGCGAGGTCCGCGAGGTTGCCGCTGATCAGCTCGCGGAAGCCGAGCACGCCGACGCGCCGGCGACCGTCGCGCAGCAGCGCCGCGATCTGCGGCTCGAAGTCGCCGTCGTGGCTGGCCAGCAGCACGTCGCCCGAGCCACGCTCGGCCAGCGCCTCGAGGGTGCGCTGGATCGCGACGTCGACCACCTTGACGTCGGGCGGGCCGCTGAGCATGACGGGCCGGAAGCCGATGGCGCTGATCGCCTGCACGAACCGCATCGGGAGGTCGCCCGACCCGTTGAGGAAGAACAGGCCGCGCACCGGCTGACGCCACAGCTCGCCGGCGTGCTCCAGCACGCGATCCCAGCGCGGCCGCTCCTCCGGCGCGGGCCGCCGGCCGAGCAGGCTGCCCCCGAGCGTCGCGTCGATGTTCTCGCCGTCGATGAGCAGGAACGTCTCGGACACGGCGCCTACCGTCCCAGCGTTCGCACGAGCTCGCGCGAGCGGGCGGGCAGCGGGCCGAGCAGCTCGCGCACCTCGCTCAGCCCGGCGCGCAGCTCACGGTCGCCGACCTCGACGGGCAGCATCGAGTCCTGCAGCTCCGACAGCAGCGCGTCGGCCCGCTCGATCTCCGACGTCGCGCGGTCGATCGACGCCCGCGCGCCCGCGTGGGCGCCGCCGGTCGCCGCAGCCGGCTCGTCGACCTCCATCGCCATCCGCGCCGCGAAGCCGGCGTACGTGCGCTTGGCGCGCCCGTAGGCCTTCTGGACCGGCCCGAAGAGCGCCTCCTCGAGGCGGTCGCCGGTCTGCTCGTCGACCTCCTCGTACGCGACGCCGAGCGCCGCGAGCGCGGTCGCGATCGCCTCGATCGCCTCGCCCAGCTCGTCGAGGATCTCCTGGCGGCCCTCCGCCGACGTGTACGCCATCACCCCACCCTACGGGCCGCGTCCTCGAGGCGGTCGTCGCCCCAGAAGTGCTCGCCGGCGACCGTGACGGTCGGCACGCCGGGCACGCCCTCGGCGATGGCCGCGTCGGTCGCCTCGCGCAGGCGCTCCTTCGCCCACCCGCCCAGCGCCGCGCGCACGTCGGCCCGGTCGAGCCCGATCTCCTCGCACACGTCGAGCACCGCCTCGTCGTCGCGCAGGCCGGTGCCGGCCACGAAGTTGCGCGCGAACGCCGCGGCCGAGAACTCGCGCAGGAGCCCCTCGCGCTCGGCGACGAACGCCGCCCGCAGCGGCGTGAGCGTGTAGCTCTCCTTCGGCCAGCCGGGAGGCCACACCATCGGCGGCAGGCCGTAGGTCTCGGCGCGCCGCTCGCACTCGCGCCGGCCCGCGGAGCGCGTCGGCTCGTGGAACGACCACGGCTCCCGGCGCTGGGCGATGAGCAGGAACGCGAACGCGATCGGCTCCCAGCGGACGCGGTCGGCGCCGAGCATGGCGTCGACGCGGCTCGCCGCCAGGTACGCGTACGGCGAGTTGTAGTCGAAGCGGAAGAGGGCGGGCGCGGCGTCGGCCACGCCGCAACCCTACGCCGCGACGGGGTCGGCCGGCGGCGCCGTCGCGACGCCGACGCAGGCCGCTGGCGGCGATGCTCCCGCTTCCGTAGCATCGGCGCCGCTTCGCCCGGATGGCGGAGCGTGCTCGCTCGCGATGCGTGGAAGGGATGCCCTCATGAGGCGGACGTGCCGGCCGATCCTGGCCGCGATGGTGCTGTCGATGTCGATCGCCCCGGCGGCCCACGCCGCCAAGGCGCCCACGGGCTACCAGGCCGCGAGCGCGGCGCTGCAGTGGACCGAGCTGCAGCGGCTCGACCGGCAGTTCTGGCCGACCTTGCCGCAGTTCAACACCGGCCTGCAGCCCGGCTCGACGGCGCAGGCGAACGTCGCCGTGAGCTACCTCTACGTCGGCAAGGACCGCAAGCGGCAGGGCGCGTCCGTCGACAGCACGATCGTCGTCTACGCCGACGCCCGCGCAGCGCGCAGGGGCTACGCCGAGGCGCGCAAGGTCGCCGACGCCGGCGGCACGACCGTGACCGGCCCGAAGGTCCCGGCCGCGCAGTACCGCTACTTCACCCGCGACGCCGAAGGCTTCGCCGTCCGGACGCTGCGCTGGCGCGTCGGGCGCGTCATCGGCCGCATCACCGCCGTCGACGCGCCGTCGCACCCGTGGAGCTCCGCCGAGCTGGCGCGGCTGTTCCGCGACGTCGCCCCGCGTGCGGCGAAGCTGAGCGCCGGCCGGCTCCGCGGGCCCGACGCGCAGACCCGCGAGCGCCAGGCCGAGGTCCTGCCGGCCGCCGGGCTCGCGCCCGGCCGCGAGATCGGCACGATCGCCCTGCCGCCCGAGGCGTGGGCCTCGCAGGACTCCACCGGCCACCCGCGGGCCGCGCTCCGGGAGCTCGTCGGCAGCCGCGTCTTCGGCATCGACCAGCGCAACTGGCTGGTCGACGACCACCCCGGCGTGACGGTGAGCGTGGTCTGGTTCGGCTTCGCGCGCCCGATGGAGGCCGCGGGCTTCGTCGAGGACTTCGTCGCCGAGACCGGGAAGCAGGGCCTCGACGCCGGCGACACCGGTCCGACCGCCGGCTTCCGCAACGCCAACGGCTTCTACGAGCTGCAGTTCGCCGCCGGCGCGCAGGTCGGCGACGTGGCGTGCTGGGCGCCGTTCGAGACGAAGCCGCCGAAGGCCTGCGAGCGGGTCGTGCGCGACCTCGCGGAGGGCTGGTACGCCCAGCTCTCCGCGCCCTAGGCGGTCGCCGGCGCGGCGCTCGCCCCGGCGGGCGCCGCCGCACGCCGCCGGACGCCGCCGCTCTGACGGTTCATCCGGTAGACGAACGCGAGCACCTGGGCGACGGCGCCGAACAGCGCCTCCGGGATCTGCTGGCCGACCTCGACGCTCGCGTGCAGGGCGCGCGCGAGCGGCGGGTCGGGGACGATCGCCACGCCGGCCTCCTTGGCGATCTCGCGGATCCGCGCCGCCACGAGGTCGACGCCCTTGGCGACCACCTCGGGCGCCGGGCTGGTGCCGTCGTACTTCAGCGCGACCGCGTAGTGCGTCGGGTTGACGACGACCACGTCGGCCTCCGGCACCGCAGCCATCATGCGGGCGCGCGACGCCTGCATCTGCCGGCGGCGGATCGCGGAGCGGACCTCGGCCGGCAGCTGCTGCTGCTTGGCCTCGTCCTTGACCTCCTGCTTGTCCATCCGCATCGACTTCTCGTGGCGGTACTTCTGCCACACCATGTCGATGACGCCGATGACGAAGTAGGCGATGGCGGCGCGCTTGGCGATCGCCATCGCGTTCGACACGAGCGCGCCGGCGAGCTGGCCGGGCTCCATGCCGACCATCGCGCCCATCGCCGGCAGCTGCGGCACCAGGGCCAGCGCGACGATCGCCGCCACCGCCAGCACCTTGAGCACCGACTTGGCGCCCTCGACCGCCGCGTTCGGGCCGAAGATGTTCTTGGCGCCGCTGATCGGGTTGATCCGCTGGAGCTCCGGCTTCAGCGCCCCGATCGACGGCTTCCACTTGACCATCGCGACGTTGACGAGCACGCCCGCGATCGCGCACACCGCGAGGATCGGCGCGAGCGCGAGGCCGGTCTGCTTGAGCGCGAAGAGCAGCACCGTGCCGACGCCCTCCTGGCTGACGATGTCCGGGTGGGCCGTCGTCCGCAGCGCCCACTCCATCGTCTCCTGCATCCGGGCGCCCATCTTCGGGCCCGTCATGCCGAGCACCTGCAGCGAGGCGAACAGGACGACCGCGCCGGTGAGGTCGGCCGAGCGCGCGACCTGGCCGCGCTTGCGGGTCTCCTCGCGCTTCTTGGGTGTCGCCTTCTCGGTCTTGTCGCTGGCCATCCGCGCTCACCCCCTCGGCCTACGCGACCTTCAGCGTCCTGAGCGCCTCCGAGACGCTCGACTGCACCTCGTCGGCCAGCCAGCCGCCGACGAACGGCAGCGTCACGCCGAGCAGGAGCATCCCGACGACGAGCTTGGCGGGGAAGCCGACCGCGAAGACGTTGAGCTGCGGGACCACGCGCGACACGAGGCCGAAGGCGACGTCGGTGAGGATGAGCGCGAGCATGATCGGCCCCGCGATCTGCACGGCGGCGAGGAAGATGCCGACGAACGCGTCGTCGGCCCCCGCGACCATCGTCGCGATCGACGGCAGCTCGAGCGCGCCCACGACGTCGTAGGTGCGCGCGAACCCGCCGAGCACCCAGGCGTCGCCGCCGATGGCGATGAAGACCAGCACGCCGAGCAGCGAGTACAGCTGCGCCAGCACCGTCGTCTGGGTGCCGTTGACCGGGTCGACGAGCGAGCCGAACGAGAAGCCGATCAGCGTGTCGATGAACGAGCCGGCGACGGTCACCGCCGCGAAGAGCGCGCCGAGGGCGAAGGCGAAGCCCAGGCCGACGAGCAGCTCCTTGAGCAGCAGGCCGCTGTAGTCGACGGCGCCCAGCGGGATCCGCCGGTCCCCGATGACGACCGGCGTCAGGCCGACGGCGAGCGCGACCGCGACGAGCCCGCGCACCCGCCCCGGGACGAGCTTGCTGGAGAACATCGGCGCGAGCACGAACAGCGGGCTCAGGCGCGCCAGCACGAGGAAGAAGCCGGCGACGCCCTGCTCGCCGAAGCGCTCGAGCAGCAGCTGCTCCACCGCCGGGCGGCTCCTAGCCGCCGACCATGTTCGGGATGCCGGTCCACAGCTCCGTCGCGTACGACAGCAGCTGGTTGAGCATCCACGGGCCGCCGACGACGAGCACCAGCGCGGTGCCGAGGATCTTCGGGATGAAGACGAGCGTCTGCTCCTGGATCTGCGTGATCGCCTGGAAGACCGACACGACGAGGCCGATCACGAGGCCGACGAGCAGGAGCGGCAGCGCGACCTTGAGCGACAGCTCGAGCGCGGTCGTGGCGAGGCTGATGACGGCGTCTTGGTCCATGTGTCGCGATCCTCAGGCGAAGCTCTCGACGAGCGATTGGGTGATGAGGTTCCAGCCGTCGACCAGGACGAACAGCAGGATCTTGAACGGCAGCGAGATGAAGACGGGTGGCAGCATCACCATGCCCATCGACATCAACGTCGTGCTGATCACGAGGTCGATGACCAGGAACGGCAGGAAGATCAAGAAGCCGATCTGGAAGGCCGTCTTGAGCTCCGAGATGATGAAGGCGGGGATCAGCACCCAGGTCGGGACGTCGGCGCGCGTCTCGGGCTGCGGCTGCTTGGCGAGCTTGACGAACAGCGCGAGGTCCTTCTCGCGGGTCTGCTCGAACATGAACTCGCGCAGCGGCAGCTGACCGCGCTCGAGCGCCTGCGTCTGGGTGATCTGGCCGCTGGCGAGCGGGTCGACGGCGATCTCCTTGATCTGGCCGAACGTCGGCGCCATCACGAAGATCGTCAGGAAGATCGCGATCCCCACGAGCACCTGGTTGGGCGGCGCGGTGGCCGTCCCGAGCCCGCTGCGGATGAAGCCGAGGACGATCAGGATGCGCGTGAACCCGGTGACGGTGAAGAGGATCGCCGGGACGAGCGTCAAGCCGCCGATGAGCAGCAGCAGCTGGACGGCGTTCTGGCCCTCCATCAGCGCACCGTCCGCTCGCGCAGCGCATCGAGGAACGCGGCGATCGTCGGCGGCTTCGGCCGGCCGCCGCGCTGCTCGGGCTCGGCGGGCTCGTCGGCGCCCTCGCCGAGGTCGAGGCCGAGGCGCGCGGCCTCCTCCTCGCTGTAGCTGCGGATCGGCACCACGCCGTGCTCGCCGACGCCGACGAGCACGAGCTCGCGGCCGGCGCGGACGAGATGCAGCGAGCGGCCGGGGCCGAGCGGGAGCACCGCGGCGGTGCTGAGCCCGTGGCCGCGCCCGCGCTCCTCCTTGCTCGCCTTGACCTGCCTGAGGACCCAGGCGAGGCCGTAGATGACGGCGATCACGATCGCCAGGCCGACGAAGGTGCGCACGAGGCTGCCGCCGCTCGAGCCGCCGGTCGTGTCGAGCGCCTGCGGGTCGTCGGACGGCAGGTTCAGGGGCGTGCTCTCGCCGAAGTCCTTCGGGTCCGGGGCGTCGGCGCGCGGCCCCGCGAACGCGTACGCGGGAGCGACCAGCAGGAATGCGGAGGCCGCCGTCGCGGCCCTGCGGAGGGAGGGAAGGTGCATTCGGGATGAGGACTCGTGGAGGGGGCGAGTCCGCCCGGTAGTCGGTCGGTCCGCTTTCGCCTTGAGCCCCTCAAGCGGGCGGCTCGACTGCCGACGACCTTCGGGTAGCCACCACACGTCTTCGAGGTCCTCACCGCATGTCCGACTCCCACCGCCAGCTGGTCGTCTTCTCGCTCGGAGCCGAGGAGTACGCGCTGCCCATCACGCAGGTCCACGAGATCATCCGCTGGACCGAGCCGCGCTCGGTCGCCTCGGACGAGTCGTGGGTGCGCGGCGTCATCTCCCTGCGCGGGAAGATCGTGCCCGTCTACGACCTCGCCGCCCGCCTCGGCCTGCCGTCCGAGCGCTCCGAGCACGCCAAGATCGTGATCGTCGAGACCTCGAGCGACATGGCCGGCGTGATCGTCGACGACGTCGAGGAGGTCCTCACCGTCGAGGCCGAGCAGCTCGACACCGTCCCGGCCGCCGGCGACCCGGCGATCGAGGCGATCGCGAAGATCGACCAGCGTCTCGTCGTCCTGCTCGACCCGGTCGGCCTGTTCGGAGGTGTCGAGGAGCTGGTGGCCGAGGCCGCGTAGCGCGCCTCGCACACCGACCGCTCCGCCCGTTCCCCGCCATGCCGGTCGCCACCCGTCAACGCATCGTCGTCGCCGACGACTCCGGCCTCATGCGCCGGGTCGTCGCGTCGGCGCTCGAGAAGGAGGGCTTCGACGTCGTCGGCTCCGCCGCCAACGGCGACGAGGCGCTCGAGCTCTGCCAGCGCCATCGCCCGAACGCGATGACGCTCGACCTCGCCATGCCCGGCCTCGACGGCATGGGCGTGCTCCGCGAGCTGAAGAAGCCCGGGGCCGCCGACGTCCCCGTCGTCGTCGTCTCGGCGTTCTCGCCCGCGCACGGCGCGCGCGCCGTCGACGCCCTCGCCGAGGGTGCCTTCGACCTCGTCGCCAAGCCCGCCGCCGGCGAGCCGCTGTCGACGTTCGTCTCCGAGCTCGGCGAGAAGGTCCGCGCGGCCGCCACCTCGCGGCGCCGCGCCGGCCACGGGCGCGCGCACGTCGCGCCGCCGCGACCCGTCGTGCGCACGAGGACCGCGCGCGCCGTCGTCATCGCCTCGTCGACCGGCGGCCCGCGCGCGCTCGCCGAGCTGATGCCGAAGCTGCCCGCCCGCCTCGGCGCCGGCACGCTCATGGTCCAGCACATGCCGCCCGGCTTCACCGCCTCGCTGGCCCAGCGCCTCGACCGCGCCAGCAAGCTCAGCGTCCGTGAGGCCGACGGCGGCGAGCTGCTCGACCCCGGCGTCGCGCTCCTCGCGCCCGGCGGCTCGCACCTGCGGCTGGCCGACGGCCGCCGCGCCGCGCTCTCCGACGCGCCCGCCATCGGCGCCCTGCGCCCGCGCGCCGACTTGACGATCGTCGACGTCGCCGAGGCGTTCGGCGCCCGCACGCTGCTCGTCGTGCTCACCGGCATGGGCCGCGACGGGCTCGAGGGCGCGCAGGCGGTCAAGCGCCGCGGCGGGCGGGTGCTCGTCGAGGCCGAGTCGAGCGCCACCGTCTACGGGATGCCGCGCGCGATCGCCGAGGCCGGCCTGGCCGACGCGATCCTCGACCTGCGCGACCTGCCCGCCGCGATCGTCCAGGAGGCCGGTGCGTGATGACGCCGACGACGCTCACCCAGCGCGACGACTACGCCGACTTCTGCGAGGGCGTCCGCAGCCTCTGCGCGGTCGACCTCAGCCAGTACAAGCGCGGCCAGATGGAGCGGCGCATCCGCTCCTTCGCCCGCCGCCGCGGCACCGAGGGGCTCGGGGACTACCTGAGCCTGCTGCGCCGCGAGCGCGCCGAGCTCGACGAGTTCCTCGATCGCATGACGATCAACGTCTCGCAGCTGTGGCGCAACCCCGAGCAGTGGAAGCTCGTCGGCGAGACGCTCCTGCCGGAGCTCGCGGCGGGCAACCGCACGATCGCCGCCTGGAGCGCCGGCTGCTCGTACGGCGCCGAGGCCTACACGGTCGCGGCGCTCGCGCGCACCCACGTGCCGCACGCGCGGGTGACGATCAAGGGCACCGACATCGACCGGCGCATGGTCGAGCGCGCCCGCCTCGGCCGCTTCACCGACGAGGACGCCCGGTCGGCGCCGCGTGCCGAGCTCGAGCGCCACTTCGAGCGCGTCGACGGCGGCTGGCAGGCGCGCCGCGAGCTGATCGGCATGTGCCGGTTCGAGGTCGACGACCTGCTGCACATGCGCGTGCCCGCCGGCCGGCTCGACCTCGTGCTCTGCCGCAACACCGTCATCTACTTCACCGACGAGGTCCGCAACGCGCTGCACGCGCGGCTCGCCGAGGCGCTGCGCCCCGGCGGCTACCTCGTCATCGGGTCCACCGAGCGCATCCACGAGCCGCGCTCGATGGGCCTGACCTCCACCCACCCCTTCGTCTACCGGAAGAGCTGATGGACGTCTCCGAGTACATGCCGATGTTCCTCGCCGAGGCGCGCGAGCACCTCCAGGAGCTCAACCTCGCCGTCGTGCGGATCGAGGAGACCCCGGACGACCAGGAGACGGTCAACGAGATCTTCCGGATCGCCCACTCCATGAAGGGCATGAGCGCCACGATGGGCTTCGCCCAGATGGCGGCGCTCACGCACGAGATGGAGGACGTCTTCGAGCTGCTGCGCCAGCGCACCTCGGGCCTCCCGCGCCAGGCGATCGACGTGCTCTTCCAGTGCCTCGACGCGCTCGGCGAGCAGATCGACACGATCGAGGAGACCGGCGCCGAGGACCTCGACCCGTCCGAGCTCATCACCGCGCTGAAGGGCCTCGTCCGGGCCCGCTCGCCCGAGCAGGAGGCCTACCGCCACGGCGGCCCGGCGCCCGTCCCGCCGCCCGAGGTGGTGGCCGAGCGCGCCGGCGGCCGGCGCATCGTGCGCATCGACGTCGCGCTCGACGAGGCGTGCGCGATGCCGTCGGTCCGCGCCTTCATGGTCCTCAACGCGCTCGGCGAGCAGGGCACCGTGCTGGCGTCCGCGCCGGCGATCGACAAGGTCGACGCCTTCGAGGGGCGCCGCATCGAGGCGTGGCTCGCCGCCGAGGCGACCGACGAGGACATCCGGGCCGCCGCGTCGGGGATCGCCGACGTCACCGGCGCCGAGGTGTTCCAGGTCACCGACGAGGACCTCGCCGAGGCGGCCGCCGCGGCCGAGGCGGCGCGACGCCGCGTCGCCACGCCGGCCGCCGACGAGCCGCCCGTCGCGGCCGCGTCCTCGGGCAAGAAGGCCGCCACGAGCGTCCGCGTCGACGCCGAGCGCCTCGACCAGCTCATGCACTACATGGGCGAGCTGGTCGTGCACCGCACGCACGTCGAGTCGCTCGCGCAGCAGGCCGACGTGCCGGGGCTGCAGCAGGCGATGGCCGACCTCGCGCGCGCCTCCCAGGCGCTGCAGTCGATGGTCATGCAGGTGCGGATGATCCCGGTCGAGGCCGTCTTCCTGCGCTTCCCGCGGCTCGTGCGCGACCTCTCCAGCAAGCTCGGCAAGCAGGTCGAGCTCAAGCTCGTCGGCCAGGACACCGAGCTCGACCGCACCGTCGTCGACGCGCTCGGCGACCCGCTCGTGCATCTCGTGCGCAACGCGCTCGACCACGGCCTCGAGCCGGCGGCCGAGCGCGAGGCGGCGGGCAAGCCGGCGACCGGCACGCTCGAGATCGCCGCCGTCCACCAGGGCGGCAACGTCGTCATCAGCGTCCGCGACGACGGGCGCGGCATCGACCCCGCCAAGGTCGCCGCGAAGGCGGTCGAGCGCGGGCTCATCACCGCCGAGCAGGCCGAGGGGATCGACCAGGCGCGCGCCGCCGAGCTGCTGTTCGCCCCCGGCTTCTCGACCGCGGAGACGACCAGCGACATCTCAGGGCGCGGCGTCGGGATGGACGCCGTGCGCACCACGATCCGCGAGCTCGGCGGCGACGTCGGCTTCGTCTCGGAGCTCGGCTCGGGCACCACCGCGCAGATCCGGCTGCCGCTCACGCTGGCGATCATGTCGGCCCTCCTCGTCGAGGTCGGCGGGCTGCCGTACGCGGTCCCGCTCGAGCGGGTCGAGCGCACCGTCCGGCTCGAGGACCACGCGGTCCGCTCGGTCGCCGGGTCGCGGATGCTCGTCATGCGCGACGACGTCTTCCCGCTGCTCGACGGCGGCGAGGCGCTCGGCCGCGGGCTGCCGTCCGGCGGCGACCACGCCGTCATCGTCACCAGCGGCGAGCGCACGATGGCGCTCGCCGTCACCAAGCTCGTCGGCCAGCGGGAGCTCGTGACCCGCCCGCTGCCGTCCGACGTGGCCGACACCGCGGCGGTCTCGGGCGGGGCCGTGCTGTCCAGCGGCGACATCGCCTTGATCGTCGACTGCGACGCGCTCGTGCCCACCGCCGGGCTCGCCGTCGCTGCCTAGGGAGAACTCCACCGTGTCCACGAACTACACCGACCTCCAGCTCGACGCCCTCCGGGAGCTGGCCAACATCGGCTCGGGGAACGCCGGCACCGCGCTGTCGGCGATGCTCGGCCACCCCGTCGACATCAGCGTCCCGGCGGCGAGCGCGCTGCCGGTCGCCGACGCCGTCGACGCGGCCGGCGACCCGGAGTCCGAGGCGACCGGCGTCGTGCTGCCGATCTTCGGCGACCTCGACGCCACCGTGCTGCTGCTGTTCCCGCCGGAGGACGAGGCGACCCTCTGCGGGCTGCTCGGCGTCGAGCCGGGCACCGAGGACGGCCGCGGCGCGCTGGGCGAGATCGGCAACATCCTCGGCTGCTCGTACGTCAACTCGCTGGCGGCGATGACCGGCCTGGCGATGGAGCCGCGGCCGCCCGAGACCGTCGCCGACATGGTCGGCGCGATCATGTCGACCGTCCTGGCCGCGCGCGCGG